>DKQR01000201.1 GCA_002471805.1 Fidelibacterota bacterium UBA7303 | reverse complement strand
ATTTGAAACAGTGAAATTGCATTATTCCCAAAATAAGTACCCTGCTCAAAACTTGAAGTGTCTACATCAACAACACTTTTATTGTAACTTATCTGCATCTCGACACCAAAAACGGAAGTTACCAAATCGGTTATATCCAATGATATTGATGTTGATTCGCCAGCTGCTATTGATGAAGAACTAGATGACAATAACAAGACTGGTTGATTTACCTCAGGATTTACCGTAATCACTCGCGGGTCAGAAATGTCACTGCCATGAGTTGTTGTAACTGTTAAAGTAACGGGGAAAACCCCGACATCAGTAAAAGTATGACCTGGATTCTCATCTGGTGTTGTACCACCATCACCGAAATCCCACAAGTACTCAACATTACTGCCTGTTCCAGGATCGGATTTATTAGTAAATGTCACTGTCAACGGAACATAACCTTCTGCGGGTTCAGCTTCGAATGCGGCGATAGGGCCATCGATTGATTCATCATCTTTATCAAAAAGCCCACAGCTGGTTAATATTAGACCAAAGAACAAAATGAATATTTTATTTTTCTTTAACATCCTTCCATTTCTTCCTTGAATTTTATCATTTCAACAGCACCATCTTTCTGGCCTGCATGAATTTCCCAGCCTGTATGCGGTAGATGTAGACTCCCGCACTTACGGGCTTGCCAAAACTATTGGTAGAATTCCATTGTACTGACCTATAGCCGGCTTCCTGGGTGGCGTTGACAAACTGAGTTACTTCTCTGCCCAGCATATCATAAATGATAATATTTACGTGACTTTGTTCTGGAAGATCGTACCTGATTGTGGTGATGGGGTTGAAAGGGTTGGGATAGTTCTGATACAGAGAGAATTTATCAGGTATGTTTGCTATGCCTAATATTCTTTCCAAAAGTGATCTCATCTTACGTGCCGGCTCACCATCTACGCCTAATGCCTGGTATAATTGTTCAAGTGCAGGTTTATACAGGGTAACTAATGTACTGTCACCTGGATCAATTACAAAATTGTCCGAACCGTCCCCATGGCTCTTGCCCCAGTTAAGCGCAATCCCGAATAAATCACTTTCATCAATAATACCGTCCCCGTTGGCATCGGCATATGTGGCAGCAGAATTCGATACCCACAGAAAGTCAAAAGGCGATGGTAACCAGCCATAACCAGCCGTACAACGTTGTGGACCGGTTTGGTAAAAATAAGTGACTAAAGGTAGAATATCATATTCATTCACAACTCCATTGTTGTCCGTATCACCAGGGTAAACTGATGGTAGAACAGTATAAATGCATTCCTGAAAAGAGATGTTGGGCCAAACATTCATTCTGGGGGCATAGTTATTATCCCTCTGCTCATATTCTTTTTCTTTACTGTAAAATGATACGTTATCTGTAGAATCCAAAACGCCCAAAGCAAAAGAGTGATTGCTACAAGCGAAGTTAATATTGTCAGTTAAAACAAAAGATACCGGGGTTCCCGGCTCAAGGGTATACAGCGTATCTAACGGTGTTAATAAACTATGATCAATAATGCCTATGTTATTTTCATCAGTCAACCTTTCACCCCAGTCCGAATCAAATGTGTAAAGAATAATACCGCCACCTTCAGCCAGTGAAACATTTTCAGGGACTAAATTTAAATGAATGGTGCAGCTGTAATTAAGAGACGTTGGAATATCAAAACGTAAAAAGGCCATATTATTTTTCTTCACTTTCAAAACGGTTTCCCCATGCCATTCATCAATATGAATAAATGGTATAATGGCACTATCTACGGCTACTGTATCTATTGATCGATCATTCGTGGGATACATTTTATCAGTGACCGTGAATGTCCAGTTGCCCCCACTGATACCATCCACTGTAACGGACCAGGTGTAGGTCCCGCCCGGTTGAAACGTTTGAAAAAGGACATTATTTGGATATTGAAAAGTCTCAGTTCTATTTACGCCAGGGCCGCTTAAACTAACTGTCGCCATTGTACCGGTATAATCCTTTTTATAGGGGTAATTCCAGACCACACTGTAATCTATCGGAACATCCACTGCATTATCATTGGGTATGGGAACACTGGGATAAGGATACCTGTATCCCGGGATCCAGTAGACGGAATCACCATATTCGTAGGCACCAATATCGGGTGCAGCTCCTACAAACCTGCGGTTCTGTCCAGGATACGTAGGCGGGTGATTAAAATCCGCGCCGACTGGATTGTATACACCCAGCCATGGTTGATCCGGCCGATCATCCAGCCAAAGGCCATGACTTGGGGCATTGTCACGACTATCCAAACCATCGTTGATACCTGGAACTATCACACCAGCATCAATCAAATTAGATCCTTTCCTGGGGCGAAAATCATAACTCTGTCTTTGGTCATCCCACGGAACTTCACCAAACTGCTCTATAAGAGTTTCTTCAGATTCAGCATGCCAGCCATACCAGGGGTCTGCCAGTTCAATCTGTGGTGACGGAAAATAAGAACACCAATTATCTACACAGCGTCTCAAAAACCGCCCATACCAAATGCCAGAAGCTGCAAATGCTTCATACTTTGTAGCATCATCAATAAGTGAATCTCCTTCGGTTAAACCTGCTGAAGGGACACAATCAAGTGATGTGCAATCCAAAGAACTTTCTGCTATACTATTAAGAATTCTTGAGTTAACATTACCAGGTTCAGTAGCCCCAGCCCTATCCGGACCACAATACTTACCCCATCCAAGAGAGATATCGTTCCTTCTATTATCGTATGTGGTAACATGGTACACTTCATGGTAATCACCTTTCAGTTTCATACCGCGACTGGCACCTATGGCAACAACATGATGAACATCCCCTTCAGTGCCGCCGCAGGCACTATTAAACCGCATACCATTGAGACCTGGCATATTTATGATCCATGAGTAACGTGTCGTGCCATATTCAACAGTTGCTCCATTTCTTTGGATGCCGCTTCCATCAACACCATCGTATAAATTTTCAAAACGGCTATATTCCACTAGTGAACCTCTGCCAGGCCATAAACCCGCATTGGTACTATTTTCCACAGTGAGATAACGATAATATGCTGGCCCTGCATGATCTCCGCCAATATAGTTTGCTGAACCATGAAACCAATCATTATACCTGACTAAAACATTTTCTACTGTAGATTGATGTCCAACACCCCAAAAGGGAGATCGACCATTGCTATATTCGAAGATACAATTTCTGATAATCATATGATCACTAAAACCATTACTGTTTCCAGTGTTTAAACTGGATTCTCCGCCAAAGAACGCACCGAATGAAAACCTGCAATCTTCCATAGTCCTATAATTGCAATTACTGAAAATTTGTGCGCCGGCAAAAAAATGTATATTTCTGAATTCAAGATTATCCGAGTCTAAAAAATTCATATTTATTACCCTCACCCTTACCCGGACATTTGGGGATGAAAAGTTGAAATTTTCACCGGGGTAGATATATAGAGTGCTCGTGCTGGCATCAAATGACCACTCTTCCACTGTATCTAAGTTTGCATATTCCCCCGGTAAATAATAATCAATACCATTAGGATAGGCCGGGGAATCTAAATACGGCCATGCATCGGCACTATCGGGGCTATATAAGAAAGGATTCTTCCCAATATTTTCCCAGACAGTATTCGGTTCAGGGTTCCTTGGATTCCCGGTGGTGGGATCGGTAGGATTTTTTATATTAAAGGGGAGAGCCGGTATCATATACCTGTCATCCACAAACACACTGTAGAGGGTATCAACCGGCCTCAGGATCTGTTTTGAAACGTCATCCATATCCAGAACCGCTTTCCATATACCATTTACATGATATTCCCACTCTGCATTAATGGGTACAGTACCATCGATTATCACATCTTCACCGGGATACCCTTCAAAAGTAATTGTTGGAGCCGGTACGGAGCCAGTAGGCCAATCAAAACCATTAAACCGATATTTGTTGAGAAGCTCATTATATCTCCCTCCCTTGATATAAATACGGTCCCCCGGCTGTGCATCATCCATCGCACTGCGGATGGTGGGATATGGGCAATTGGTACTCCCATCGGGTCCATTAGGACAATCATCAGAATAATATTCTTGTAAAATCTCATTATTATCATAGTCACCGTGTACGTCACCAGGAAAAATCCCGATAGGATCAACAGTTCCGCTTTTATCAATTAACTTCCAATCTTCATTGAGATCCATTGTAAAATAGGATACAAGCCCTTCTCTGTCATCTAAATTCAGAGTATCATTCATTGCTGCCTGAATCTGTTCCTGGGTCCTGGCCACGTTCCACATTCGGACCTCATCCATTTTCCCCCGGAAGGATGATCCCAGCATTTTTACAGGTACTGCGACTGGAGTTTCTCCTGCGTGATTGTCACTTTGCACCAGTTCACCATTTACATATAATTTTAAATTTTCACCATCAAACGTAACGGCTATATGTTGCCATGTCTCTTGTTGTATTTCCGTTTCCTCAACTATTTCACGTGTTCCCTGACTGCCTACTCCGATTCCAAATCCATATCTAATCTGATTGCCATAATGAATCGATAATGATGGCGGTCTTTGCGAGCTATTACCGCCGACATCCGGGTGCCCACTGCCCATGATTTCGCGATGATGGGCTGTAGCGCCATCCGCCACATACTTGTCCATATAGACCAGTGCTTCCTGGGTATAATTGATCCAGTCTGTGGGTGCATTGTCAGGCGGTTCTTCTTCTCCATTCCATAAATGGACCTCATCGGTACCTGTCACACTGTGGCTGGGGCCGTCACCAAATCCATCAAACAAAAGGTAGTTATCCGTCCCATATTGCGAAAGTGCGCTTTGATCCACAATTAGATCTACACCATTTGCAATTGAGACAATCAGTAATAGTGGTAATAAGATTAGGGAATTATGTATTGGCCATTTCACAATCATCTACTCATTTAAATATAATTATTTCCAATTATTAAATTAATAACAAATCACCGACCAGCTTGGATTACTGAAGGGTCAATACGCAAAAGAAAGATAGACGAACCACTTCCAGCAAGTACCAGATCTCCATCATCCAATTGAATAATGGACTTGTTTACTCTTCTTAGACTTGCAGTCCAAACAATCTCACCATTTTCGTCTATTTTTGTTAAATAAAATTGGTTATCCAGCAAATAATATCCACCATCCACAGCAGTAATAATGTCATTATATCCATAATGGCTGTAGCTCGGCTCTCCAGATCCATTGTAACAGTGTTCCCATTCCATACTCCCAGAGCTGCTTCGTTTTACAATATAATTATAGTTATAATTATGGCAAAATCCGCCTGCGACAAAACCACCATCTGGAGCTTCACACACAGCATTGAGTGTTTGCTGGGTATTATCTCCAAAGCGTTTTTTCCAACTCTGGACACCATCGGCACTGGTCTTAACCATGAAATGCTTATAGGCCCCATGGGCCGTACCGGATAAACCCGCGAATACAATTTTGCCATCCGATGCTTCAATCAATGAGATGCCTTCGTTATAGTCGGAGCCAGAGTATGTTTTATTCCAGAGTAAAGTGCCGCTGCTTGAATATTTTCGCAAAAAAGCCTTGGAATTGAACCCGTCATCATTCTGGGTGCCGGTAATAACGAAACCCCCATCCTGCGTTTCTATTACATCTTCACCCCAGTCATTCTTATCAGCGGTCCCAACGGTCTCCTGCCACTCCATATTCCCCGCTGCATCCGTTTTTATTACCCAGAGATATTCCAAATCAGGGAAAGTACCTGTAAAGAAACCTGTGGCTATATAACCGCCATCAGAACACTGACTGACACTTTTTAAAACTTCGCCATCACCGATCTCATAAGTCTGACCCCACTCAAGAATTCCATCTTCATTGGTCTTTAACAGCATTCCCTGATTCTGCTCTGAACCGGACAGTATGAGACCTCCATCGCTGGTCTGGCGGACACAATGGGCTTGTCCGCCGCCTGGGCCCAGGTTGTAGGTGTACAGCCATTTAGCCTGAAAATCGCCAACCATATATTCACAGCTGCCGTCATCTACAGTTGCCGTATTATCATAGTTTGTGGCCAGATTATTGGTGCAGCCGCATATTTCATTTACCGGGCATTCAACCAATGACTCGGTCAATGACTCCGTCTCATCTTCACAAGACCACAAAACCAATGCAAAAATAATTATTAAAGATGAAAGACGATTGGGCATTTCTTAATTATTGCTGAACTGTGTTGCCTTCTGAATCTGTTTTGGTCAATCTTAAATGGTGGCTCATGTTAGCCAGTCCACCATCATTATAACCAAAAAAGAGAAAGCCGCCGTCAAAGGCATTCACGATCCCCGCTCCTTCATTGTCGCTGGCCTCACCGCCGTAATTGTTGGACCATAAAAGTGTACTGGAATTCGCATTGAACGCCCATACTTTTGGTTCAATATTATCTATCGGCATAGCGTATTTAAAACCCATACTGATAATGGTCTGGCCATCATCTGTTAGTGATAGGGTCCGGAGCTCATCACCCCTGGATATCCCAGAACTATAATCAGGCTCATCCCATTCCCAAAGTATTGATCCAGTAGAACTCATCTTCAATAGCCAGGCATTGATGGGGTGCTGCTTTGTATGCCGCTTCCTGCCCGAAACTGCATAGTTGCCATCAGGTAAGGGGACAATATCCGTGGCTCTTTCCCAATAGGGCCCGCCATACTTTGCTTCCTGGACCATATTCCCTTCGCTGTCTGTTTTGACAAACCACAGGTCCATATACCCATAAAATGAACAGTTAAACCCATCCCCTTCATGCTCGAATTCACCTACTGTAATAAAACCGCCGTCATCGGTCTGCACCACAGCATTGAACTGGTCCTCATCACAGTCCCCGCCATAGCGTTGTGTCCACTGAATACTTCCCCCTTCACCGATCCGGGCCATAAAGGCTGATTTTTGATTCGTCTCCGCTGCGTTTACGTACCACCATCCCACTAAGAGATAATCCCCTTCCAGTGTCTGAATAATATCCTGACCATGATGAGGCCTGGAATAATCCAGTTCTGTTAACCATTCTGTCTGTCCGGCGGAATCAGCTTTTATAACATACCCTGTTCCGTAGCTGGGATGGGTAGGATATACTGATGAACAAAGGATAAAACCACCATCCGACGTCTGGTTAACAGCGGTAGCAAACTGATAGCCCTCTCCAAAGTCACCCTGGGGCTGGGGAATCTCATCGAATACTCTGCTCCAGACTTCATTCCCTGATTCGTCCACTTTCAACAGCCAGGGCCTTTTCGTTTTTTTTCCTGCAAGTACATAACTGCAGTCATCATCCAAACGGATCAGGTCATAACCCGTATTGCCAGGACCGCCGACTTCCTTTGAAAATAGTGTATCCAGCCCGCAGTTTAATATATTCTGATTACCTGCTGCATTAGCGCTTGGAGTGTCCGGCTGTTCTTCACAGCTCCAAAATAAAAACCCAAAAACAAGCAGAAGCGATATTATTTTATTAATCACAGTCGCTCGTATTTTGACTTCCCATTCTACCGGTAAGACAAGAAGGATATGGTGGGCAAAATTTATTATTGCGAATATCTACAAAGTTGTAGTGATTCCATCTCAAATTCAAATCGCAAATACTCTCCGGTATCACACCTGTGAGTTGGTTATGTCTAAGGTTAATTGTTCTCAAGGATAGCCCCCCATCTTCATAGGGATCCCCACTCTCGTAAAAAGCCTCCAAATTCCATATTTCCAGTGGCACTTCTCCTGTGAGTTGATTTCGATTCAAATATAAATAATGCAAATTGGTACTACCTAACTCAGCAGGGATAGAACCTGTGAGTTGATTATCATTTAATTTCAAACCAGTCAGATTGGTCCGGTTACCCAGCTCTGGTGGAATGTACCCTGTGAGTTGACCATTCTCCCACCAAATTTTGCTTAATTCACTTAAATCACCTAAAATTGCTGGAATAGTAGTGATTTGGGTATTGGAAAAATCCACAAACTCTAATTCTTCTAAATTTCCTATGCTTTCTGGGATAATAGAGATTTCATTACCCTCATTGGAAAAATCCAAACCATTTAATCTCCCATTGCCATATTCACCACCATACCATCGCTGTATACCGATTTCTAATGGTTCTCCGCTCAAACTCTCGTTTACATCAATAAAATCTTGAAGAACATCCAAATCAGATTGATAAAAACACCATCCATCGTATATATCCCCACCATTTATTGGTGGTGGATCATTTATAGCCGTATATCCGTCAGCACAATCCGGATAGGGATTACAATTTTGATAATTAACTATGTCTATTGTCCACCCTATAGTTTCGAATTCTACAAAGCACTGAGGGTAAGGAGGACAAAAATTATTGCGTGAAAAAACATTGGCAGTACTATTGCATTCGTATGTCTGTGTCCGGCAAACATCAACGTTACATAATTCCTCTGGAATGACTCCTCTAAGATTGTTATCTGCTAACCAGAGCTTTGCTAAGCTACTTAGGTTGCCAAGCTCAGGCGGAATTTCCCCATTAAGTTGATTATTGAGCAGATTCATTTCAACTAAAAATTCCATATCTCCCATTTCCGGAGGTATTGGTCCATCAATTTGATTATAGGAAAAATCCACATATCCAAGTTCATCCAGATCACCTATTGAAGCAGGCAGGGGTCCCGTAAGATTATTATGGGAAAGATTAAAAGCGATCCAAATTTCAGTGTCAAAATCAACGTTATAATATTCCGGATCCCATAACCCTAAATTTTCCAGATTCCCTATATTAGATGGTATTGGGCCTGTGAGTTCATTATAAGAAAAATTTAAGGTGTGTAATTTGGTCAAATTTCCTATCTCTTGAGGGATTCTACCGCTGTGATTATTATTGCTCGAACTGAGATTTCTTAATTCAACTAGATTACCAACTGTAGATGGTATTTCCCCGGTGAGTTCATTTCTGCCAAAAGAGAGTTTATGAAGCTTAGTTAGATGACCAATTTCTGGAGGAATTGATCCTGTAAGTGCATTATATGATAAATTTAAATTAATCAGATTAGTAAGATTGCAAATCTCAGTCGGTATTTCGCCTGTAAATTTTGAATCTGTAGTACCCCCCCAATAGTTACTACCATTAAAAATGATTAAGTTGGTTAGAAGTGCAATCTCCTTTGGGAGAGGGCCTGATGGTTTACTTGCAAAAGCGTCTCCAAAGGTAATTTCTGTAGTATTTTCAATTGAATAACATTCCCCTAATATTTTTACTCCATCTGTACCATCATCTGCTGTACAAAGATTCTCTTCATTAATATCTTCAAGAGGCGGACAATCAGGCAATTCGATTGTTATGTATCCTCCTTCATTAATATCGCTTTGCTCTGGTTCTTGTTCACCACAACTCCAAAAAGCCAACCCAATAAACAATAAGAGTGATATATATCCAATCACAGTCAGGTCTACCCATCATTACCGGTTAATTTTCAACGACAAAAACACCCTTTGCTTCTCCCTCATACCAGTTTTCCAATCCTGCAGGAACGTCATACTCATTCACAAGGTAATGCAGATCACCATTAAGCCAATAGCAGGCACTCAGGTAACTATAATTATAGCTGGTATCCCGGGTTGCTACACCTACAACAATTTTATTGTTGTTTGCCACACGAATATCATAAGCTTCACCTGTTCCAAAATCAGTCAAGGGGCCTCCTTCTAGATCACGAATATTTTTATTTTTCCAATACTGTGGAAATGTTCCACCAGTGGTCTCTTCCTGACCCCAAAATTCATACCAGTCAGTAGAGCCTGCAACATAGACATCATCACCATATATGGTAATTCCCCATCCCTTTGAACCATAAATATCCATACTTGAACCGCCCAAAAATAGGTCGGTCCTTGTAGTATGGCGCCAATACCCAGCTGTTGGTACATACCCTGCAAAATAATCCGGACGAAGTGTATAGCCTGCGTAATACCTCATAGTGCCATCCATAATGGCAATATCATTGACTTCGCCATCACCACCATCGGGAACCGGAAGGCTAGTCCGGTTATTTCCATCTTTCCAAAAACAAGGGATAATGTAATGATGATTATTCATAAAATAACCGCCAATATAGACAGACCCGTTATCACGCACTGCAACTCCAAATGCCTGCGAGTCTCCATTGGTAGTCAGGTTGATCCGTTCCCCATTTTTCCAATAACAGGATCCATTATTAAACCAACCGGCAACATAAATATCATTTCCATGAACTGCAATTGCTTCAGCCTCTCCTCCATTGCCTGGAAGTTCATATATATCTTGATTAATCCAATAGCAGGCTTCATATATTTCCCCTTGCCCAGAAGTATATACCGTACCATCAACAACAGCTATATCTGTTGCCCAGGCTCCACCGGGAAGTTCATAGCGGACACCATCTACCCAGTAGCAGGTTGTATAAACACCTTCTGAGTTATACGAACTACCTACGATATATACTGTATATCCTTCAATTATATAAGAATTGCATATTCCATCGTTATCATCATCAGGACCATCATTGGAAGGATCATTGTATCCTGAAGAACAATCATCGCAACCATCCTGATCGGCATCAGCGCAGGCCATATTATCATATGGATGTGAATCATCCTCATCCTGGACACCATCCCCATCCTTATCATTATCACTATCATCGCATATGCCATCACTGTCAAAATCATTAGCAATGATCACCCCGTCTACACAAGTATCACAATTATCATCATCAAAGATACATGATCTGTTGTCTACTGTGGCTACTGGGTTATAATTACAGGCTGCGGGGTCCATACAGCCGCACTCATCACAGGTGCTCCAATCTGCACCGGTAATTATACCAACGTTCCCATTGCCGCTTGCATCAGAAAGAGTGATCCCTTCCCCTTCATTCATTCGCCAATACCCCTGTAAACCAGTTAATGATGAATAATCATCGGAATTTGCGGATGCATTGGTTAAACCATAGCCAGCATTGTAAAGGTTCTCTATATCACCAGATGTAAGAGCTTTATCCCAGATAGCTACTTCATCTATCGCACCTGACCAATAGTAACCATTCCCATACCTGCCGATATATGTAATATCGGTTGAATTTTGTGTTGGAACATTCGTCTCTGAATCAACCTGTATACCATTCTTATATAATACCATCGTACCTGAGTCAACATCAGGATCATAAGTAACCGCTACAAATGTCCACACTCCAGTCGGCAAGGAATCAGTGTCCTGGACAATATTGTAACTGTTATTATGACCCGCAGATAATTTTGAATTATATCCTTGCATATCAGGAGCCCATAAAGCATGATTTTTTTCCCCTGAAATAATATTATTGGGTGATCCATAACTATATTTTCGATTCACCCATGCTGCTTTCGTATAAGCACCCTGAGGGAACATATCACCAATATCTACGAAATCAGCACCATTGAAATTCAGGTAAAAGTCACCATTGTCTATGTAATGCACACAACTGCCATCATCATAAGTTGCACTGCTCAGATAGTTTACTGCCGTACTGTCCGTGCACCCGCAGATCGCATTGCCATCAGAATTACCTGCACAGTCTTCTGAAGATGATGGCTCAGATTTTTCGCAGCTCAATAAAAATGTTAAAATGGATAAAATTAGAAGCCGTATGGTATGCTTATAATAGCGAGGATATCTAAACATCGTTTTCCTATTGTAACAGATTTATAATACTAAGGTTAAGATAATTAATCACGACCACATATGTATTCATCTTAAATGAATTGTACTGGTGAGCACATAAAAGACTACTTCTATTATAAATCATATCCCAGAAATGTAGTATAATAATTTAAAAGGATAAGTTTGAATCTGTTTTAATGATTATGCATCCCAGGGTACTAATGATGAAGCCATTATCATTAGTCCTATGAATGCTTTCACCACCTATACCATCATCAAGGAATATCTTTAGGTTCATAGTCTCTTCACCTTCACCCCATTTGTATAGCCATATATCTTTATTACCGGATGGCATTGTAGCAAAAACATAACCTCCAGAATGAGTATTTTCCAATGCCATCTCCGTCCCAGCTTCAAAGTGATATAATCCTGGCAATTTTGTTTCATCTAGTTCATTACCTTCCTCATCGATATCTAAAATCACTACCTTTGTTTGGCTATTACAGTTACTGAGATTACTTTTATGGGCGCATTTTTGCCCTAAAACCACATACCCTTCTTGGTTAGCACTTACGATATTCATTCCTTTTTCAAGGTAATCTCCACCGTAAGTCTTTTCCCATTTTACAACACCATTTGTACCAGTTTTAACTACCCAAATATCCTTCCAGTATCTAAAATTAAAAGAGCAAGGATATGGTGATTCACCATGACTCTTCTCTCCTACTATTAATAGCTTACCATCATTTGATTCAATAATCTTTCTAAATATGTCATCCGGACATTGTCCACCATAAAATTTTGTTTTGAGGACTGACCCAGACGGACTCATTTTCACCATAATCGCCTGTCCTTCTTTCCCAGTATTATTTGGATCGATAACTGGTCCCCCACCAACCAGATAAAAATTTCCATTACTATGTTCCATTGCATCTTCATAATATGGGTGCTTACCAGTATTACCTAGCACACCTCGCTTTTCCCATTCCATTGTACCATTTGCATCTGTTTTCAAGACACCTTCCCAACCAGCAAATAGATAACCACCATCGCTGGTTTGAATAACGGCTCTATTTCCCCACCAGTCATCCATATTATATGTTTGTTCCCACTCTTTTTCACCATAAGGGTCTGTCTTCATTAACCAAGCACTACCATCATTACAACCTGCAATAATATAACCACCATCAGTCGTTTGCTTAGCATCAATACTACCAGAACATCTATTCTCAGGTTCAACATTTTTAATGAATGTTGTCATTATTATGGATGTATTGCAACTTCCATCATCGAACGTTGCATTGCTATCGTAGTTATAAGAGGTGCTGTCGGTACAACCACAAATATTATCTCCACCCCAAATACCAGCGCAATCTTCTATACAATCATTTGTGGTATCACTATCACAAACACCACAATTATCTTCAATTGAATTTCCATTAATATTCCCAGCACAATCTTTGGACAGCTCTTGCTCTTCTTCACATCTCCAAAACAAAAACCCAAAAACAAGCACAAGTGTAATATGTCTCATCGTAGTAAGACCATTTCCCCATCATTAATAATTTTATTATAATTCATAGCCCAATGAGATACCGATGTCAATCCATCCAGTATAATCCTTATCCGGTCTTTGGACTGTATTAAATCTGACAGCACCTCGAACTTCAAATGGTCCCCAATATGGGAGGTCTAAATTTACTCCACCAACGAAGCCATTCCCTTTATGGTATATTCCGGTTGCAGCGGTAACGCTCAAACTCGCTGTATTGATAAAGAATCCCGAATTAATTCCCACCTGGTAAGCAATTCCACCGAATACAGCTTTATTTCCAACTATTGTTTTTGTATCCTCAAATTTATATTGCATAATTTCAAAATCGAGGGTCGTATATGTAAAACCGGCCTGGAACCCAAAAGGGGTACCAATGGATAAACCATAGACTGGATATGATCGATCATACTGGTCGAATGTTTTAGCGGTGTATACAGGAACCCCTCTATAGGCATTAAAACTAAAATTTAGATATAGTTCTTCCTTACTATCAAAATCTATAGCGATTTCTACCGCTTCATCCTCTTCCGACTGTTCCGACTGGGGTAAAACCAGTGATAGGAATAAGGATATGAGCAAATATTTTCTCATTAAAATACTCTATCTCCCTTTGTATTTATACAACAAAACTATTAATAAAATAACAAATCGACACTACTTCTATACTACGCAATTATTTAATAGGGCTTATGAATATTATTTTTAATAGCTCTCTGAGTGGCAAGCTTCATTATTATTGAGTTAGTCAGTATTCATCCAATATTTGATACTGATCAATTATCAACGCGCCCTAAGGAATCAGTCTTTACCAGCCAGTTTACACGTTCACTGCCGAAAGAATATGATTTCCCTATAACCATATAACCATTATCATATCCTTCAGCTACTCCATAGGCTTCATCTTCCTGGTTTCCGCCATGTATTTTATTCCAAAGCAACTGTCCGCTATTCGCATCTACACCCCAAATTCTATAATTAAATGGCGATCCAGAACTGCTGCGGCTGTAACCAGCGGCAACAACAATATCTTCATTTTCAGTAATGGTTAGTGCGGTACCTTTATCGTTATTACCGCCACCATGGTTTGATTGCCAAAGAATATCCCCGGAAGCAGAGATACGCATTATCCATAAATTGAGGTTTGTTTTGGAAAGGGATTTTTTCCCGGCAACTACATAA
>DKQR01000164.1:2152-10145 GCA_002471805.1 Fidelibacterota bacterium UBA7303 | reverse complement strand
GACCCATTTATTAATTGACTTATGGTTGGTTTTTTCATAGCGGGTAATACTGAAACGAGCGAATCAAGGTTTTCGAAGCTAACATTCATTTTTAGCCCAACTCGAGCAGTTGCATTAATACTACTTTGGAGTAACAGGGCAATATTTTCAATTTTTTTCTTTTTCCACGAATCTTTGTATGCTTCTTTATTTGCGACTAAACGTGTACTGGATTCCATGATCGTGCCAGCAATACGAAGGTTGTTTGCTTTAAGAGATGAGCCCGTTTCAGTTACTTCAACAATGGCATCTACGAGAATACCGGGTTTTACTTCAGTTGCTCCCCAAGAAAATTCTACGTAGGCATTTACATTATTTTTCTCCAAATACTTTTTTGTAATATTCACTACTTCCGTGCTTATGCGTTTCCCCTCTAAATCTTTTACAGATTGAATATTACTTTTTTCGGGTACTGCTAAAACCCACCGAACCGGTTGCATATAGGATTTTGCATAAATGAGTTCACAAACTTCAACCACATTGGAGTCATTTTCTTCAATCCAATCTTTCCCTGTAATGCCCATATCAAAAATACCCTGTTCAATATAGACAGACATTTCTTGAGCTCGGATGAGCCAAGCTTCTAACTCATTATCGTCGCAATATGGCTTATAAGCTCGGCTCGATAAGTTGAAATTCCATCCCGCTTTTTTCAACAGTCCAAAGGTCGTTTCCTGCAAACTGCCTTTGGGCAAACCAAGTTTTAATATTTTCCCCATTTACCAATCTCCATGTAAAAAAAAACCCCCGGGTGTCTTCCGGAGGTTCTTCAAAGTTTAAAAATTGACTTGAATTAATTATACGCCGGCAACACCTCTTTTAATTAAGAAGTTCGGATGAACTGGATGATGATGTCGTCGTAGTACACACATAATATGACGGAAGTTTATAACAAATTCTTGAAAAGGTCAACTTTCAAATATAAATATATTAATAAATATCGTATTATTATTTAATATTTATAATAATTAATACAATTTATAAATTTATTTATGTAAATAGAAAATTTATCTAAAACATATTTTACTGAAATATTCTATCAAATTATCGATATTTTTGTTGGTCAGTCTAAAAAGTCCCATTCTATCGTAGCATGTATTGCTTAGCTAAAAATTTACCTGCACTCATTTTTCCTGACCTGTATAAAATCATAAGTTTATCCCAGAAATAATAAAAAAGGCGTCATCAGACGCCTTTTTTATTTAATTCGAGCTAAAATCAGCTGCAAGTGGTCTCAATCAGGGCGGCGCAGACCCTATAAGGATCCATATTACCTGCAGGTCGCCGATCTTCAAGATAACCTTTACCATCATTTGCTGTGTTCATAGGAATACGTATGGAAGCTCCCCGGTCACTGACCCCGTATCGAAACTCATGGATAGAGCAAGTTTCATGCAGGCCTGTAAGGCGTTCTTCATTATGTGCTCCATATACGGCAATATGCTTCTCATGGTTCTTACCTAGAGCTTCACACGCTGCTTCAATCACTTTTATACCACCGTCTGAGCGCATTGCTTTGGTACTGAAATTTGCATGGGCACCCGCACCATTCCAGTCTCCCTGCACCGGCTTGGGATGCAAAGTGGCGCTGACGCCATAATCTTCTGATATGCGATAAAGGAGCCAGCGGGAAAGCCATAGCTGATCCGCAACATCCAATGGCCCAAGTGGTCCGATCTGGTATTCCCACTGGCCTGGCATAACCTCAGCATTGATCCCGGAAACTTCCAAACCGGCATCGATGCACAACTCCAAATGTTCTTCAACAATATCTCTGCCAAAAACCTCGTCTGCCCCAACGCCGCAGTAAAATGGGCCCTGAGGAGCTGGGTAACCGCCCTCTGGCCACCCCAGAGGTACACGTCCCTGGAAAAAAGTATATTCTTGTTCAATACCAAACCAGGATTCCTGGTCAGCATATTTCTCTGCTACTTCCCGTAATTGAGCCCGGGTATTTGATTCATGGACTGAACCATCAGGATTCATTACTTCGCACATTGCCAGCAAATTATCTCCCCCGCGGATCGGGTCCTGTATATAACAAACAGGTTTCAACATACAATCACTATCTTCCCCTGCTGCCTGCAAGGTACTGGATCCATCAAAACCCCAATCCGGTATATCAGAGAGGGAATTTACCGGGCCTTCAATTATTTTGGTTTTGGACCTGAGTTTTTGGGTTGGCTGATGCCCATCCATCCAGATATATTCAACTTTGATTTTGCTCACTGTGGTTACTCCTTTATTACCTATGATTTGGTTTCTGTTAAGACTGGGATGTTTTGAACTAATTTATACGAGGACAGAATAATCTGTGTTTCTGTACGTGCAACACCAGGCCAGCTTTGAATATCTCGCAATAATTCCTCAAGGGTTTGGGAATTGCGGGTTACCACCAACAAGGTATGAGACCCTTTTCCGGTCGTACTGAAACACTGCACTACCTCCTTAGTTTGTTCAGCAATATCCGTAAACTCATGATAATGAACCGATGATTCAGAAATGACTGTAATGAGTGCTGAAACATCCAGATCCAACTTTTTAGGGTCCAAAACAGCATGGAAACCCTGGATAATACCTGATTCCTGTAATTTCTTTATTCGTTCAGATACTGTTGGTATAGAAATATCCAATTCATCTGCTATATGGCTTGCTGCAATACGACCATCTTCCTGCAACAATTCTAGAATTTTTCGGTCAGTAATATCAATTTTCATAAAAAGTATTATTTATAAGACCTTTTATATTATTAATATATTATGATATATTGCAATAATATTTTATAATATTATAATATTTATTTTATTATTATTAACAATTATAGGGTATTATTTTGATTATATTCAGATTTGGATATATAAAACAAGAAAAAGCCCGATTGATCCTATTAGATGGAAACAGCAAAACCAAGCCAGTATTACTTGGTACAAAAGTAAGTTTATTTTATAAACAGCTGGTGTCTAATCTTATAGGTAGATAAAATTACCTGGGTCTCTGTACGGGTTACATTGGGCCAACTTTGAATAGTCCGTAATAATTCTTCCAGCGTTTGCGAATTTTCTGTTGCGACCCACAGCATCAACGAACCCATTCCCGTGGTGCTGAAACATTGGATCACTTCCGGAGTTTCTTTTGCTTTTTTAATCACTTTATCGTATTTGTCAGATGAAGATGAAATCACCGTGATCATTGCTGTTACATCCAGACCCACTGACCGGGGATCAATGACCGCCTGAAAGGCCTGGATAACGGATCCCTCCTGCAGTTTACGAACTCTCTCTGTAATGGTAGGGACAGTTAAATTTAATTCTTTGGCTATTTGGCTGGCTGTTTTCCGGCCTTCCTGCTGTAAGCTGATCAGAATCTGGCGGTCAATATCATCAATAGTCATTAATAAAAAAACACTTAGAGTATTCCTTTTAATTTAATCTGGATTGTACAATGAATAAAACAATGTTTATAAATCCTGCCCTTAAACAATAATCAATGGTATAATGGGATGGATAACTGCACTTGTATTGGAATATAATTTACGTATATCCAAGTTTACCCTGGTTTCCTAAAATATAAAGCCCTGCAAATGCAGGGCTTTTTTCTATTTAATGGATAATCCAATTGTAACTTCTTGGTGTTGTCAAGCAGATATGCTCCAATACTTTCTTACGTGCTAAATAATTAAATAACAATCAAATCTTCATATATTGAATCAATCATTTTCGAAGGCAAAATTACATTATAATTGTATTCGTTATAATTTATGATCAATTCAACAGGCTGGTATTCATCAAGAAAAGAAATTATTTCACTTTCACTAAAATGAAATTGAATGTAATGTACTGCGCTGATCCGGTCTTCCTCCTCACGGCCTTCTTCAAACTGAGCAAATATCTTTAAATCTCCTTTTCCGATTAATATAGTTTTTCCAGTAGTTAGACCAATGAATTGATTCAATATTGGTCGAATATTTGCCGCATCCCTAATCTCAATGAAAAGTGTAGCACTCAGACCATTTTTTTTTGGCAGTAAGGGGTTGTAGATATCCAGTTCACTCTGTATCTGATGAGCCTGGACCATTCGTTCGGTACGCATCATTTCCTGAATATGGAACTTAATGGTTTTGCGGTTCTCAAACGTAATGGTAACATATGGACCCAGTTCGATTCGACGATGCTTTTTATATTCGATCATCTCTTTTCGATATTCATCTCTGACTTTTTCATATTCAAGAATATTCATCAAATCACTTTGCACTAATGCTTTCATTGTTTCCTCTAATTATTACTGAATCCATAAGCTTTGTGCAGTTCCAATATGGGGTGGCTTAGTACCAACTCGCCCTCACTAGCCTGCTTTAGCTGATGAATGGCAAGGGTGCAATCTGAGCATACCTTGTCAGCTTCTTTTTGTTGAAGGTCATTAACACAGCGCTTAGCTAATTTCATGGATTCTTCAAAGAACTCTGTTTTCATACCCCATCCACCATCCATACCGCTGCAGCAGTTGATTAAGTTGACCTTGGTTTCAGGTACAAGTCGCAAAACATCACGTCCTTTAAACCCAATCTGCTGAGCCTTCAGATGACAGCTTACATGGTAATTGACTGTACCGATTGGATTCTTAAATTCGGTTTTGAGTATCCCCTTTTTATTTAAGTATATCAGATATTCAGAAATATCAAATGTATTATCAGATATTTTTTTAATCTGCTCTTTAAATCCAAGATAATCAGGGTAATCTTTTTTCAGGGTCAGGCTGCAGGTAGGAGGTCCGGTCACAATTACTTTGAAGCCATCGTCCACCCACCGGCTTAATTCTTTAATGTTCGGTTCTGCCTGGTTTTTAAAACCATCAAAATTACCGGGAGTCAGGTATGGTGCTCCGCAGCACTGTTGGGACGGATATTTACATTCCACACCATTGTGTTCCAATATCTCAACGGCTGCTATTCCCAGTTCCACATCATGGGCATTGGTAAAACAAGTCCCAAATATCACCACTTTTTCAACAGGATCTTTGATGTTGGATTGATGCTTTTCAAACCATTTGCTTAGTGTATTTGTGTTGAATTCCGGCAATATACGCTTCCTGTGGATACCGATAATCTTTTCCATAATAATTCGTAGTAATCTGCTCCGACTGAACAAATTGATCATTGGACCAAAAACCGAGCCCAACTTGCCTGTAAAATCTGTATTGGACAGAAATTTATCATTTGTTTTTACGCCCCGCTCTTTAGAGCGTATGGCCTGAGCACGAGTCATCAGTTTAGGAAAATTCAGTTGAAACTCATGTTCTTTTCCCGGGGTATAAGGACACACCGGATCACAGAGTTTGCATTGGTAACAAAGATCTACCACTGTCCAGCGCTGCTTATCGGTGAGATCTGAAACTTCTCCGCGAAATTCTACTTCAATACTGGCTTCTACTGCGTGTTCTCCTTCCGGGAGATACATGTAATCTTTCTTTGAAACTTGTTCGCTTATTCTGCCTTCTTCAATGGCATGGATTCGTTTTTCATCACCAGCTTGATCGATAGCATCAAAAAGTGCAGGAAATGAAGAACAAAGGTTAAAACAGAGCCTGCATCCTACACAAATATCATAAACACGGTCCAATTCTCGATCAAATGAATCTCTGTTCCAGTATAATGGATTATCAATATTATAGATAGTTTGCTGGGTATCAGAATGATTGATCACAGAAATAAATACAAAAAAAATTATAAATGATTGGATTCCAGTCTCTGGGCAGAAACTGGAATCCAACTGATTAATTTAAAGCGAATCTAGGGTCTCCTGAAACTTTCCAGCATGGGATTTTTCAGCCCGCGCCAGTGTTTCAAACCATTCGGCTACTTCGTCAAACCCTTCGTCACGTGCCGTAGCCGCAAACCCGGGATACATTTCCGTATACTCATACGTCTCACCGGCAACGGCAGCTTTCAAGTTCTCCGCTGTTTCGCCAATTGGCAGTCCAGTACCAGGATCTCCGGCTCCGCCTTTTTCCATGAATTCCATATGTCCAAAAGCATGACCAGTCTCACCATCAGCAGTATTTTTAAATACACCGGCAGCTTCTGGATAGCCTTCTATGTCTGCCTGGCGGGCAAAATACAAATAGCGACGGTTCGCCTGTGATTCTCCCGCAAAAGCAGCTTTCAGGTTTTCATGGGTTTTACTTCCATCCAAGGACATTATTGACTCCTTTATTTAGTGTGTTTTTTACATGTGCCAATGATGGTCATTTCCACATCATCAGCTTCAAACTTATATTTTTTCTTAACTATTTTACGTAAATCATCATCAAATAGTTGCACATCAATAAGATCTCCACAGACCTTACATCTAAGATGATCGTGCCTATCCTTATTACAATCGTATCTGGCAATGGCGCCATCATGGATGGTGCGAATATCCCCTTCATCTGATAGCTGTTTTAGGTTCCGATAGACTGTTCCTAAACTAATATTTGGAATATTTATTTTCGCTTGGTTAAATATCCAATCAGCAGTGGGATGAATATTTGTACTTTCCAAAATTCTGCTTATTGTTTCTTTTTGGTGACTATATCTCACTATTTATAATAATACTTAAATAGTAATAGTTCCTATTATTATTTAAGTATTTTCTATTTTCATCAATTATAGTAATTTAAATGCATATTATTAACTAACTAAAAAGAGAGGGAAAATAAATGTCAAATTATGTATGTGAACATTGTGGAATGGGTGTTACAGATATGAAATGCGCTAAATGCGGTAAAGACCTCGTACATGATCATATTACGACAGACGATGGTACTCAGGTTGCAGTTGCAAAATGTCCTGATGGCTGCGGTAAAATCAAGTCTCCCATGTGCTGTGGACATGACATGAGTTGTGAAGTCGACGGTGAAAATGGTTCCTGAAACAAACTTGGCTTAACTTAAAAGCCCTGGCGGATGTTAGGGCTTTTTAATTTGTAATACACCGCGGCCAATCACTCCCGTAAGCACCATCAAGCCGCCGATATATGCGAATAACTCTAATGTTTCTCCCAGGATTGCATAGGCAAATATAGGGTTGCAAATGGGTTCGATTACTGGATAGATCACCGCATCCAGCGCTGTAACATGTTTAATAGCAATGGTGAATATTATATAGGCCAGTCCTAATTGTATAATACCTAGAAAGATGATCTTCAGCCAGACATCAGCCTCGAATGTCACATCTTGAAAAATGACAGGTGTACAGAGTAAAAATGTAAGCAGATTCCCCATCAATACAGAATCAATAGGGCGCCCTTGTTTTTGTTTCCGCAAGAACAGAATCAGCCCGGCAAATCCAAAACCAGAAATTAGAGCAGCTATATTCCCCCACAAGTTGGTTCCACTTAATTCATCCAGGAAAAACAGGAGCAGTCCAGTAAGAATAATCAAAATTGTTATCCAATCTATTAAGCCCACTTTCTCCCTAAGAAAAGAATAACCGAAAAGAGCAACATAAACCGGGGCAGTATACTGGATAAGGATGGTATTCCCGGCTGTGGTTAGTTTATTTGCCAGCACAAAAAATATTACCATTACTGCATAAGCGACTGCTCCTCCGAGGGTATATTTCCCAACAGGGAGTTTTTGCGGGCGATTGTAAAGGTAAATAACAAGTGCCGCGATCCCGCTTCTGAGTCCCGCAATGACCAGTGGCGGCCAGGGAATCAGTTTTATCATGAACCCACCGGTACTCCAAATAATCCCCGTGAGTAACAGCAATCCAACGGCTGATCTGCGTCTCAAACGAGATCCCGCAGGAAAGGTTTTGCTACATAACTGATAAATGCCAGCACAATAACACTAATAATAATTGCAAATGCGGAGGAACTGGTATAGCCAACCAGAGTCATCCCCAGTGCTGTGCCCGCCGCAGGTGGATGTTCTAAATCAAATACGACCATGATAAATACCGTTATTCCAACGGATA
>DKQR01000164.1:1652-1808 GCA_002471805.1 Fidelibacterota bacterium UBA7303 | reverse complement strand
TCGATCCGATACTGGCGATTAGAACAGGATTATCATGTAAAATCAATGTAAGAATGAAAATAGAGATTGACGCATAAATACTCTGAAAAACATAATGTTTACGGAATTTTAGATATTTGGGGTCAATTTTCATTTTAATATCTAATAATATTGCAA
>DKQR01000164.1:0-1293 GCA_002471805.1 Fidelibacterota bacterium UBA7303 | reverse complement strand
GGGGGTTTTTAGTTTTTATCTTGTATTCGGAGATTAAAAACCTTTGATGGTAGCAGATTTTTTATATATCTGCCAAACGACATGCCAACCTAATGCTACCATGATTACAAGTACAAGCCAGTTTGTAGAGTCAGTTATCCCAAACTGACCGCCTGCAAAAGGAGTAGTATGCTGATTTATCATTGTCCAAATAAGTGGGACACTCATATAAGTATTATGTTTTGAACGCAGACCTGCTAACGTAACTAAATCACTATCCGGTGCATCCCCATTTTTAATAGCAGTAATAATTTTTTGTTGGGCAGGCCAAATTCTAAACCAGACATTAAATGCCATATTTATTCCAAATAGGGTGCCCAAATGGATATTAAAACCACGATAACTGTACCCCCCATAAAATTTCATTAGATAAATAATACCAGCTATGAGAAGAAAACTAATTACTGTCATGATACGAACATCTTTAATTAACCCACTTCCGTAAAGATAGTCATAAATAAAAAAAGCAAATAAAGAAAATAATATCAAAACATGAGCAAAGGATGTAACCTCCGTTCCTGCTTCGAACATTGCATTACCTGCTGATTCACCCATTGAAAGCGTTCCATCCCAGAAAATTACATACAGCAACACAACTCCTGTAATCAATGTGTAAAACGCCCCCCAACGAAACCAGTATAATGCTCGCGGCATTAATTCTGGTACTACCTTCTGCTTTGAATCTGCATCCATGGTACCCGCAACATGGCCATTGATCCAATTAAAAAAATAGAGTAGACCAATCCAAGTGATCCCCGCAATAATATGAAGCCATTTAAAAACCGGATGAATTAGTTCCATAGATCCTCCTTAGTAATATTTAAGAATTATTAGATAACCCTCTATATAATTTAGATGCATTATTTATTACCAGTCAAAGAATCTACGGGTTTGGATAAGGAAATATTTCTTCCAGGGATGTAACCTTCCCAAATTGATCCCGATACACCACATGATTTCGGGTAAAAGCATTATATGACTCAATTCCTGCTGCTGCCGCAAGGGTATGCAACCCATTTCTAAGAGTGACCATATAATTCAGCACCCGCCATTTTTTTTCATCCACAACCAATGCTTTTTGGTGATCCTTATCCGTTGTAGCAACTCCTACAGGGCATTTATTGGTGTGGCATTTTTGAGCTCCGATACAGCCAACCGAAATCATCATACCCCGAGCAATATTAACTAAGTCCGCTCCCGATGCCAGTGAAATAGCAATTTTGTCTGGACTAAATAACTTTCCACTAGAAAATA
>DKQR01000147.1 GCA_002471805.1 Fidelibacterota bacterium UBA7303 | reverse complement strand
AGATGTTATTTTTCAGGGTATAATCGTACTGAACAATCTTGGCAAGCAGGCAATATTGATATGCATACATTTACAAAGACCATCATGCTGGATGGAGAAAAATCACACCTGTACAATATTTTTCCTATTCCTGATGAACAGACCGGGGGTTTATTGGTCCAGCAGGCCTACACCTGGCAATTGCTGCGTTATGATGGCCAGGGCACCCTGATTGGCAAAAATGAAGGATTTAACAGCAGGCTTTCATTTCAAATATATTAGGATGATCATTCGAATAATAATCATGCGATTGGGTTTTGCGGTTCTTTTATTAAGCCTGACCCTGGCTGAGAATCCATTGAGCAGGACCCAAACAAGACCATTAATCACTGAGCTCAATAAACAGATGGGGTATTTTAGGATGGAATTGGATGAACGGTCCCTTTCTTTCTCAGAAATAGAGAATAACAATACCTTATTCACAATGCCCATAAAAACCAGGCGTAATAATTATGAAGAAATTATTCTGTTAAGTTACGGCTGTATTGGCAGATCCATCCAAAACCAGCTTAAAATGAGTGTGGGTGCCGGGAAGGTCGTGATAGTTCCATCCATTGTTTCTGTTGACTGCACCATTCCCCTGGGCCGGGACGATACCCGCCTTGCTACGTCTATCAATCACAAGACCGCAGTGCAATTCGCAGAGGGGTTTATATCATCGCAGGAATTCTGGCAGGAAATTATGAATTCCGCCGAAGCATCCTCCAATATGGAAATGACTATTCGTACACCGGCGATCTTTATGACAGATGTTGATTTTGAAAACCTGATTGCTGCCCGGATTGCCCTGGAAGGAAAAGGTAATCCCAAGGTAGATAATATTTTAAGCCTGGCCTCAAAGGCCAGTTATATACCTGGCCTTGAAAGCAAACTGGAAAATATGCTGGTGGATCATATGAAAACAAAACATTTCGGCCTCATGTCCCGTGTTCTGGGCTATGAACCCGCTGAAGAACAGATCGTCCGGATCGGAAAGCAGTTTTTTTATCACGCCCAAAAACCGTATATAGAGGTCAAGGAAATTCATATTTCAGATTCTCTTCGCTATGTGTGGAAAGGTAATAAATATCCCCAGGTATTGGATCAACATTACCAGGCCTATCGTTTGCAGCAAAACTGACCTTCCAATTAATAATTTATCCGAATTCTGACTGGGAAATACTTGTGATTTAAACAGTATTTCATTATATTCACGTGAGGATTGAAAGAGGAAAAAAAGGTAAAACTTCTTTTCTTTGGACATCCGAACCTGACGCGCCGGAGCGCAAGCAAAGGAGAAACTAGAAGGTTTTAATTAACCGGAAAGGGAGTTAGGTTATGGGCCGGAGAAGAAAATTCGTCAAGAGTTGGATTCTCCGGCCTTTTTCATATATTGTACTCATGTATAATGGTTGCTGGAACTAGGATGTTTTAGGTGATTTAATTACTGGTTATTTTTGTGTAACAGCCGCTATTCTTGATATCACCGGCGGGTGGCTGTAGGAAAGGAATACCTTCAGCGGATGCGGGGTAAGGTGAGCCAGGTTATTGGCAGCCAGCCCTTTGAGCATATTCACCAGAGCTTGTGGATTTTTGGTGGTCTCAAGAGAAAAGGTATCTGCTTCAAATTCATTTTTCCTGCTGACAGCAGTGGTAAGCAGGGATGTGATCATACTGACCGGTGCATACAGCATGGCAAAAAAGACCAGCCCGCCATAGACAGATATATCACTGACGCCAAATACGGCAAAAAGTGCCGCATCCTTCATGATCAGGTTAAATATAAAAAGCATAACACCAGTCTCAAGAATACCCAGCGCTGTGCCTTTTATAATGTGTTTTCGTTTATAATGGCCAACTTCGTGGGCAACCACAGAGATGATTTCTTCTGTTGTATGTTTTTCCAGCAGCGTATCGAACAGGGCGATGCGGCGGGATTTACCCAGGCCGCTGAAGTAAGCATTGGAATGTCCAGAGCGCTTACTGCCATCCATAACATCGATACGGCCAATAGGAAATTTTACTTTTTCTGAATATTCCTCAATGGCAGTTCGCAGTTCCCCTTCTTCCAAAGGCGTAAATTTGTTAAACAGTGGAGCGATCACGTGGACAAAAAGGGGCTGCACCGCAATCATAAACAGCGTAACCAACGCCCATGCGATCCACCAACCCCTGGGACCAAATCTCTCGAAAAAGAACAGGATCGGAACTATCACTGCACTGCCTAAAATAACGGTCAGGGCATAGCCTTTTAATTTATCGATCACGAAGGTTTTAGGGGTGGTACGGTTAAACTCGAATTTTTCTTCGATCACAAAGGTACTGTAGATGGAGAAAGGCAGACTGATAATATCCTGGATGATAAAGATAATTCCAAAGAACAGCAACCCTGCCAGGATTGGCTGGTTGGTCTGGACCCGTACAAATTGATCCAAAACGCCAAAAAGCCCAGTGTGGATCACCACCAGGATCAGCAGCAGGGAAAAAGTACTTGAAAAAATCCCGAAACGGGTACGGTCTCTCAGATACGACTGGGACCTGGCGTATTTTTCCCTGTCGTAAACGTCCTGGAAATCTGCCGGGACTTCCTCAACGATATTGCCCATGTCCAGAATGGAACTGACGGTGGAGAGCAGATATTCCACCGCCAGCGCAAAAATAATGATTAGATAATATGTTTGTTCCATTTCTGCGCAGGCATGCTCTGCTCCTGTTTATTTAAATTTTATACCGCAGCCCAGTGCTTTTGTGGATGCAACCGCTATCGGTTTACCGGACAGCATCGCCTCTATGGCATTTGCCAGGTAGGGTTCCTCCACTTTCCTGGCATCCCTAGCGTTATCATCAATCGCACCGCGGTAGACCAGAGTATTCTCATCATTAAAAAGAAAAATATGGGGTGTGCGGGTGGCACCAAACTCACGTGCCAGCCGTGATCCAAAATCCTGGACATATGGGAAATTATAGCTGTTTTCTTTAGCGTGTTTGCGCATCTCCTCCAAATTGTCTACGGAATTGAAATTGCTTTCATTGGAATTCACAGCAATAACACCGACCCCTTTGGGGGCATATTGCTCGGTCAAGGTAACATAACGATCCTCCCAGCGAATAACCCAAGGACAAGTATTACAAGAAAAGATGACCAGCAGGCCATTTTCATCCCTGGCTTCGTTCAGGGATAAATATTTACCGCCGATATCCAGTAAACGGTGGTCACCCATGGGGAGCATGGATCCCAGTTCCAGTTCTTTACTGAAAAGACTGGAAAAAATAAGAATGAGTGTAAGGATAGATTTCTTTTTCATAATGACTCCTATAGATTGATTGCCCGTTCAATAGCAGTTTTAAACCGTATTTCGGGCTGTTCTCCTTCCCAATAATCTACCACATCTCCACTGTTTTTTGCGAATAGGATCGTAAAAGGAAGAGCTCCGCTCCAATCAGGGTGCAATCCATTAATAAAAGCCTGATCTTTTTGACTTTTGATAAAGGATTTACCTGCAACACCATTCTGCTGTAAAAACTGTTTTACTCGCTTCTCATATTCTGGAAAATCTGTGCTCACAAACAAGACATGTAATTTACTATTGTTCTCTCCCAGTTCCACAATTGCGGGAAATTCGGCCACACAAGGCGCACAGGATGTAGCCCAGACATTGAGCAGTACTGCGTGTGTCCCTTTAGTTCGCTGCACTTCTGACATAATAGTCTCTGCAGAGGCAGGCACCAGAGCCACCCCGGCACAGGCAAACAGCTGCAATAGAAAGATGTAGATTAAAATGGTTCTCTTCATTGAGGCCTGATAATTTTCATTTCCTCCCTATGGAATAACTCTGCTTGATCACTGTAGTGAGGTGACGTTGAATCCAGTGTTGCACTGCCAAACTGGTGTATACTCCAGGCATTGAATTCGCCATCTGGACCCCATTCTACTGCCTGAATATAACAGTCACCGGCCCGGCCTTGATAAATACCATCAACTTTATTACAATAAATTGCCCTTAGTAGTCCAGGACCGCCGGATAAAGGATATTGTTTATTGCCCCGCACCAATCGGAACACCCTTCCCAGAGGAACTTCAACAGTACCGAATTTTTCGGTGAGGTAATTGATGGATTTCTGCAGATTCCTAATGACTGCTTCAAGTTCATAATTCAAATCTTCGTCCTTGAATGACATAGGCAATACCATAAAAGCCAGGGCTGCTGCCTTGTTGGTAGAATCAGCTTCCAGATCCCAATTAGCTAATAATTCCAATGCTGGTTCTAATGCCCGGTTTGTATCATTTTCCATATCGGAGATAAAACGGTCACGGGTCCTGGATATTTGTGATTTTTCTGAATAACGATGGTCGTACTTATAATTAAAGAATTCCTGGCGGGATATGGAGGTGTCAGCGCCATAGGTCTCAAGTGCTCGAAGGGCCCTGCTGGTCTGGTGCCTTTCCACTCCAGCCCAATTCGGGAGAGGTAGGGGCATTTCTGCAGAGTCACCAGTTGCCAGGTAGGGACTGCTGTTGCAGTTTTGAAAAAAACCACTTGGGGGATTTGTCACCTGAGGTAAAGAATCAAAAGGCACGAATGTTGTCCAGAGGTTGGTGGAAGTTTCTCCGGGCAGTATTTTCTGCCAGTCATAACCATTTTTCCGCAGGGGAATCTTGGCATTATACAGGTAATAAATATTTCCTTCTCTGTCCGCATAGCCGGTATTGAACATGGGGATGGCATTCATTGCCATGGCTTCTTTGAATTCGTCAATATTTCTGGAACGGGTCATTCGGTACCATTGTTCCACAAATCGGAATTCGTTTCTGGTTGCAATGCGCAGGGCATAGGTGCCATGGCTGAATTCCAATACCGGGCCATGGATCGATTCTTTCACCTGGCGCTTCAATTTCCATGAAAAGGGACCCCAGAGTTTTATTTTGATTTTGATGTTTCGAACCTCCATGTTCTCCCATTGGCCATCATACCAGTACTGATTTTTGTTTTTTGGGTTAATAGTGAGCTGGTATACATCCACCAGGTCCGGATCATTCACTGTGTGGCTCCAGCCAAGGTCAGGGTTATGTCCAATCAGAGGCGTTGGCGTGCCTGGAAATAAACCGCCAAAAAAATCCCAGCCTTCTTCGCTGACCACATGTGCTTCATACCAGGCCACGGGTCCTGTCCAGGGCTGGTGGGTATTGATCATTAAACGGGTATATCCATCATCCGACCTGGAAGGTGAAACTGCAAACACATTACTGGCTACCATATCCATGGGCCACGGTGTTATTGCAGAAGGGGAAAAATATCCGCCAATGATCTCAGGACGCTCTTCTTTACCTAATTTTCTAATGACGCCATCTAATCCTATGAACAGGGGTATGCGATGGGAAAATCCAACAATAATATCTTTTTCATGGAAAGGCAGCAACTTCTTATTGGCCAGGTCCGGTTGATCTTTCGCAAACAGATTCAGCCCGGCGGCATATCCTCTGCATATCTTTTTTACATCATCTGGTATTTCAGCTTCATACTTGGTTTCCACATCTTCCCAGAAATTCATAAGATGTACATAATAATCATTAACGACACGGAAAATGCCGTTAATTTTATTGTAACGTCGACGAAATAGATTTTTTAGGGTATGGGTCGACCATAATCTAATCCCATAAATTTCACTGAGTTTTCCCCGGGTTGCTATAATTACATCCTGGATGGTAGTAAAATCATCTTGTGCATGGGCATAAGCCAGGCCAAAGGATACATCAGCGTCCCGTTTACCATAAATATGAGGGACACCCCAATTATCTCGTTTAATGGTTGCAGTAAAATTTCCATCGGTAATTGTTAAATCTGCTGCCGGAATTAGAGCCTGAAAAAAAATCAGGGCTATAAAAAGGTGGATAGTCTTTTTCATAACAAAAGTATTCCTTCTCTACACCAGGGCTTGTCTTAATGATCCCTTAACTTTTTCCAGCAATCTTTCCGTTTCCTGCAGGGGGATGCCTTTTGTCTCCATCACTACCGCTTTTTTTACAGACATTTTTGCTTCCTTTAGCCGCTCAAGGGCATCTTTTCTGTCCAATCCGGTGAGCTGAATAATAATCCGCACTCCGCGGTCTATCAATTTTTCATTCACAGCCATAAGATCCACCATCAGATTACCATATACTTTTCCCAGCTGGACCATCGTTGCTGTGGAAATCATATTTAAGACCATTTTTGTTGCCGTTCCAGCTTTCATGCGCGTTGAACCTGTGATAATCTCCGGTCCCGTATCCACAACAATCACTATATCAACTTCCGCCATTTTATAAGGATCCGGATTGGTAACGAGGTACACTGTTTTGGCCCCCAGCTTTCGGGCGTATTCCAGCGCCGAAACAACATAGGCCGCCGCACCGCTGCAGGATATTCCAATCACCACATCTTTATCGTTGATTCCAAAAGGATCCAGGTCTTTGACTGCGCTTTCCGGCTGGTCTTCCGCTCCTTCAATAGACTTGCGTAATGCTCTATCTCCGCCAGCAATGATTCCAATAAACCATTTTTCAGGTGCGGAATACGTTGGCGGAATTTCTGAGGCATCCAGTACACCCAGCCTGCCGCTGGTGCCCGCGCCTATGTAAAATACACGGCCGCCTTCTCTCATACTGCCAGTGGTCAAATGAACAACACTTTCAATTTCTGGAATGGCTTTTTTAACAGCCTGCGCCACAGTCTGGTCTTCTTGATTGATTGTCTGTAAAACTTTTTCAACAGATACCGAGTCTATATTTAAAGATTGAGTATTCTGCTGTTCTGTATTCAGGTCGCCGCGGGATTTCATAGCCCGTAAATTACCAATACATGCAGACCTGGAAAAACATTACAGTTCATCTTCAAGACTGGGATTTGAAAAAAGCCACTGAACAACTCAGCGGCCTGGACGTGCTGTCCATCACCATTGTGGATAAACTGCCCCAGGAAGACTCCCAGTGGTTTGAAGAAACAGGACGAACCACACCTGTCCAAAGTTCCAGCCATAGCTTGATTCTTCTGGCAGACATGAGCAAAGACACCGAGGACCTGCTCTCCGAAGTAAAATTCATGCTCAAATTGGAAAAAATACCCCAATATTCGGAAGAGATCTTTGAAGACCGGGATTGGGTCACCTACACCCGGTCCCAGTTCAGGGAAATAATGATCTCAGAAAACCTGCGTATAACACCTCCCTGGGATGCCCAGAGAAAATTTGAAGGTATTACCATCATCATCGATCCAGGGGCCGGATTTGGTACCGGGACTCACCCCACCACCCAGCTTTGTCTGCGTTGGCTGGAAAGGAACCTGCGAATCGGTAACTCATTGCTGGATTATGGATGCGGTTCGGGCATTCTGGCCATCGCAGGGGCATTTTTTGGCGCCAAAAGAATAACTGGCATTGACCTGGATGATCAGGCGCTTAACAATGCCCGGCACAATATAGAATTAAACAGAACAGATATTGAACTGCTCCCATCGGAAAATTTCAATGTTGAACGCCGCTATGATATTGTGGTAGCCAATATCCTTGCCAATGTACTCGTGGACATTGAACCGGTATTGCAATCGGCCGCGGCCCGGCGTCTGGTACTGTCCGGTATATTGCCGGACCAGGCAATACGGGTCCGCGAAACGTTTGCGACCTGGGTTAGATTTGATCAGATTGATAAGCAGGATGGCTGGTTACTTCTCAGCGGGACGATCTAAAGCAGTAAAATAACGTCTGGCTTCAGTCATCACTTTTGGCGACAACAGTATTGCAGAAGTCATGGTTGGTATTGCCATCACCGCATACATTCCATCAATCAGATTAATAACAAAGGATATGGATACAGTGGCTCCAATGATAGTAGAGGATATATAAAAATAATTATAATACGTCTTGCTCTTGGTGCCGAATAGAAAGCCCGTGCATTTGGCACCATAATAAGATTGACCAAACATAGTGGTTACACTGAATGTGATAACACAGATAGATAAAACAACTGTACCTGTCAGGCCCAATTCTGTGGAAAAAGCCTGGGCAGTCATGGATACGCCATTGAGATCTGAGGTCCAGGCTCCGGAAACAAGTATAACAAATGCAGTGATGGAACAGACCAGAATTGTATCAATGAATGGTCCCAGCATGGCCACCAAGCCTTCACGGACAGGTTCCGTTGTTTTGGCTGCCCCGTGGGCCAGGGCTTCTGTACCCAGCCCTGCTTCATTTGAAAATACAGCCCGCCTGATACCTTGACGGATAACTTCCCCCACAACACCACCCACTACTGCCTGTCCCGTAAAGGCATCATGAAAGATCAGCTCCACAACAGACGACAATTCAGTTATATTTTTTATAACTATCGTTAAACCGGCCAGTAAATACAAACTTACCATAAAAGGAACCAGTTTACCCGCAATCAGTCCGATGCGTTTTATGCCTCCTAATATTACCATTGATACAAGAATGGCTATCAGGAGACCAATAACCAGATTCCCTGCATTCATATTGGCTGGAAACAAACCGGATGGAATTAATATTGATTCCCGGGTGAACTGGGTCAGTTGGTTCGCTTGGAACATGGGCAGGCATCCGATCATTCCAGCCGCACTGAAAAGTATCGCCAGTGGTTTGAATCTTTTCCCGAGACCTTCCCGGATCACATACATGGGCCCACCCTGTAAATGACCCTGATCATCCTGCCCTCTAAAAAGGATCGCCAATGTACAGGTAAAAAATTTAGTGGACATGCCCACCATGGCACTTACCCACATCCAGAATAAGGCTCCCGGTCCACCGGTATGGATTGCAACCGCTACGCCGCTGATATTGCCCATACCGACTGTACCAGCCAATGCACTGGACAAAGCCTGAAAATGATTGATATCTCCAGGATCTTCCTCTCGGTCAAATTTTCCTAATAAAATATCCAATCCATGGCGAAAATAGCGAAAAGGTGTAAACCGGCAGTAAACAGTGAAATATAAACCGCCACCCACAAGCAGGATTAATAGAAAAGGTCCCCACATCAAATTGGCGAAGGCCGACACGAGACGGTCAAGTTGGGTCATGTTTTTATCTGGTTAAATTAGACCGCTCTGACAGGCTGACCCACGTAGCGTATAATTACAAATAAAATGACACTTCCTGTAATTAATATCACTGATACAGGTACACCAAACCCCACACCAAGGCACCCCAGGGTCATGGCCAAAACACCCACAGTGAGTGCATAGGGCATTTGCGTTTTTACATGATCGATATGGTCGGAAGCTGAAGCTGTAGATGACAGAATAGTGGTGTCGGAGATTGGCGAACAATGATCTCCAAAAACGGACCCGGACAGTACGGAAGCGAAAGTGGCAAGAAATACTGGCGATTCAACCACCGCGTTGGGGTCTAAGGTCATCAGGTGCAGTGCCATGGGCACAACCACCGGTATCAGGATAGACATGGTGGCCCAGGATGAACCTGTTGAGAAACTGATTGCTGCTGCAGTCCCAAATGTAATAAACGGCAGCATATTAGGAGTCAGAACATTGGAAGAAATGCTTACCAGGTATTCTGCAGTGTGTAGATCCTTGCAGACAGACCCTATGGTCCAGGCTAGAACTAGAATGATGCAGGCCATAACCATGGATCTAACTCCATTTACCCAGGATTCCAGTGCTTTTTCTAAGTTGAGGACACCTTTTCCGACTGAAATACCAATTGCGGTAATGCTGGAGATACAGGAACCCCAGATCAGGCTGGCATAGGGATCAGCGGCACCAATAATATCCCGCAGACTAGGATTTTCCATGGTAACACTTTTAAGACCAGTAATAATCAGACCACCAATTGTAACAGCCACTACAACACCGATGGGTATAAATGCGTTGCTCCAATGAGAAGGAGTTATATTTTTTCCCTGCATTAAACTGGGGTCCAATAACGGTTTAGCATTATCGGCCAGTACCTTTCCGGTTGATATGGCCCGGTTTTCTGCTGCATGCATAGGGCCGTATTCTCTTTTCAACATCACATTAATGAGTATGAATACCAGGGTCAAAATACAATAAAAAGAAAATGGAATACTTTGTATAAAAGTAAAATAAGGATTCACCGATATACCGAACTGCTCAAAAGGAGACTCCAGAAGACTCATCTGGAACACGGACCAGCTGCTGATTATAGCGAGGCTGGCCACCGGTGCCGCCGTAGAATCCACTAAATAGGAAAGTTTTTCCCGGGAAATCTTTACCCGGTCTGTGAAGGGACGCATCATATTCCCAACCAACAGTGTATTGGCATAATCATCAAAAAATATTACAAACCCCATTAATACTGTTGCCAGTTGGCTGCGACGGTTTGAAGTGGCATACCTGGCCGCCGCGTGAACCGCACCAGCCATCCCGCCGTTGGCGGAAATAACACCGATCAGCCCGCCAAAAACCATGGTAAATATCAAAATAGATGCATGTCCATGATCTGTCACAGTTTGAACCATATAGGTATCCAGAGCATAGGTCAAACCTGAGATCGGGTGTTGCACAACCAAGGTCGATCCAAGCCATATGCCTATAAATAAGGACAGGTGCGCCTCATGGGTGACCAGAGCAAGCAGTATGGCAAACAGCGGCGGCAGGATCGATAGAATAGAATATTCACCTGCACCTGAAGATATACTTCCTGTTTCGGATGCAAAAACGAATCCCAGTATCAGAATCAATAACACGGCAGGAATTTTGTATGATTGAATCAATTTCATGAATGTGAACTTAAACCCCTGTCTAACGAATGCAAACGGTTAAACCATGATTAAGGAGTGGGGAATTATCCGCGATCGTTTTATTTTACCTTACAATGAAGTTAAGGAAATTCTCTATTTAGACTATGTACAAACTGGATCAATACCTTGTCCGCCAGTTCCTCACCATCCTGGGTTTTTCCATATTGGGTTTCGTTTCCATTTTCGTTATTGTGGATTTGATCGAGAACCTGGACCGGTTCATTGATAATAATGTTCCTACCCGGGTGGTGGTCAGTTATTATCTATATACCCTGCCTTGGTTTGTCAGTATTGGCCTGCCCATGTCTATGCTCATCTCCACGGTATTCAGCTTGGGCAATATGGTCAAGCTGAATGAATGGACAGCCCTGAAAGCTTCAGGCATCAGTATTTACCGTACAGCCTGGCCCCTCCTTACGATCGGAATGGTAATGAGTTTGGGGTCATTTGTATTGGATAATAAACTGGTTGCCTATGGAAATGAAAAGCGATTTGAAATTGATCGCGATTATGTAAAAAGAAAATCGCGCCATAAGCTGAAGAATACATTGAAGGATGTATTTCTCCAAAAAAATACAAGCACCCATATTTCCCTTACCAAATATTCCATAAAAAATAAAACAGGATACGGTTTAACCTGGGTAGACCTGGGTACATCTACGCTACAGAAAAGAATTGATGCTAAAAAAATCACCTGGCATCCAGATTCTCTGAATTGGATGTTATCCGATTATTCCATACGTGACTTTAACGAATTAGGAGTTGAAGGATCTGTTTCCCTGTCTGAAGAAGATACCATACTATCCCTGGGGTTTACCCCGCAGGAAATTCAGCAGCAAGCCAGAAAACCTGATGAACTGGATTATTTTAAACTTACTGCCCGTATAAAGCAACTTAAGAACAATGGGGTAGATACCCTGCGCTGGGAAGTAACACGCTACCTGAAAATATCTTTCACCTTCACCAACTTAATTGTCGTGCTTTGCGGTATTCCTCTGGTGGTGATAAAAGAAAAAAACAGCCTATCCTTCGGTGCCGGACTCAGTGTATTTGTGATTTTTGGTTATTATGCATTTATCAAGTTTGGTCAATCAATGGGATTCAAGGGTGTTGTAGAACCTATTCTATCTGCCTGGCTGGGGAATATTGTTTTTACCATTGGTGGTATTATATTACTGTTGCGGGCCAGGACCTGACCTGAATTCTTATAAAGTATTGTCTGCTAGTAAAAACTGGATATTATACATCTAATTACTTGGTAAATTTTAATTTACCAAACAATTTACCCAGGAAACCTTTATCTTTTTCTCCTTCCTCGGTAGTATCGGATGGTACAGCTTTCCGGCTTTTGGGGCTTGTTATGGTAAGCCCTGCGGAAAAATTAAACCCTTTCATTGTATGCAGCCACATACCGTTGCGAAAGGCAAAACCCAGGTCGAAAATAATTGGACCCTTGTGATACCCGAACCCCATACCCAGTTCACTCAAGTTCCCGCCTGCCCAGCTATAACCGATTCTCATGGGCAGATTCGCCATTTTGAACCATTCTACACCAATGGACCATTTCCAGTTGGCTCGGGCGTAATACGCATTTTGGAATCCAGCTACCAGGTCTGATGCAATCAGGATGGTTTCCAGTTTTTTCGAGACCCCAAACCGGAACAAAGCCGGATAGGGCGTAGTAAACTCTGACGTGTCCGGAAAAAACTGGGTATCATTCTTAAAAAGAGAATCCTGACTTAATCTATCCATTCTCAGTGTATCAATAGTGTAAGTAACCAAAATTGATTCGCCAGGATCCAATTGCTCATCACCCCATTGAAATGGATAAAACCCAAATCCGCTCCCCGGATCACTTATACTTTTATTCCAGGCAATGCTGCCAAAGGCATTAATGAGAGACGACCCCACAGACCAGCCATTCTTTGGTCTGGAAACGATACCCATATCCAGGGCAAAACCTCTGCCGCCCAGCCCCTGCCGGATAATATAGGAACCGGTCCCAATAATACCTATATCCGTCGTTTCCAGATTGGCTACACTGGCTTTTTCATCCACACCCAGATAAAAAAGCCCCTGCAGGTATTTAAACGTGAACCCCAGGGAAAAAGCTTCAAAAGGCATGCCGAATGTGACACCAATTTCGGTCAAACCGAGTGTCTCGCGATTCAGTTCCATATCTAGGTCTGTCTTTTCAGCATTTCCATAAAAAAGAAACTCGAGAAGACCAATGGGCAAACGTGTGTTTGATAAAAAAATGTTATTGGTTGTGAAGGCCAAATTACCTTTGGAAATATTTAGTAATGGGGTGGGAAAATGCAGGTCTGTAAAAAATGCCATTCCATCTGCGTCTCGCAGCTGCCTGAATATTTCATCTTTTTCTTTAGTATCCAGTGTATCGCCACTGTACTGAGCTACATTTTGAATGGAAAAAAAATTGCCTAGTACTCCATAATCCAGTTGTCCAATGTGCATCATGAAGGGTTGGTTCTGCTGCAGACCTATCAGTCCCGGGTTATAGCCGATAGAAAATATTCCATCAGCTATGGTTGTGTAGGCTCCGGAAAGTCCCACCACCCGCGGGTCCCGTTTAGTCTGGGAAAACAACACACATGCAAACAAAGAAAGGATAAGGATTTTTTTCATCTCTTAACCAGCCTTGGTCGAATTGTTGTAAATCTAGGGGCTGAAGTTCCGGCTGGGTTGCTGATTTTTATATACCAGCCGTTTATATCTCTTGCCTTTCCATCAGATGAAACGATCCGCAGGCGCAATGAATCGGTTACCGCCAGTCCACTGGGTGTCCAGGCATAGGTGTTTTCTCCGTCAACATTGATTATCCCAGAAGCAATTGATGTCCAATCACTTTCCACATTCACATCAATACTGTCTGGATCGGATTCTTCATTGGCATAGTATAGGTCAACCGATCCGACACCTCCACCAAAAGATTCCCATACAATACTATCGGTTTGACCCGTATAAAATGTTTGCCCGCCATTTGGATAAGTAATAACCAATACATCATCAGCAGATCCTGAAATACCGCCGCTGCTCAAGCGAAACGTAATGAATGAATTTATTTCTAGATAATCTTCTTTGGATAAAAATACACCTGTACCGCCAGTGCCAGGAATATGGAAACGAGGCATCACATAAGGAATGCTGCCATATTTTGTCATTAAAAAAATTTTATTGGTATCTATGGTACTGTAATACGTACCGCTTCCAGGAACTGCAACCATTCCTTCCGGATAGCCCAAGGTATCATCTGCACCATAAAGTTCCTCAGGTGATGGGAGCAAGAATTTGAATAATGTATCCACATAGGCAACCACCGTATCTGTTCCAGAACCATTTGTTTTTACAAGATAAGGGAGACGGTCTACGCACTCCGAATAATCGGACATAACATTGAATATATATATTTCACTGCTGTCAAGGTTTAAATCTGAACACCTGGCAACAATATATACACTATCGGTTGTGGAATCTGCAAGCCCCAGGGTAGATAATGTATCAACATAATTCTTCAAAAGTTCAGGGGTTTTGCCAACTGGAAAAGTTTCCAGGTTGCTCATCAGCACAGATAGTTCCGCGCCAAAAGGGAAAGAATTGGTTATTGTGGTTATCATATCAGAATGAATGAGAGAATTACGAATTTTATATCGAGTATCATATTCACCAAAATCGATCTCCGAGCCAATACCACCCATAAAGGTCATGGGTTCAAGCTGCAATGCGAAAGGAATGGTGACTATAAATCCTCCCTGAATAGCTTTTCCTTCCACCAATGCTCCTCGCCCTTCAACCTTTACTTCTGGATCAATGACCAACTGCACTGGGTTTGATCCTAATAATCCAATGATAGAAGCACAGGTGTCACAAGGTGGTGTCAATACATCATAGGATGGTAAAGTATCATCTACACTATCATAAATCGTAATCCGGGTTCCATGTTTATCCAGGCCAATTATTGTCAGGGCAGTATCCCATGGCATTGCATCATCCGGTATGCGCGCAAGGGTGTCCACATTGATGGATACATACGTCAGTTCACCAAGTGAATTATACCCTTTAAAATCCAATTTCATGCGAATAGGCAAAGGTATTTGACTCTTCATTGTTATTTCAAAAAGCGCTTCCGTGGGAATTGCTCCCGTCAATCCTGGAGGGAACTCCTGCACTGTGGAATCAGTGGGCAGCAGCATAAACAGATCCGCTTCCAAAAGAGAGAAAGAAAGTAATTCCATTTGCATCCTCATGGAAAAATGGCCGAAAGAAGATCCATCAAGGGGAATACTTGTTTTTTGTTCCACGAAGCCTATATCAAAGTCCAGATCAAAGCTGTTAAGCGGGCTATTTGTGTTGGGGTAGCCTGGAGCAGCTATCGAATAGCCGCGCATATCAAACGTTTTATCTACGGGGCTCCCCCTTTTAAGAACTGTATCAATCTTCACAGAGTCACCGCCTTCATCAGGTGCAAAGTTTTTAAAATTCATTAGAAATTTCAAGTCGAAAGGCAATGTACTTTCCAATCCAGTGATATGCACTCTGTTTTCATTATATAAAGCACCAATCTCCCTCAGCTGGCATCGAAATATCTCCATCTTACTGATGCCCGATTCAGACATATCCATTTCCGGGAAATCAAGACTGGGAATTGTTACTATATCCGAAAGAGAATAATTACTCGTGGTTATGTCAATACTGTCAAACCCGGCGACCACCAATTGAACAGAAAAATCAACAAATAATGATTGTGAAGGGGGAATGACAACAAATTCTGATTCCGGGGAAGCCAATTGTAAACTCGTAGCTACATTCATAACCGGACAAAGGCCCTTGCCAGATAAATCAGTAGTATCCGCATAAGATTGGCCATATGATAAAATAGGCTGTCCATTATGGTTTGCTAAAGTATCAGTAATATCTGTGGTACCAGTTACAATGTTGGAATAAACCTGTATAAGTTCCGTTGCGCTATTATTCTCAAAATAGGATATGTATCTGCTCCCCTCACCCATAATCAAAGTATCAATACTGGCAATCATTGGTGTGAATGAAAGATCTATAGCATTAAACGGTATCGGAATTTGCAGGTTAAGCACATTCAAAAGTGTCTGCATCACGGTGTTAAACGGTGTAATAATCAATTGTTCATAATCACTGGCATTCATTACAACTGTGTCAGTAGTAGGGAATTGAAAAAATTGTCCTAAAGTTGATGTTGGATAAAGTATACCAGGGTCCGTAAGAGGAATGCTCTGACCTATTTCAGGAAAAGGAATAACAATGTTAGCAGAAGGTATACCAGGCAACTCTCCTGTTGAAATATCCGAATCCACATCCATTGGCAGTGTTGGTAAGGTAGGTAGAACCTGCGGCTCCATTTCCCCGCTCTGAACAATTTGAAAACCCATAGAATCCGGTGTGGGAAAAATTCCAATATCTGGATTGGAGATGTCCGTCATCTCATATTTGCTGTTCACCAAGGGTATCTTGAGATCCAGGTACCATACAGGCATCTCAAATTTTTCCGGGATATCAAAGTCGCACGCCACCGCTGCCATCAGGAAAACGGCCAGAAAAGTATGTAGAATGCCCGTCTGCCATTTACGGGCGATTTGTCTCAGATTTACCTTCAAATTGTTGCCAAATGTATAGGACTTCCGCATTCAAATTTGGAGAATTATTATGAGACTTGCCAAAAGAAAAAACCCCACAAATTATTGCGGGGCTTGTTATTGATATTATTGGGTTTAGATCAATATCGATAATGATCTGGTTTGTATGGCCCATCTTTAGGAACCCCAATATAGTCCGCCTGCTCATCTGTAAGCTTGGTCAGTTTGACTCCTAAATGGTTCAAATGAAGTCGTGCCACTTCTTCATCCAATTCCTTCGGCAATACATAAACACCGATTTCTGGAGCACCCGTTGCCAGCGCAATTTGCGCCAGAACCTGATTGGTAAATGAATTCGACATGACAAAGCTCGGATGACCCGTCGCACAGCCAAGATTTACCAGCCTGCCTTCAGCCAGTATAAAAATTTGATGGCCGTCCGAGAAAGTATACCGGTCAACCTGCGGCTTGATTACTTCTTTATCAATATTGGGATCCTGATTGATGGGATTGATCTGGATTTCATTATCAAAATGCCCGATGTTGCATACAATGGCCTGGTCTCTCATGCCTTGCATATGATTTTTGGTTATCACATCTTTATTGCCGGTGGTCGTTACAAAAATATGCCCTTCGGAAAGTGCATCTTCCACAGTGGTAACTTCAAATCCTTCCATCGCTGCCTGCAGGGCACAAATGGGATCAATTTCCGTCACGATGACTCGAGCACCATACCCGCGCATGGATTGTGCACAACCGCGGCCTACATCACCGTAGCCGCAGATAACAACGGTTTTTCCGGCAACCATCACATCCAGGGCACGTTTAAGGCCATCTGCCAGGGATTCACGGCAGCCGTAAATATTATCGAACTTGGACTTGGTTACCGAATCATTGACGTTATAAGCGGGAAACAGCAGATGACCTTCTTTTTCCATCTGCATTAAACGATGGACACCTGTAGTCGTTTCTTCTGAGACACCAATAATATTCTTTACCACTTGATGCCAGTGATTTGGATCCTTATTCAATACATCACGGAGCAATTCTTCGATAATCCGCTCTTCATCTACTGTGGTGGTTATTTCCGGTACGGCACCATGCTTTGCAAAATATTCTTCCAGTTCATAGCCTTTGTGAATCAGCAGAGTGGCATCACCGCCATCATCCACAATCAGATCAGGACCTGTACCATCGGGGTAGGTAAGGGCCTGCAGTGTACACCACCAGTATTCCTCCAGGGTCTCACCCTTCCAGGCAAAAACAGGTACACCGGTTTCGGCAATAACTGCTGCAGCATGATCCTGGGTTGAAAAAATATTACAACTGGCCCAGCGTATATCTGCTCCTAATTCCGCAAGTGTTTCAATAAGAACTGCAGTTTCCACAGTCATGTGCAGGGATCCGGTAACTTTTTTCCCGGACAGTGGTTTTTGCGGTCCATATTTTTCGCGGGTGGCCATGAGTCCCGGCATCTCTTTTTCCGCAATATCAATTGCTTTTCTGCCTGCATCAGCAAGACCAATATCTTTGATCTTGAAAGGTACTGATTCTACGATCGGTTGTATTGCTACGTCAGCCATAATATCCCCCTTAGAGTTTTGACCGTAATGAATCGGCCAGGTCTGTTTTTTCCCAGGTAAATTGTTCCAACTCTCGACCAAAGTGCCCATAGGCAGCCGTTTGTCTATACCTGGGTTTTTTCAAATCCAAATGAGCCACAATCTCGCCTGGACGCATAGGGAACACATCCCGTGCAATTTTGGTTAATTTTTCATCATCGTGTTTCCCTGTTCCAAAGGATTTCACATAGAAGGAAGTGGGCTCAGGGACACCTATGCTGTAGGATAATTGTACTTCACACCGTTCCGCCAGGTCTGCTGAAACAATATTTTTCGCAATGTAGCGGGCCATGTAGGTGGCACTGCGGTCTACTTTGGAGGGATCTTTTCCGGAAAAAGCACCACCCCCGTGTGGCGCATAGCCTCCGTATGTATCTACAATGATTTTGCGGCCGGTTAAACCCGTATCTGCCGCAGGGCCACCATATACAAATCTGCCAGTGCCATTCACAATAAAATCATTTTCATAGGGAACACCATAGGAGTCCAGAACAGGCCTGGTAATGTGTTCAATAACTTCTTTCTTAACAAAACCCAGCTCTTTTTCTTCAGTGGCATATTCAGCCAGCAGATCATCATGCTGTGTAGCTATTACTACCTTTTTTACGGCCACTGGGGTATGATTATTATATTCAACGGAAACCTGAGATTTCCCATCTGGACGAAGCCAGGGCAAAGTGCCGTCCTTTCGTAAAATGGACAGACGCTCGGTCAATCTTTGGGCGATTTGGATGGGCAGGGGCATAAGTTCAGGCGTTTCCTGACAGGCAAAACCAAACATCATTCCCTGGTCGCCGGCACCTTGTTCTGAAACATCCCCGGAATCAACCCCCTGGGCAATTTCCGGACTTTGTTCATCCAGTTTAGATATGATCTTCAGGCCATCTTCACCCACACCGCTATTCTCATTGTTATAGCCGATCTCAGCCAGTGTTTTGTTGACCAGATTCTCTACATCAACCGTTCCCGTTGATCGCACCTCACCGGATACAACAACCAGCCCTGCAGTTGCCAGGGTCTCACAGGCAACATGGGCTTCATTATCCTGGGACAAAAATTCATCCAGTACAGCATCGGAAATAGCATCACAGGCCTTATCCGGATGTCCCTCAGTAACAGATTCAGAAGTAAACAAGAACTTGGACATAATTTTCTCCTATATTATTGGTTTGATCAAAAGTCGATTTACTTAAGAAAAAACCGGCGCAAAGGTAATAAAAATAAAAAGACAGTTTAAATATAAAAATCAGCTTTTATACAAAATTCACGGTATATGCGGGCCAGCTCCTGCAACATTTCCACAGAAGACTGGAAATTATAGCTCATAATATGCTCTACATTCAACCCGATGGGTACGGTCAATTTATTTTTGATGATATGATCCAGCGTATCATTCAATATTTCAATGGCTACATCTAGTGAGCGGTCAATCATGGCACCGGGCCGGCCATTCAAATATTTTTCTGTATCTGCAGGGATATCAACACCCAGCCATTTTAAAAAATCAATATTCTTTTGCGATGAAACAGGGGCAAAACTGAGTAGCACCCTCCGGGGAAATGTATTGAGTTCCTCACAGCGTCTCTGGTAATGGCTGATCATTTTCGTGATCTTGGAGGCATCATAGAGTACTTGGGTGGTAAAGAATTCAGCCCCATGATCACTTTTATTAATCAGGTTTTTCGATTCTTCTTTCCGTCTGGGGATAGATATCCCGCCGCAAAAGATATCACCATCGTTGAAGTTGTACTCTCTGGTTATTACTTTTAAAGCCTCATTAACACTGGGACCCGGGTAATCTACTTTGTGTGATTCACCACCGACCACGATCAAATTCTCAATTTCATATTTTTGATTTGTTTCCTTTACCCAGAGCATTTCTTCATCCAATTCCTGGTGCACAACCACCCGGTTTACAATAGCCTCCACACCAACAATGTCTTGCAACAATTGTCCAAATTCCCGCGGTTCGGCACGGGTCAGGCTTTTAACTGGCTTATCTCCTTGTCTTTCTTCATCTCGTACTTCCGGAATATTGATGGCATCAATGTGGGTTTGTGAAAGCAGGGAACTGATTGTTTCGGCATATGAATTCAAAGTTCCGTCTTTTTCACGGGGCGGCAGAATTTCATAAGCAACCACAGGCCGGCGTGGGCGCTTTATTTTATCTCTGATTCGCATACATTCTTTCCTTTTTATTATGCATATTCAATATTGTTAATCTTCTATTAATAAAATCAGGGGTTTATCACTCGGCGCGCTTCACTGAAAAATATTGTGACCTTGGATGTGAAAAGTACCACCCGCAAACGGAAGACCCGGGGTACATTGCTCTGGTTTCGGTAAGGTGTATACCCGTGTTTTCCTCCACATCCAACAATTTCCATATTTTATCCTTTTCCCGGTGGTTTGGGCAGGCAGGGTAACCCGGCGCCGGGCGGATTCCCTGATATTTTTCCTTGATCAATATTTCATTGATTAAATTTTCATCCGCGGCATATCCCCAGAATTCTTTACGGATCCTTTCATGCATTTTTTCTGCAAATGCCTCCGCCAGCCGATCGGAGATGACCTTGGCCATGATCGCATTATAATCATCATTTTGTTCTTCAAAATCCCGAACAATTCTTTCGAGTCCATGGCCGGTGGTTACGGCAAACATCCCCAGATAATCATCTTCTGGGGCAATAAAATCTGCCAGGCTAAAATTGGGCTTTGCGGCACCTTTATCAATCAATTGGCGGGGGAAATTGAAGGCAGCATTCTGCGAAAATACCGTCTCATTTTCTGAGTAAGCCGGAAAGATGCCAATAACTCCCTTGGCGGTGAGTAATTTTTCCGATATGATATTTTTCAATACCTTCTGTCCATCCGCGTATAATTTTTCCGCTTCAGCACCTAACTTTTCATGGTTTAATATCCCCGGATAAACACCTTTTAATTCCCAGGCATGAAAAAATGGCGACCAGTCAATATAATCGAGCAATTCAACCAATGGATAATCATCAAAAACCTGCACACCAGTATAGTTTGGTTTCAATCTTTGGTATATACTCCAGTCGATTTTGGGTCTCCGGCTGCGGGCGGTTTCCAGCTCCAGTTTCTTTATATTCCTGAGACTGTCTCTCCCTTCTCGAATTTGCGCAAATTCTTTCCGTGTTTCAGCAACATAAGAATCTTTCTGCTCTTTATTCAAAAGTTTTCCTACTGCGCCCACAGCCCGGGAAGCGTCCTGCACATGAATTGTGGGACCGGTATAGTTTTGTTCGATCTTTACAGCAGTATGCTTGCGGCTGGTCGTGGCACCACCTATGAGTAATGGTATTTTGAAATCCAGGCGCTCCATCTCGCAGGCAACATGCACCATTTCATCCAGTGATGGTGTAATTAAGCCTGACAGCCCTATCATATCTGCACTCTCATCCTGGGCTGCTGAAAGGATCTTATCCGCCGCAACCATAACGCCTAAATCAATCACATCATATCCGTTGCATCCCAGCACAACACCAACAATATTCTTTCCAATATCATGAACATCACCCTTTACAGTGGCCAGAATGATTTTACCATTGGTATTTCCAGTCAGCCCCAATTCATCCTTTTCTTTTTCAATAAAAGGGTATAAGTGCGCTACAGCTTTTTTCATTACCCGTGCAGATTTCACTACCTGAGGCAGAAACATCTTTCCTGAACCAAAGAGATCGCCTACCACATTCATACCATCCATCAGGGGACCTTCAATCACTTCAATGGGCCGATCGAATTTCTGGCGGGCTTCTTCTGTGTCTTCATCCACAAATTCAACAATCCCATCTACGAGTGCATGCTTTAACCGCTCTTCAACAGGAACATTGCGCCAGGACAGATCCTTTTTCTTTGCCTTGCTCTTGCCCTGATACTGTCCTGCAATTTCTACCAGCCGCTCCGTGGAATCTGCCCGACGATTGAATAACACATCTTCAACCCGTTCTTTCAGATCCGGTTCAATTTCATCATAAACAGTAAGTTGCCCCGCATTAACAATACCCATATCCATTCCAGCCCGGCTGGCATGATAAAGAAATACCGAATGCATGGCCTGCCGCACATTTTCATTGCCGCGGAAGGAAAAAGATAAGTTGCTTACCCCTCCGCTGATATGTACTCCCGGTAAGATTTCTTTAATCGCTTTTGCTGCTTCAATATAGGCTTTTGCATAATCGTTGTGTTCGCTGATACCAGTAGCTACGGCAAAAATATTGGGATCGAAAATGATATCTTCAGGCAAAAAACCAACTTTTTCCGTCAAAATTTGATAGGCTCTTTTACAAATCTTAACTTTACGTTCACAGGTAGCCGCCTGACCCTGCTCATCAAAAGCCATAACAATGACAGCAGCACCATATTTCTGAATGATACCGGCCTGGCGCACAAATTCTTCTTCTCCCTCTTTTAAAGAAATAGAATTAACTATGCCCTTGCCCTGTAAATTTTTCAATCCCGTTTCCAGCACAGTCCACTTGGAAGAATCTATCATCACCGGCACCTTAGAAATATCGGGTTCAGCAGCAATCAGACGCAGGAACGTTTCCATAGCTTTTTCGGAATCCAGTAACCCTTCATCCATGTTCACATCAATGACCTGGGCGCCATTTTCAATCTGCTCCCGGGCCACGGTAAGCGCTGCCTCATAATTGTCTTCATTGATCAAGCGCCTGAATCTTGCAGAACCAGTAACATTGGTGCGTTCTCCAATATTAATAAAGTTGATGTCTGGACGCAAAGTGACTGGTTCAAGACCGCTTAGTCTGGTAAAAGGATCAATCCGGCGAACCGGTCTGGGTTCAATCCCCGCTACTGCCTCAGCAATGGCCTTGATGTGAGCCGGTGTAGTTCCGCAGCATCCACCCACCATATTGATTAGACCGCTTTCAGCAAATTCTTTCATGACTCCGGCCATGGATTCCGGTGTTTCATCATATTCCCCAAATTCATTTGGCAGACCGGCATTTGGATAAACAAATGTGTAGGTATCCGCAGCAGTAGCGAGTTCATCCATCCAGGGTCGGATTTGTTCTGCACCCAGGGCACAATTAAGTCCGACAGCCGTCAGGCCTCCATGCCGGATTGAGTACCAAAATGCCTCTACAGTCTGGCCAGACAGGGTGCGGCCGCTTGCGTCGGTTATTGTTCCGGAAACAAAAATGGGAATATCTGTTTCTCGTTCCTCTAATAATTCACGAAGGGCATACAGAGCTGCTTTACAGTTGAGGGTATCAAAAACAGTTTCAACCAGAAAGAGATCGACTTGCCCATCCAAAAGGCCCCTGGCCTGTTCTCGGTACGCATTTTTCAGATCATCAAATGTGATGTTTCGAAAACCGGGATCATTTACCTCAGGACTTAAGGATGAAGTGCGGTTCGTGGGCCCCAGAGCCCCAGCCGCAAAACGTGGTTTATCCGAATACTCACTGGCCACCGATTTAGCAATTTTTGCCGCCTCCAGGTTGATATCATACGCCAGGTCTTCCGTACAATAATCGTGCTGGGAGATAGCATTCGCGCTGAAAGTGTTTGTTTCGACGATATCAGCACCAGAGTCAAAATAGGCCCGGTGTATCTCTTTAACTATATCCGGTTGCGTGATGCATAATATCTCACTATTACCCTTTAGATCGTTAGGATGCTTTTTGAACCGCTGGCCACGAAAGTCCGTTTCCCCAAGCTGATAAGTTTGAACCATAGTGCCCATGGCACCATCCAGGATCAAAATTCGCTGTTCAAATATGTCTGTAAACTGACTCAAAATAAAAAACCCCGATGCTAATCAGGGTTTCAGGCCTTTTTAGCACCATTATTTTATGTCGCGGCAATAGGGTACAAATCACGACAGGTAAATATACTAATATTTTATTTGATCTTACAGCAATATTATTTTTTCCAATTTATCAATACTCAATGGTGGCTCTGAATAATCTCCATATGTTTCTTTAGTTGATTGGCTGTTTTATTTACAGCCAGATCTATGGATTTCGTCATATTATCTGTGGCAGCCTTGGCATTGAATTTATTTCCTGGAATCGAGACATTAATTTCTACCATATAATCATTATGGCTATGTTCCAGGATGATCTGACAGTTGGTGATTCGGTGATTAAACTTATTTAGTCTTTCAACTTCACTTTCGGCATAGACTCGAATATTATCCGGCGCATGAAAATGGCGCGCTGTGAATTCTATTACCATTTTGTCTCCTTATTTTATTGTTAAATCGTGGGGCCTGCTTGAAGAATTTCAGGGTCGCCCAGATCGTATTTATTATAATTTTCCTGAAATTTTTCCACAAGTTCCCTGGCACCTGAATGGTATTCACTCTCATTGGTCCAGGCATGAAGCGGATTTAAGATACTGCTATCTATTTTTCCTAGTGATTTTGGAATTTTCACATGAAAATAAGGATCCGTATCGAAATCACTATTTTCGATTGAACCATCTAGAATAGCGTGGATGATGGCCCGGGTTAATGGCAGTTTAATTCTTTTTGCTCCTGAACTTGCGCTGGCTCCCACCCAACCGGTATTCACTAGGTAGGCAGGCACATTATGCTGCAACATTTTCTTCTGAAGTAATTCTGCATATTTCAATGGGTGAAGTATTAAAAACGGGCTTCCGAAACAGGGTGAAAAAGTTGCAACCGGCTCTGTGATGCCTCGCTCAGTACCGGCTACTTTTGCGGTATATCCGCTGATGAAATGATACATTGCCTGCTGAGGAGACAATTTCGCCACAGGAGGAAGTATACCATATGCATCGCAAGTAAGGAAA
>DKQR01000106.1:19236-28230 GCA_002471805.1 Fidelibacterota bacterium UBA7303 | reverse complement strand
TGTAATGCCAGGCCTTTTTTCGCGCTTTTATTTAATAGGGTATCAAAATTAAGCCCGCGGCCTTTCAAATATCTCTTATAAGTACTGTTGATCTTTAACAAATCTGTCCGGCCTATGATAGACTGTAAATGTATATAGCCCATTTGAGATAATTCTAATCTTAATTCCTGGCTAATTTTTTCCAGGTAATTACTGACGTTTTCTGCCTCTCCCTTGAATTTTTTCATAAACTTTTCATCATTCGTAGCAATTCCGGCAGGGCAGGTATTCAAATGACACTGCCTGGCCATGACACAGCCCATAGCAACCAGGGCTGCTGTACCAAAATCAAATTCCTCCGCACCAAGGATAGTGGCAATGATAATATCCCTAGCCCACTTTATTCCTCCGTCTACCCGAAGAGTAACTCGATCGCGCAGTCCATTGGCATGAAGGGTCTGGTGGGCCTCTGCTAATCCATACTCCCATGGAAAACCTGTGTGTTTTATTGAGCCCAAGGGGCTGGCACCTGTACCTCCATCTGCGCCAGAGATTAAAACAATGTCTGCGCCGGCCTTTACAACCCCGGAAGCGATTGTTCCAATTCCTGGCTGGGCCACCAGTTTCACAGATACCTTAGCTCGCGGGTTCACCACTTTTAGATCATAGATCAATTGTTTAATATCTTCAATACTGTATATATCATGATGCGGTGGCGGGCTGATCAGTGGCATTCCAGGCGATGCGGATCTGGCAGAAGCAATTAAGTTAGAAACTTTAAACCCCGGCAACTGACCACCTTCACCTGGTTTCGCACCCTGTGCCATTTTTATTTGTATTTCGCGGGCTGCCGCAAGATACTCAACGTTGACCCCAAATCTTCCACTCGCAATCTGCTTTATATATGAATTCACATTTTTATCAGGATTGGAGACACTGTAACGGTCTTCCAGCTCGCCTCCTTCGCCTGTATTGCTTCTGGCACCAGCTAGGGTAAATCCCCTTGCAAGCTCCCGATGAGAGACTTCAGAAATTGCTCCAAACGAGATACCTCCTGAACCAAAACGCTTAAGCAATGATCCTGTAGGTTCAACCATTTCAATATCTATAGGAATTCGTTTGCTTGTTATAGTCAGAAAATCTCTAATGTATACTGGATTGTTGGCGGCAGAACTTTTTTCCGGCTGTTTACCTGCGGCTTCAGATTGTATTTTTTTAAAGATCGCCGGAAAAAATCCGTGCTGTTCTCCATGCTTTCTGAACCTGTATAATCCCTTTTCAACCAATACATCTTTTCCTTTTTCAAATGCTGAATGATAGCGTTGCAATAACGAATCATGAACATGTTCAAGTTCAATTCCTCCCAGTTGGCTGGGAATGGAAGGAAAATAGGTTTTAGAAATTTTTGGTCCTAAGCAAAGGGAATGCATTAACATACTGCCATGATAGCTGCTGATGGTGGATATTCCCATTTTGGACATGATTTTGAGCAAGCCTTTTTCGAGGGCGTAACGATAGTTGCTCATTTTTTCTGGCCAATCACTTCCTCTAAAATGTTCCCTGATAAGTTCATAGGCCATATAGGGATACACCGCACTGGCACCCAAAGCAATTAAAACCGCAATATGGTGGTCTTCAACAACATCACCGGTAATACAGATAATAGAAACTTTGCTTCTTAACTTTTTTTCAACCAGATAATGATGTACGGAAGAAACGACCAGGGGCATTGGTACGGGCAGGGTACCACGCTTCAAACCTTCATCACTTAAAAAAATAATCTTTGCTCCATTTTGTACAGCCTGTACAGAATCATGATTTATTCGCCGGAGTTTCGAACTCAGGCTGCCAGAAATTTTATAATGGCAAATAATTTTTTTATGTGCAAACCATTCATGATATCCATAGAGTTCTAATACTTCATTCGGCGACAGGACAGGACTTGTAATTCTTATTGCGCCATTAAACGTAGGTGTAATACTTAATAGATTATCCTCGCTTCCCAGATATTTATATAGACTCATAACTGAACGTTCTCTAATCGAATCAATCGGCGGGTTTGTAACCTGAGCAAACCATTGTTTAAAATAATCATAAAACCTGCGGTCGGTTTGTGAAATTGCGGCCAGGGGTGTATCATCTCCCATAGACCCTAATGGCTCTCTGCTGTTGGTAGACATTGGAATTAAAAATTTAGTAAGATCTTCTTTTGACCAGCCAAATGCAATTCGTAAACGCTTATCAAAACCATCTGCAGGCAATCCAAATATTCCAAATTCTTTAGAAGAGTTTTCTCTTTTGAGTACATGAAGATTATTCTTAAGAAGTTGTCCATAAGGTTTTTTTGATGCTTCCCTGATCTTTATTTCTTTATTTTTCATAATCGCGCCATCAGACAGCGAGACACCAAAAATTTCTTCCGATTTCATGTGATGGTGAAGAACCAGGTTGTCGTCGTCTACGTCAATAATACCCGCTTCTGAAGCCATGATGACAAGGCCATCCTTGGTAATGGTATATCTAAGTGGGCGCAGACCATTGCGATCCATTTTAGCACCCACAAACTCACCTTCTGTATAAACCAATGCAGCTGGCCCATCCCAGGGTTCTATAAAATTTTCGTGATACACAAAATAATTGTGCATCTTTTTATTCATTGTTCTATTTTGGTAATACTTGGAATTCTGGGAATAGGAATCCGGGATCATAATCATAACACTATCAAAAATATCCCGCCCGCTTCTCACTAGAAATTCCAATACATTATCAAAATTTTTTGAATCACTTCCCACATATTCTGTAATGGGTTTCAGGTTATCTAAATCCGAGCCCCAAAACTTAGATGAAATTTCATTTTCACGAGCTTTCATCCATAACCTGTTTCCCTTTATGGTATTGAATTCACCATTGTGAGCAATCATTTGAAACGGTTGGGCCATGGCCCATGTGGATCCTGTATTCGTAGAAAAACGCTCATGGAATAAAACCATTTTTACAATAAAATCCTTTTGGTGGAGATCCAGATAAAATTGATCGAGCTGTGCTGAGGCCATCAGACCCTTATAAACAATTGTCTTCGATGAGAAAGAACAGATATATGATCTTTTTCTTTTATTCAAAATCTGTTTTTCAAGTATCTTTCTTAAAAGATACAACCTAGTCTCAATATTCCTTTTTCTGACTTTTTGTGCAGAAACAATGAACTGCAATATGAGCGGTTTAGTTTTAGACGCCAGGTCGCCTAAAGATTTTTTTTCTGTAGGTACATTCCTTACAGCAAGCAATTTGAACCCCGATTTCTTTACATAAGCGGAAAATATTTCTTCCAGCCACTTTCGTTCGTGAACAGTTGTAAAGACCATAGCCACTGCTAAAACTTCCCTACGAGGAATTGACTTATTAAACTCATTTCGCAGAAGTCTCTTGAAAAATAATTTCGGTAAATCTATGAGAATGCCGGAACCATCACCCGATTTTCTATCGTAGGATTTTGCACCACGGTGGGATAATCGTTTCAATGCTTTTAAAGCAAGGGGCAAAATCCGTTTCTCCGGTTTTCCAGACCGGGCCACAATGAAACCGATACCGCAGGAATCGTGAAACTTTTCAGGATCATATAAAGAATAAATATTATTGTTTTTATCCAACGGAATCGTCTTTCGAAAACATTAGGAATATTCCCGCATCTAATGGGTTTATAATTGATTACTGCGGTTTTGCATATTTTGTATCTTTTCTTTTTAAAACAGTTTTTTCTCGCTCTCTGGTTTTTGCAAGCTTATAATTCAGGCTGTCACTCAAAGCCTGCCAGCTGGCTTCAATAATATTGGCTGAAACACCCACAGTAGACCAGGAAGTTTTTCCATCCGAGCTCTCAATGAGCACTCGTACCCTGGCACTGGTCCCATCCTGTTCATTTAAAACTCGAACTTTATAATCAGTCAATTTCACTTCTTTTAATTCAGGGTAAAATCGAACCAGCGCTTTTTTCAGGGCATTGTTCAATGCATCTACGGGACCAACACCATCTGCTGCCGTATGTTCGATTTCATCATCCACAATTACTTTCAGCATTGCATCTGCTCTATTGTGACCGGACTTATCATAATTGACATTTACCCTGGAATCCACCACATCAAAGTATGGCTTGAAGGTACCATTGCGTTCCCTGAGCATGAGTTCGAAGGATGCTTCCGCCCCTTCAAACTGATAGCCTTCATGCTCTAGGGATTTGATATGACTCACCAGATCTTTGGTTAAATCTTTATCCCCGTTTAAGGCTACATTTAGTTCATTTGCTTTAAAGCGGATATTGCTTTTCCCGGAAAGATCAGATACCAGAACACGCTGATGGTTGCCCACTTTTTTAGGGTCAATGTGTTCATACATTCGGCTATCTTTCATGACTGCGCTCACATGGATACCACCCTTATGGGCGAAAGCTGATTTGCCGACATATGATGCCTGGTCATTGGGATGCAGATTCATGAGTTCATATACAAAATGGACCAACGGCGTCAATCTCTCCAATTGGACTGGCTGCATTGTTTTCTGATCCATTTTTAAAACCAGGTTGGGAATGATTGTCCCCAGATTTGCATTTCCGCACCGTTCTCCAACACCATTGATCGTTCCCTGAACATGGTAAACACCTGCTGCAACAGCCATTAATGTATTTGCTACAGCCAAACCACTATCATTGTGGGCATGAATCCCGATTTTTCTATCGAATCGTCGCACAATATCTTTTGTTGCTTGACCGATAAATTCTGGCAGGGAACCACCATTTGTATCGCAAAGCACCAATGTATCCGCGCCACCCTTTTGAGCGGCAGTCAGCATTTTAATGGCAAAAGAAGGAGATTTTTTATAGCCATCGAAGAAATGTTCTGCATCAAAAATAACCCGCTTCCCTTCCTTAACCAAAAAGGCCACGGATTGTTCAATGAGTTCAGCATTTTCATCTTCCTTCAATCCGAGTCCATTTTCGGAATGAAGTTGCCAGGTTTTTCCAAAAAGCGTTACCACCGGAGTTTCTGCTTGGAGCAATGCGTTCAGGTTTGCATCAGATTTAATTTTATCCGGCCACCGTGCTGTCGATCCAAATGCACAAATTTGTGCCTGTTGCAGATTCAATTCCCTTGAACGTATGAAGAATTCTTGGTCTCTAGGATTGCTCCCGGGCCAACCGCCTTCAATGATATTAATGCCAAATTCATCCAGCTTTACTGCAATTCTCAGTTTATCATCAACGGACAGGTTCACACTTTCTCCTTGCGTTCCATCCCGTAAAGTGGTATCAAATAACTCGATCATTTTTTGTTTTTCTTTCATAATGTTGTAAAAAGCCATGGCTGCGATTGTTGGTGACTTGATTCAAACGATTTAATCTCTGCACTATTGGATAGTGTTATCCCGATCTCATCCAACCCTTTTAATAACGCATCTTTTCGGAACTCTTCCAATTCAAATTTTATCTTTCGCCCTGAGGGATCTGATAGGGTTGAGTCTTTCAAACTCACCTTTAAAGCAAACCCATGTTCCTGAGCAGTTTTTTCAAAAAGAGATTGGATTTCTTTTTTACCCAGTGTGATGGGCAGGATGCCATTCTTGAAACAATTGTTATAAAATATGTCAGCAAAACTCTCTGCAATAATGGTCTTGAACCCATAATCAGCCAGGGCCCAGGGAGCATGCTCGCGGCTCGATCCACACCCAAAATTATCCCGTGTCAATAAGATAGATGCGTTTTTGTAACGGTCTTGGTTTAAAACAAAATCCGGGTTCAACAGGCGATTGCTGCAATCTTTTCCTGGTTCCCCATAATCAAGATACCGCCATTCATCGAAAAGGTTGGGGCCAAATCCGGTACGATAAATTGATTTTAAAAATTGTTTTGGTATGATAGCATCTGTATCAATGTTGGTTCGATCCAAAGGTGCAACTATACCGGTAAATATTTGAAATTTTTCCACCTTAATATTTCCAATCTGTGGTCACATTCACAAAATGGCCCTTTATAGCTGCTGCTGCTGCCATGGCTGGGCTTACCAGATGGGTTCTTCCGCCCCTGCCTTGCCGGCCTTCAAAGTTGCGGTTCGATGTGGACGCACAGCGTTCACCCGAAGCCAGTTGATCGGCATTCATGGCCAAGCACATGGAACAGCCAGGTTCCCGCCATTCAAACCCAGCATTCAAAAATATTAGGTCCAGACCTTCCTGTTCCGCCTGTTGTTTAACTGGACCTGACCCAGGGACAACCATGGCCAGTTTTATTGATTCAGCCACTTTTTCCCCTTTAACAATTTCGGCCGCTTCCCGCAGATCTTCGATCCTTGAATTGGTGCAGGAACCAATAAAAACTTTATCTAATGCGATCTCTTTGATGGCTGTTCCTTGATCTAAGCCCATATAATCCAATGCCGGTTTAACAGATCCATTTTTTGAATAAGGAATTGAGCCATCTACATCTATAACCATATCGGGCGATGTTCCCCAGGTCACCATTGGGTTGATTTCTGTTGCATCTATTTCCAGTGTTTTATCAAAGACTGCATTATCATCACTATGCAGTGTCTTCCAATAGTCATTCGCTTTTTGCAACAAATCACCTTTTGGAGAAAAGGGTGTTCCTCGAACGTAATTCAAGGTTGTCTCATCCACTGAGATCATACCGGCTCGTGCTCCCGCTTCGATGGCCATATTGCAAATGGTCATGCGGCCTTCCATTGATAACGATTGAATCGCTTCTCCAGAGAATTCGATGACATAACCAGTCCCGCCTGCTGTACCGATTTTTCCAATGATGCTAAGAATCATATCTTTCGCTGTTACACCCGGTTTCAATCGACGGTTTACCTGAATCAACATATTTTTTGATTTTTTCTGTATTAGGCACTGGGTGGCTAATACATGTTCAACTTCCGATGTCCCAATCCCAAAAGCCAGGGCACCCAAGGCACCATGGGTTGAGGTATGGGAATCTCCGCACACTATTGTCATGCCTGGCAATGTCAGGCCCTGCTCTGGACCGATGACGTGAACAATTCCCTGATTTGGGTTTTCCATTTTGAACTCCTTGATCTGGAAGGAGTCACAATTAAGGCCTAAAGTATCTACTTGTAATTTTGAAATAGGATCGATAATGCCTTTTTCCCGATCCTTCGTTGGAATGTTATGGTCTGGAACAGCAACATTTGTTTCAGCTCGCCATAGTTGTCTTCCTGATAATCGCAGCCCTTCAAATGCCTGAGGAGACGTTACTTCATGAATGAGATGGCGGTCTATATAAAGTAAACTTGTACCATCTTCGTTTTCTCGAACTAGGTGGTTCTCCCAAAGTTTATCGTATAATGTTTTTCCGGCCATATTCACACTGTATTACACTGTTTCACTGATCGTTTCAAAAATTTCGTTCATATCTTTCATGGCTTCATAATGATTCAAGGCCTGCAGGTACGATTTTGCACTGGCTCTAATAGTATCTGTAGATATACCTTTGCCGGTATAAGCACTTCCATTAATTTTTAGGCGAACGGTGACTTCTCCCAGGGCACCTTTGCCCGCCGTGACGGAACGAACCTGGTAATGCTCCAATTTAGTCTGGCTCTGGAAATCAATAGCACGATTAATTGCTCTGAAACAGGCATCCACCGGACCATCTCCGGTGGCCGATTCCTCAAAGGTTTTCCCCTCGCTATTAATACGAACCGTGGCTGTGGCAATAGTGGTTGTTCCGAGATTGACATGAAGATAATCTAGGTTGTAAAACCCTTGATCGCTTTCGGCCTCATCCCCCATCAGTACGCGCAGATCTTCATCGTAAATTTCTTTTTTCTTATCTGCCAGTTCCAGGAAACGTTCATAGAGATGACCCATTTCCTCCTCGGCCACTTCATAGCCTAATGCCTTAAACCGTACTGAAAGTCCGTGACGTCCTGAATGACGACCTAGAACAATTTTATTGTTTATTATTCCAACAGATTCCGGGGTCATAATCTCGTAGGTATCCCTGTTTTTCAGCATACCATCCTGGTGGATTCCAGATTCATGAGCAAAAGCATTCTCCCCAACTATAGCTTTATTTGGCTGCACCAGCATGCCTGTAAACCCGGAAACCATGCGGCTGGTGTTATATATTTCCTCAGTTTTAATATTGGTGTAATAATCCCAATAATTGGAGCGCACGTTAAGAGCCATAACGATTTCTTCCATACTTGCATTACCTGCACGCTCACCGATTCCATTAATGGTGCATTCTACCTGCCGGGCCCCATTAGCGATTGCACCGAGTGAATTGGCCACAGCAAGGCCAAGGTCATTGTGGCAATGGACACTGATCACAGCCTGGTCAATATTGGTTACCTTGTTTCTTAATTCTACAATCTTGGCGCTGAATTCTTCTGGCATAGTATATCCAGTTGTATCTGGAATATTCACTGTTGTCGCTCCAACATCAATTACCGCTTCCACAATTTCAGCTAAGTAACCAATATCAGTGCGCCCGGCATCTTCAGGAGAAAATTCTACATCATTCGTAAATGTCTTGGCATGCTGGACCGCATCACAGGCCATCTTTAAAATAGTTTTCCTTTTTTCTTTCAAGGATTTTCCGTACCGATCTGCCCCAAACTTCCCCTTCAGATGAATATCGGATGTGCCAATAAAGGTATGAATACGGGATCGGTCTGCACCATTCAATGCCTTTTGACAGGCGTTAATATCGGCATCAACTGTCCGGGCCAAACCAGCAATAATAGTCCCCACCGAATCGGCAATTCGCTGAACTGCCTCAAACTGCGCCTGGGATGAAACCGGGAACCCTGCTTCTATTACGTCCACATTTAATCGTTCCATTTGTTTCGCGATTTCCACTTTTTCAAATACGTTTAAAGAAGCGCCCGGTGCCTGCTCTCCATCACGTAATGTTGTATCAAAAATAATAATTTTTTCACTCATAATCATTCCTTCACCAATTCCTGAGCTGGTTCTGTCTCAGCATGTTCTATATTTTTC
>DKQR01000106.1:780-18846 GCA_002471805.1 Fidelibacterota bacterium UBA7303 | reverse complement strand
GATGTACTAAATCCCGCATTCAGTACAGATTCAATGGCTGCATTTACATGCTTAGCAGCCTGGGGAAGATCCATTGTTATTTCCAGCATCATGGCTACAGAACTGATCATGGCAATGGGATTTGCTTTATTCTGCCCGGCAATTTCCGGTGCTGTACCATGAACAGGTTCGTAAAGAGCATGGTTTTCTCCAACACTGGCTGACGGTAGCATACCCAGGCTGCCAGTGATCATGGCTGTGATATCACTTAAAATATCTCCAAACATGTTTTGCGTAACAATGACATCGAACTGTTTCGGATCCCGGACCAATTGCATGGCGGCATTATCCACATACATGTCTTTTAGAGAAATATGGTTATATTGCTGGTGCACATCATGAATTACGTTCCGCCAGAATTGGGAACTATCCAAAACATTGGCTTTATCCACGGAAGTAACATGGCCATTACGCTTTTCCGCCAGCTCAAAAGCGACCTTTGCAATTCGTTCCACTTCAACTCTTGTATAGCGCAGGGTATTGTATCCTTCTTCATGATTATAACCTCTGGGCTTTCCAAAATAAATTCCACCTGTCAATTCGCGAACTACCAATATATCAGATCCTATTATTACATCTTCTTTTAAGGATGAAGCACCTGCTAAGGATTTGTATACAGTCGCTGGGCGTAGATTAGAAAACAAGCCCAATGATTCCCGAAGACGTAACAATCCTTTTTCCGGTTTTTTCTCCTGCGATAAACCGTCCCATTTTGGGCCTCCTACCGCACCCAAGAGTACTGCGTCTGACTCTTTGCACTTTTCCAAAACAGCGTCCGTAATAGGCTCTCCGCACACATCCAATGAAGCTCCGCCAATTAATTCCGTCTGCAGTTCAAATTTCAGGTTAAATTGATTTCCCACCACATCTAATACGGCCAAGGCAGCGTCCATCACTTCCGGACCAATTCCATCACCAGGAAGAATCGTTAATTTGGTTTCCTTCATTTTGTTTTGTGAAATAACCTAAAGATTCTCCGGTCGCAATTGGCGCAATTCTTTACCAGCAACCCACATTTCCTGGCTATTGACCGCTGCCAACTCTTTTTCCAGTGTATCCCGGTAATCCGACTTTGAATTGGATTCGATAGCACGCTTGGCCTCTTCCCCACTGATCACTTTTTGATAACATTCTTCAATAACCGGCTTTAAGGTATCACGGAATTTGGGTGCCCAGTCCAAAGCCCCGCGCTGCGCGGTTGTGGAGCAATTGGCATACATCCAGTCCATACCATTTTCCGCAACAAGTGGATAAAGACTTTGTAATGCTTCTTCAATGGTTTCATTATAGGCTTCGGATGGGGAATGTCCATGCTCGCGTAAGACTTCATATTGTGCTAAAAATGCACCTTGAAGAAGTCCCATTAATACACACCGTTCACCAGTCAAATCACTGTGGACTTCCTTTGTAAAAGTCGTTTCAAATAAATGTCCGGAACCAATGGCAAATGCAGTGGCAACACATCGTTCTTTTGCTCTTCCTGTATAATCCTGGTGAATTGCAAAAGAAGAGTTAATCCCTCGGCCAGCTTGGAAATGGGTACGAACCGTAAGTCCGCTCCCTTTTGGTGCAACGAGAATAACATCTACATTATCTGGCGGAATAATGCCCGTGTCATCATGAAACACCACGCCAAATCCATGTGAAAAATAAAGGGCATTACCTTCGTTCAAGTTTTCTTTCACTGTGGGCCAAGCTTGTATTTGCCCTGCATCCGATAAGAGAAATTGGATAATGCTACCCCGTTGAGTTGCCTCATCAATTTCAAATAGGTTTTGGCCTTCTACCCAACCATCTTTCACTGCTTTTTCCCAACTGGATCCTCGACGCAGTCCCAGGATTACATTAAAGCCCTGATCGCGCATATTTAACCCTTGGCCATACCCTTGTGGACCGTATCCTAAAATTGCAGTTACTTCATTTTCCAGAATTTTCTTACACCTATCAATTGGGTAATCTGATCTTTCAACAATTTTTTCCTTAAATCCGTTTATTTCCAGTTCTTTCACTTTTTTCTCCGATTTTTAATTTCAATCAATATAAGGCATCACTGATTTGTTGGGTTGCCCAACTTTTTTGCTTTTTCTTTTCTTCTATTTCAACCCGATGTTCATCTTGATCAACTTTAACCATTGCTACTTTTCCTGAACGCATTATTTCTAAAATTTCAAATTGTTTAAGTTGCTTAATTAGATTTTCAACTTCTTCAACTTCACCTGTAGCTTCCACAATACAAATAGAATTATCGTTATCAATAATTTTTACACCTTTTTCACTAACTAAATCGTTCAATAAAGACATACCTTTTTCTCCGGGCTTTAATTTTACTAAAGCGTGTTCTCTCAAAATACTGGGAACATTTGAAATGTCTTTTACATCCAAAACTGTATCCAAGTCTTCCAAGTGATTATTAATAAGAGATTGGTTATAATGATCGGTATGATTACACACAATTGTTAATCGTGTAATACCTCTTATCTCACTCCTGCCAGCTGCAATACTTTCAATGTTATAATTTAATCTATAAAAGTGTCTAGCAATCCTGTTAAGTACCCCAGGCTCATCTTTTACATAGGTAATAATTGTTTGCTTCATAATAATAGTTCCTTTACTTAATTATCATTTTTGAGTTTTAGTTTTGATAAGCACTAATTTGTTCAGGTCTCCATTCTATATCATCTGGTGCTGCATTAATTTTATCAGAGCTGACTTTATGTGTTCTACCACGACGCATAGCTATTTTTCCTGTTCGCATAATTTCTGTTATTTCAAATGGCATGAGGTTATCAATTAATTCATTAATAATATGTTCTTCCTCTGTTGCCTCAATAATAACCGTTTCATTTCCCATATCCACAATTCTGGCACTGTATTTTTTTACAACAGAGTTCACTTCATTCAATTGTTCCGGGCTTGTATTTAATTTAATTAAAATGAATTCCCTGGCAACACAAGGAAGGCTGGATACATCTTTCACAGCAATTACATTGACCAATTTCAGAAGACTAAAATATATATTTCCTCTTTTACTGGCATCCGGTTCATTTGCTACAATTGTCATACGGCTTACTCCGTCAGTTTCACTGTGCCCCACAACTAAACTTTCAATATTGAAGTTTCTCCTACGGAATAAACTGGAAATTCGATTCAAAACGCCTGGTTTATTTTCCACTAGAGTTATTAATGTTTGTTTCATTTTGCTGTTTCCTTTTCGACTATTTGACCGTTCTCATATACATCGCTGAATGGCCTTTGTATCATGTCATGTAGATCTGCACCTGCCGGTACCATTGGATAAACCACTTCATGTTCTTCTACTTTAAACTCTATGAGCGAAGGGCCTGCATTTTTTTGTGCTTTTTCCATGGTTGGTATTACATTTTCTAGAGAATCAACTCGATATGCTTGTATACCATAGGCTTCTGCCAATTTTACATAATCCGGGCTGGAAATTGGAGTTTCTACATATCGTGCATTATAAAACATTTGCTGCCATTGTCGTACCATTCCAAGGTAACCATTATTGATAATAGCAATATTTATATTGACGTTCTCTTGTATAGCTGTTCCCAATTCCATTATTGTCATCTGAATACTTCCATCGCCGACAATTACCCATATTCCTCTGTCTTTTTCATGGAAACTAGCACCAATGGCAGCCGGTAAACTAAACCCCATTGTACCCAGCCCACCGGATGTCAATAATGTCCGGGGATCATTATGTTTATAATACTGAGCTTCCAGCATTTGATGCTGGCCAACATCTGATACTATTAATGCATCACCTTTTGTGCCTTCCCAAATTTTCCTAATTGCTTGAGCTGCGTGCAATTTATCTGATTTCAAATTAAGTATATCTCTTTGTTTCGAGTCGTGATGCCAACCGGATATAATATCAAGCCAATCATTACGTACCATTTTCTTAATGTGCGGATTTACATGTCTTAAAACAGTTCCCAAATCAGCATGAATTGCTAAATCAACTTTGACGTTTTTATTAATTTCAGAAGGGTCTATTTCAATATGAATTTTTTTGGAATTTGGTGAGTAGGTTTTCAAGTTCCCTGTAACACGATCATCGAATCGCATACCACAAGCGATGAGAAGATCAGCATCCTGAATTGCGTGATTTGCCCAAGATCCACCATGCATTCCCATCATGCCCAATACAAGCTGATGACTGTCGGGGACACCTCCTATTCCTAAAAGTGTAGTAGCAATGGGGATAGATGATTTTTCAGCAAGTTCCATCACTTCACGAGATGCATTTGATAATAAAACTCCATGACCTGCTAAAATAACAGGTTTTTCTGCATCATTCACTAGCGATGCAAATTTACTGATATATTCTTCCGAAACATCCTCGGGTGGTTGGTAACCTGGAAGGTTTAACTCCTCTTCCGGATAAATAAAATCTGTTGTTTCATTTTGAATATCTTTAGGAATATCAATAAGAACAGGGCCGGGTCTACCGGATCTAGCCACATAAAATGCTTCCCGTATCGTAGTGGCTAAATCGTTAATATTCATCACCAGATAACTATGTTTGGATACTGGGATTGATGCTCCGGTAATATCAATCTCCTGGAATGCATCACTGCCAATAAAGGGGCTGGGAACTTGGCCAGTAATACAAACAATTGGTGATGAATCCATCATGGCTGTTGCCATACCAGTAATCATGTTTGTAGCACCTGGTCCAGAAGTAGCCATTGCAACACCAACTTTTCCACTGGCTCGCGCATAACCATCTGCCATGTGGGTAGCTCCCTGTTCATGACGCACTAATACATGGTGAATTTTTTCACTATATTTATTCAGTGCATCATAGGTATGCAAAATAGCACCCCCCGGGTAACCGAATACCACATCTACACCTTCCTGAATAAGACATTCCCAGATAATTTCTGCGCCGGACAATTTTTTTTGTGATCCTCTCATTTAAAGTCCTCTTTATTTTAGTACTGCTCCTTCATTTGCTGATGTAACCATCCGAGCATAGCGACCCAGATAGCCGTGAGTTATTTTTGGTGTAAAAGGGGGTAATTCCCTCAAACGATCCTGGATTTCCTGATCGCTCAAATCCACATTCAATGTTCTTTCAGGAATGTTGATATTGATAATATCTCCATCCTGAAGTACTGCGATAGGTCCCCCATCCGCCGCTTCCGGTGAAATGTGCCCGATACAAGCTCCCCGCGTACCTCCTGAAAACCGGCCGTCCGTGATTAAGGCAACTTTATCTCCCAATCCCATTCCCATAATGGCGCTTGTTGGAGATAACATTTCCGGCATACCTGGGCCACCTTTTGGGCCCTCCGTTCGTATCACAACCACATCCCCCTCTTGAACCTCATGGCTTAGAATTCCTGACAATGCTGCTTCCTGAGAATCATAGATGCGGGCCGGTCCAAGGTGGGTTAGCATGGATTGATCTACGGCGCCGGTTTTCACTACAGATCCTTTGGGAGCCAAATTACCAAATAGGATAGCAAGTCCGCCTTCTTTTGAATATGGTTCATCAATTGCCCGTATCACAGTTTGATCTTTTATAGAAGCATCCTTAATATTTCTACCCAGGGATTGTCCAGTAACAGTTAAACAATCCAAATTCAGAAGGTTATCCTTTTTTGATAATTCACTCAATATCGCTGAGATGCCACCGGCACGATCCACATCTTCCATGTGGACATCCCTTGTGGCAGGGCTAACCTTGCACAGATAAGGTGTTTTCCGGGATAGGGTATTCAATTCTTCCAAATCAAAATCAATCCCCGCTTCTATTGCGATAGCTAATGTATGTAAAACAGTGTTGGTACTGCCGCCCATAGCCATGTCCAAAGTAAATGCATTTCTGATTGTTTCTTTTGTGATGATGTCACGCGGTTTAATATTTTGATGAACCAGATCTACAATACGGATACCTGCTTCCTTAACCAATTCCATACGACCTTCATCGACTGCTAAAATAGAACCATTACCAGGTAGTGCAATTCCCAACGCCTCCATGAGACAGTTCATGGAATTCGCTGTAAACATACCAGAACAGGACCCACAGGTCGGACATCCTTCCTTTTCCAATTCAGACAAATCGTCTTCCGAGATCGCTCCAGTCTTCACTTGGCCAACACCTTCAAAAACAGAAATTAAATCAACTTTCTGTCCATTCAATTGTCCCGCTTTCATGGGGCCTCCAGATACAAAAATAGTTGGAATATTCAAGCGCACTGTCGCCATTAGCATTCCTGGGACAATCTTGTCACAATTGGTAATACACATGAGGCCATCCAGCCTATGTGCTTCAACCACAGTTTCAACGCTGTCAGCGATTAGTTCTCGACTGGCCAGCGAATAGCGCATACCGATGTGCCCCATGGCAATACCATCATCCACACCTATGGTATTGAATTCAAAGGGAACACCGCCAGATTCACGGATAACTTTTTTGGCTATCTTCCCAAAATCCTGGAGGTGAACATGCCCCGGGATCAAATCGATATAGGAATTGGCAATACCAATAAATGGTTTCTGAAAATCGTCTTCAGACTGAATCACACCCGTGGCCCGAAGCAGGCTCCGGTGCGGGGCATGTTCATATCCTTTTTTTATTTGGTCTGATCTCATCAGGTCCCTTTTTTCACATGATAATGAATATCACGAGAATGATTCTGCCAATTCCGGCTGCCGGTTCACATGATTCAGGGATGGGGATGATTATTCGGGGAGAGTCTCACTCACCGTTCGCACCGCCTGAATTTTTTTACTTCTTCCTAGGCGACCAGAACGGCGATAGTAATAATAAGTACCAGTATTAAAATGTTTAGGTACTGAAAAATGGACGGTAAAAGAATAACTGGTGAACAAACGATTACACTTCCACGAATCCCGAAAAGATTTGTGGCCGCGGCGCTGCAGTTACCTATTATGTTTTTGTCCATTATTTCTTGCCGAGCTTTTATGAAAACTCAGTAATCTCATTTTTGTATATCCCTAATAGTAAACATTTAATTTTTTCTGTCAAACAGTAAACTTATTTAATTATAACATTAGTTTGGTTTAATATGTTATTCTTTATAATTCGTCAACTCCCGGGCCGAAGGGTCTACCGAATTGGTCCATTTGGGCATCCAGAAATGGGGAATTAATTCCCCTCTGTCTCCGAAACAGCCATGAAACACTTTTCGATAATAATAACTTTCTTTTAATTGGGGCGTACAATGCTTGAACAATTCCCTTTCCCGAAAAAATTCTTCATCGCTGATCATTTGATCAACAAAAGTTTGAATGATTCTATGCCATGACCTTTTTTGCGAACTGACTCCATCTGAAAAAGCGCATTTACGTCTCCAGAGAACCTCATCCGGCAATAGGCCCTGGCTATCAAATGCTTTCCTGAGCAGGTATTTTTCTAATGTTTGTTCCCCATCAAACTTTTTCATCTCAGCCGGAATCGATAAATAATATTTAACAAAGGCCTTGTCCAAAAAGGGGGTTCGCGCTTCTAATCCATTGGAACTGATACTGCGATCCGATCTTAATACATCAAAATAGTGTAATTCTTCTACCAGCCGCTCGCTTTCGCTTTGCAACTCTTCAAGAGAGGGTGCATGTTTCAAATATACATATCCGCAGCAGACTTCATCACTGCCGTCACCGTTGAAAATAACTTTGCAGTCAGTATTTTCGCTGATATACTTGGAAATCAGGTAATTCCCGACACTGGCTCTCACCGTTGTGGTGTCATAGGATTCAATATTATAGATAACAGTCTCAATGGCATCCAGGAAATCTTTTTCAGAAATTTCGATCTGGTGATGCTTTGTGCCTAGGAAATCAGCCACGATTTGCGCATACTCCAGATCCACACTGCCGGGCATCCCGATTGAAAACGTATTTAGCTTTTGACCGTTGTTGTAACGAGACACCAGACTCGTTATTAGACTTGAATCAAGCCCGCCAGACAAGAGGCAGCCGATCTCTCTTTCCGCCATGAGGCGTTTTTTTACAGCATTGGTCAGCAGGATCCTGATCTGTTTGCAAATAGCATCTTCATCCTTTTCCCGGATCATAGCACCATTGTAGGTAAAATAGCGGTTAAATGTCTTTGGCGCATCGGAGCACCACCAGGTTCCAGGAGGGAAAGGCAAAACAGTTTCACATAATTGAACCAGGGGTTTCGCTTCGGAAGCTATAAACAGTTCATCTTCTTTCATTCCAATAAATCCCGGCCGCACTCCTATGGGATCCCTGGATGCAAATAACTGACCAGATGATGCATCATGGAGTACAAACATAAAAACACCATCAAGTTCCTTTATTGTTCTTTCTATACCAAATTTCTGATACAGGTATAGAATAATTTCGCAGTCCGAGCCAGTTGTTAAGTTGAAGTCATATCTTTCAGCAATTTCTTTGTAGTTATATATCTCCCCATTACAAATCAAAGTCAATGATTCATCCTGAGGGTGTTTCATGGGCTGATCACCAGACTCAGTGGTACCTACAATTGCCAATCGGTGGAAAGCAAATAATACATTATCGGCAATTGTATTATAGTGGGAATTATCCGGGCCCCGGTAACCAATCAGATCAACAGAGTCCTTAAGTTCTGACCAGGTATAGCTTCTTCCTTTATAGGAAAATATTCCGCACATCTATTTTATCTACTTTCATTTTCATTCAATAACTCCAGGGCTGCTACCTTTTGGGCTTTCTATTAAACTTTACTCTGCAGCCAGAAAATTTTACTCATTATTATCATCAGATGGGTACATTGAAACTAAAATAAGTGTCTTCAAGATAAACAGTCATTAGATATTATGAATAGCGTATGTATTGTATTAATACACAAATCTTGTTCAAATCCAGTTAAATCAGTTAATCTATATAATTTAATATTTTAAGTATATTGATCACAATATAAATAATTATGTATAGATTGTCACGTAATTATATAATTATTAAACTCTCTTATTATTTATTAACTTGACTTTTTTATTGCATCTTCAATAGTATTGGTGCCTTCTATTGTTTTTTGAAAATTCAGCACAGGATTTTATCCAGAAAGGTTGAGGGCACAGGCCCCATGATACCTTAGCAACCAGGAAAATAATTCCTAGGTGCTAATTCCTGCCCTGATTTATTTCCAGGGAAAGATAAGAGCATGCAATGCTGAATCTTATCCTATTTAATTTTTATATATTTTCATAGCTTGAAATTTCCATACCAACCTATACCTCACCGCACAACCAACCCCAACTGATAAATTAATAAAGGAGCTCTCTATGAGTGAATTATCTCAAAACTTTGATACCCTGCAGATTCATGCTGGTCAGGAACCGGCAGCCGGAACAAATGCACGGGCAGTACCTATCTTTGCATCTACATCGTATACCTTTAATGATACCGATCATGCAGCAAATCTTTTTGCGCTGAAAGAATTTGGTAACATATACACCCGGATTATGAATCCAACGACGGATGTTTTTGAACAGCGAATGGCTGCCTTAGAAGGTGGTGTAGCTGCATTGGCAACATCCAGTGGGCAAGCGGCACAATTTCTGGCTTTGCAGACAATTGCCAAGGCAGGAGACAACATTGTCTCATCCAGTTATCTGTATGGTGGAACCTATAACCAGTTTAAGGTGTCATTTCCACGGCTTGGAATTGATGTACGTTTTGCTGAAGGGGATGATCCATCATCCATTGAATCTTTGATTGATGACAATACAAAAGCCATATATCTCGAAAGCATTGGCAACCCCAAATACAGTGTCCCTGACTATGATGCAATATCCAATATTGCCAAGAAGCACGGTGTACCAGTGGTTGTCGATAACACGTTTGGTATGGCCGGATACATCAACAAGCCATTTGATTTCGGTGTTGATATAGTTGTTCATTCTGCTACTAAATGGATTGGCGGTCACGGCAATACCATTGGCGGAGTGATCGTCGATGCTGGTACATTTCCCTGGGATAATGGACGCTTCCCTGAATTCACTTCTCCATCTCCTGGCTACCATGGCCTGAATTTCTGGGAAGCCTTTGGTCCAGATGGAGTCGTTGGTGCAAATGTAGCTTTTATTATCCGGGCACGTGTGGAAGGTCTGCGTGATTTTGGGCCTGCACAACATCCATTTGGTTCTTTTCTGTTGCTGCAGGGACTGGAAACACTCTCCTTAAGAGCTCAGCGCCATGTGGATAATGCCATGGAACTGGCCAAATGGCTGCAGGACCAGAGTAATGTGAATTGGGTGAGTTACCCCGGGTTGCCAGATCATCCATCCCATGAAACTGCTTCCAAGTATCTCACCAACGGTTTCGGCGGCGTACTCTCTTTTGGTATTGCCGGTGGAATGGAGGCTGGGAAAACCTTTATTAATAGCGTGCAGCTGGCCAGCCACCTGGCAAATGTTGGCGATGCAAAAACACTGGTAATTCATCCTAATTCGACTACACACCAGCAGTTAAGCGATGAAGAAAAGTTGGCATCTGGTGTTACAGATGACCTGGTTCGTATTTCCGTCGGCCTGGAAAATATAGATGATATAAAAGCAGACATTGGTCAGGCCCTGGAAAAGGCAAAAAGCAGTTAATAAAAAGACTAAAATATAGGGATAGTGCTATCGGGGCCGAGCTTTGATAGCACTATCCAGCTGGAGCAGTTCATGAAAATTGCTATCTTAAATCTCATGCCAAATAAAGTTGAGACGGAAAATCAATTGCAAAAAAGTCTGGGTCAAAATGATTACGGTTTGGAATTTACTTTTCTCCGGACTGCCACCTATCAGTCCAAGAATTCTGATCCTGGATACCTGGAAGCAAATTATAAAATTATTGATGATGTGCTCTCAGAAAATTTTCAGGGATTTATCTGTACTGGTGCTCCGGTAGAAACCTTACCTTTCGAATCTGTTTTATATATGGATGAGTTAACCCAAATAATACAATGGGCCAGGGACAAAACCAGTTCATCTTACTACATATGCTGGGGTGCGAACGTGGCACTATATTATTTCTACGGAATTGAAAAAATTCTATATGAAAAGAAATTTTCAGGGGTTTATGATCATGAAATTATTAATCCTGGTGCAAATCTAATGGATGGTTTAAGTGGTACAATCAAAATACCAGTCTCTAGGTTTGCAGGAGTAAGAAAGGATGATATTGATGCGGACCCGGATTTAGAGTTACTATTGTATTCTGAGGAATCCGGTCCATGTCTTATTGCCAGTAAAACACATAATGAATATTATAATTTTAATCATTTTGAATATGATGCGGATACATTGTCTAAAGAATACCATCGTGATATAAAAAACGAAATGGAAATAGATATTCCTGTAAACTATTTTCCAAATAATGATCCCAATAACGATCCCGTTAAATGCTGGGACATCCACGGAACTCTCTTTTTTAATAACTGGTTACAGAATATGTATGCCCATTCTAATTCGAATAAAGCAGAATAACTGGCAGTATTGATATTAAATCAGGGGAGATAGCCTTATTCTAACCTGAATTTTGAACTGATTTACAATCTATAGTTTACTTAATTTCTAAAGTTATATTTATCTATATATTGGATTATTAAAAGAGGCAGGCGTTGGCATTAAAAATAATAAAGTTTGGCGGATCATCTATCGCAGATGCAGAAAAAATCCGTCATGTGGCCAATATTGTCAAGGATAAGAATAAAGATGACGATTTAGTCATTGTGATTTCTGCTTTGGGTGGCGTCACAGATACATTGAAAAATCTTGCAGAAACAGTAGCATCAGGTAAGCCCAAAGATCCAATGTTGACGTCCCTGGTCAAAAGACACAGGAAATGTATACAAGATTTATGTTTACAGGTTGAGATTAATGATCAATGTCATCTTGATGAATATTTTTCACAATTGGAATCAGATCTGTCATCGATCGCAAAAGCAAAACAGCTTTCATCCCAACTACAGGACAAAATTCTGTCATATGGTGAATTATTATCAACAACAATTATAGCTAAGTATTTATCTCATATTGGAATTGCGGCAGAACAGTTAGATGCAAGAAATGTCATATTAACCGATAACAATTTTGGGCACGCATATGTGCATTATCGGCAATCATACGACCGCATCCGTACTTATTGCAAAGAGCGTACCAAAGTCCAGGTAATCACCGGTTTCTTGGGAGCCACTGAAAATGGGAAAACAACAACATTGGGCCGAAACGGTTCAGATTATACTGCTTCCATCTTTGGTGCCGCATTGAACGCACAATTGATTGAAATCTGGTCCGATGTCGATGGGATTCTTTCCGCAGATCCTAATATTGTAAAGCAAGCAAAAACTGTTCCAACCATGACCTATGAGGAGGCAATGGAATTGGCCCACGCTGGGGCAAAAGTCATATTTCCCCCTTCCATGATACCAGCCCTTTACAAAAATATACCCATTTATATCAAAAATACATTTGATCCAGGACAACCAGGTACTAGGATCGGCAAAGACCGTGCAAATTTAGATGAGATTGTTGTGGGAATATCATCCTTATCCAATATCTCGCTTGTGCTGCTTCAAGGAGCTGGTCTGGTGAGTTTGAAAGGTACCATAGGACGTATTTTTTCCTCTTTAGCAAATGAGAGCATTAATATAATCCTGATCTCAATGGCATTCAGTGAACATTCTGTCTGCTTTGCCATAAAGCCAAAGTATAATGCTGCTGCATTGAGGGCATTAAAAACTGAGTTCGAAACTGAAATTAAACACAAACAAATTGATAGAATCAAATTAGAAAAAAAATTATCACTTGTTGCTGTAGTTGGCGAAGGCATGCGTCAAAACCCGGGAGTTTCCGGTCGGGTCTTCTCAACCCTTGGCCGCCATAACATCAGTATCATCGCAATTGCACAAGGATCTTCAGAGCGAAATATATCTTTCATTGTAGATGATGCTGATGTTTCAAATACCTTGAGCGTTTTGCACAATGAATTTTTTGAAAAAAAAGAGAGTTCGCTGGATATCTACCTGGTGGGTGCGGGTACCATTGGCAGTGAACTGTTAAATATCATCAGGCAGGAAAATCTTAAGGGCATACGCATCCGTGCTTTAAGTACCAGTAAAAAAATGCTCCTGGGTGACAACGCAATCAATCCGGTCACAGCCCAGGATGATTTAATGAATTCTTCCGTTCCTTTCGTATTGGATGAATTTCTACAATATGCAAATACAGGATCGAACCAAAGAATATTTGTTGATTGTACTGCCAGCCAAAGCATTGCAGAAAAATACCTGGATATCATAGATAAGGGTTTCTCAGTGGTCACAGCAAATAAGATTGCCAATACCCTGGACCAGGAATATTACTGGTCTATCCGGGAATCAGCCCAGAAGCACAAGGTTCATTTTCGATATGAAACCAATGTGGGTGCTGGATTGCCTATTATTAATACGCTTCAGGGATTGCTGGCCGTCGGAGATGAGATCATCGAGATCCAGGGTATATTGTCCGGCACCCTAGGTTATTTATTCAATAATTTTGATGGTCAAACTCCCTTCAGTTCCCTGGTCAGTTATGCCAGGGAAAAAGGTTTTACTGAGCCGGATCCCAGGGAAGATTTAAACGGCATGGATGTGGCCAGAAAAATATTAATATTGGCCCGCGAAACAGGGGCTGAATTGGAACTGAATGATGTATCCGTGGAAAGTTTGATACCGGGAGCATTGGATTCGGACTTGTCTGTGGATGAATTTTTAGATCAGTTTGCCGACTTTGATTCGTTTTTCCTTGATCGTCTTGAAAAAGCAGTAGCTGAACAGAAAGTGTTACGCTACATAGGATCCTGGGATGGAAACAAGATCAAGGCCGGCCTGGAAGCCGTGGATCAAAAAAGCCCGTTTTTTCATCAGCGCGGAAGTGAGAATTTCATCCTGTTTAAAACCAGACGATATCATGATGTACCCCTGGTGATCAAAGGATACGGTGCCGGTGCCTCCGTTACCGCTGCGGGTGTGCTCCAGGATATCCAGGCATGTATAAAGAGTTAGCATGAATCAAAAAATCAAAGTCAGTGTTTTGGGCGCCACCGGGATGGTTGGACAGAATTATATTCGTTTACTGGATAATCATCCCTGGTTCCAGATAGTTGACGTGGCTGCTTCCCCTCGTTCAGCGGGAAAAAATTATTCTGATGCAGTGGGCCAAAACTGGCTGATGCCGGGTGCAATTCCCGCAACTGTTCATCATTTGATCGTTCGTAATGTTCGGGATTTTGATACCATTCCCAAAAATGTGGAGTGTGTTTTTTCTGCCATGGACCTGCCAAGAAAGGAAGAAACGCAGGATTTGGAATTTGATTATGCAAATGCCGGTTTTCCCATAATCAGTAATAGTTCGGCAAATCGATGGACCAATGATGTACCCATGATTATCCCGGAAATTAATCCTGGTCATGCAGATATTATCCCGATTCAGCAATCCGGACGCGGGTTACCAACTAATGGATTTGTAGCTGTGAAACCTAACTGCTCCATTCAATCCTATCTGGTTGCATTGCACGCCTTGGAAGAAGCGGGTTTTCCTGTAGACCAAGTCCAAGTCACTACACTGCAAGCTCTCTCTGGCGGCGGACAGGCTACGATTTCCTCACCTGAAATGGAGGAGAATGTTATTCCCTATATTTGCGGTGAAGAAGAAAAAACCGAAAATGAACCATTAAAAATACTGGGCCAGATAACAAACGGTGGCATTGAAAACACAGACAGAATCAATATATCCGCTACCTGCACAAGAGTGCCAGTAATTGATGGCCATTTGGCTGTGGTATATATTCGATTCAAGGATAAAAAAATATCTATTGATACAATCAAATCCATCTGGAACGAATACAAAGGGCTGCCACAGATTGAAAATCTTCCAACAGGCCCAGAAAGACCAATCATCTATATCGATGAGAATAATCGACCCCAGCCCAAATTGGACCGCGATTTGGAAAATGGAATGGCTGTTACAATTGGCCGGTTGGCCCAAGATAAAATTTTTGATTTTCGATTTGTAGCCCTTTCACATAATACAGTTCGAGGTGCTGCCGGCGGTGCCATCCTCATGGCAGAATTGCTGGTAAAAAAAGGATATATCCATGCCTGAAAAATCAATTAGAGTTCGTGCAACCGCTTCAGTAGCAAATGTTTCCTGCGGTTTTGACTGCATTGGCTATGCCATTGCTGAACCATCAGATGATTTAACCATTGAAACCCAGGAGAAACCGGGTATCGAAATTGTCATGTCTGGTATTAAAGCTGATTCAATACCAACTGCTGCTGAAAATAATACAGCAGGAAAAGCAATCTTATCATTCTTAAATACGGTCGATAGTCAACAAGGATTTAAAATAAAAATTAAAAAAGGAATACCGCCGGGCAGTGGAATTGGTTCCAGTGCTGCCAGTGCGGCGGCGGCTTTGGTGGGTGTCAATGAACTATTAGGTAATCCTTTTAATCTGAACGATTTGCTGATCCATGGTATGGCTGGAGAGGCTGTAGCTTCGGGAAGCTTTCACGCCGATAATATTGCACCGGCTCTATTAGGCGGTATGATCCTGATCCGCAGCTACGATCCCCTGGATATTTTGCAATTACCCATCCCCGATAATTTATTCAGCACCGCCATACTGCCGGATTTTACAGTTAATACCAAAGATGCTCGAAGGATGCTGCCAAAACGGGTACCTTTAAAATCTGCTGTTGAACAGGCTGGGAATCTGGCAGGTTTTACCCTGGGACTGCATGAAGCTGATTTTGATTTACTGGGCCGATCCATGGTAGATCTATTCGCTGAACCAGTACGTGCTGAACTGATTCCTGGCTACCATATAGTCCAGCAGGCAGCTATGGATACTGGCGCTATCGGTTGTGGTATTTCTGGTTCAGGGCCAGCCTTATTTGCCTTAAGTGATTCCGAAGAAATATCCAGGAAAGTTGGAATTGCTATGGTGGAGTCATTTAGGAAAAACGGTCTGAACAGTATCGCATATCCATCACCCATTCACAGGAAGCCCCCGGAAATACTGGACTAAGGCTGTGCGGTATTTCAGTACCAACCAACACAGTTCTGCTGTTGGTTTTAGGGAAGCGCTATTCCATGGTTTGGCACCTGATCGGGGGCTATACCTTCCAGAATCAATCCCGGAGTTTGACCGTTCTTTTTACCAAAGGGAAATGACCTATAGTGAACTGGCTGCTGAAATGATCCAGCCTTTTGTATCTAAAAACATTTCTTCCGCAGAACTTATGGAAATTTGTAACGCTGCCTTTACCTTTGATATCCCTCTGGTTTGTTTGATCGATGATATTTATGTATTGGAGTTATTTCATGGACCAACCATGGCTTTCAAAGATTTCGCTGCCAGATTCATGGCCCGCTGTATGGAACATTTGCTGTCGGAAGAAATCACAATACTGGTGGCCACATCCGGTGATACAGGCAGTGCTGTAGCCAACGGGTTTTTTGGCCTGGATGGAATTCAAGTTGTAATCCTTTACCCTTCGGGCCGTGTAAGCGCCATCCAGGAACAGCAATTAACCACCTACGGCGGCAATATAACCGCCCTGGAAGTAGAAGGCAGCTTTGATGATTGCCAGCACATGGTAAAGGAAGCTTTTCTTGATAAAAGTGTCAATCAACGGCGTTCTCTTAGTTCTGCCAATTCCATCAATATTGCCCGCCTTCTGCCCCAATCCGTCTATTATGCCTGGGCCTGGAAACAGATCAACACCGATCAGCCCATTGTTTTTAGTGTGCCCAGTGGGAATTTCGGCAATCTTACCGGGGGTATCATTGCTAAGCATATGGGACTGCCCGTAGAAAAATTTATCGCCGCGACAAACGCCAATGATGTTTTCCCCAAATACTTAGAAACAGGCGAATTCAATGGTATGCCATCCAAACAGACTATTTCCAATGCCATGGATGTGGGCAGGCCCAGTAATTTTGATCGTATCCTGAAAATTTATAATGAGAATGTGAACGAAGTTCGACGCGATCTTATCAGCTGGAGTTTCCAGGATGATGAAACGAAATATGCCATCCAATACACAAATGATAAATTAAATTATCTTACTGATCCGCACACGGCAGTAGGGCTATCAGGTATAGAAAAATACCGACAGGAAGTAAATGCACATCTCACGGGTATTGCCCTGGCCACAGCACATCCAGGTAAATTCCCTCAGGTGGTCGAACCGGTCATCAATGAACAAATTGCCATTCCTAGACAGCTTCAAAAATCAATGGAAAAAGAAAAAAATAGCATTATTATCCCTGCTCATTATTCTTACTTAAAAGAATTTTTAATCCACAATTAGGGAGAAAAAATGAAATTTGACACAAAAGTGCTGCATGCCGCAATCAAGCCAGATCCAATTACCGGATCCATTCTGCCGCCATTGCACCAGACGGCCACTTACGTTTTGGAAGAAGTTGGGAAAGATAAAGGATTCGACTACACACGTTCTGCCAACCCCACACGGCAAATGATGGAAGACCATTTAGCTGCGATCGACAGCGGAAAATATGGCGTCGCATATTCAAGCGGCATGGCTGCTGTAGACAGTTGTTTGAAATTATTAAAAGCTGGAGACCATGTGATCTGTTCTGATGATGTCTACGGCGGTGTCTCCCGGCATTTTAACCAGATTTTAGTTAATTATGATTTGCACTTTACCTATGTGGATACGTCTTTTCCTGAGAATATTGAAGCTGCAATCCAGCCAGAAACAAAAATGATATGGGTGGAAACACCCACCAATCCCCTGCTGAAAGTAACAGACCTGGAGGCAGTGGCTAAAATTGCTAAAAACCATGATCTGATTTTTGGAATAGATTCTACTTTTGCAACACCGGTATTCTTGCGTCCTCTGGAATATGGCGCTGATTTGGTAATGCACAGTACCACAAAATATCTGAGTGGGCACAACCAATTGATTGGCGGAATAGTTATTACCAACAGGGAAGATCTTTATGACCAGCTCAAATTCGTCCAGAA
>DKQR01000106.1:0-393 GCA_002471805.1 Fidelibacterota bacterium UBA7303 | reverse complement strand
TACGTATGAAAAAGCACGCGGAGAATGCCCAGGGGGTTGCTGAATTTTTAGAAAACCATCCAAAAGTATCTAAAGTGAGCTATCCAGGACTCCCATCCCACTCCATGTATCATGTTGCCAAAGAACAAATGAGCGGTTTCAGCGGTATGATCTCTTTTGAATTGACCGGTGGTATACCAGCCGGCAGAACCTTAATGAATTCCGTTCAGCTGGCACAACTGGCCGAAAGCCTGGGTTCGGTAGAAACTATGATCACTCATCCTGCAACCATGACCCATGCTGAAGTGCCAAAAGAAGAACGCCTGGCGAGAGGACTAACAGACGGTCTGGTTCGTATATCTGTGGGAATCGAAAATATGGATGATATCATCCATGATCTTGAAACAGCGTTGA
>DKQR01000002.1 GCA_002471805.1 Fidelibacterota bacterium UBA7303 | reverse complement strand
GCAATGGATGTAAAATGATGCCCGAAAAGGATCTCTTTTTTGGTTGGCACAAAATCGATCCCATCTTCAAATTCTTTAGCAGGGACTTCTCCAGAGAAATTTTCTATTGAAAATATTTTGGATGAAATGTAGGAAGCATAAAACCGGTACCCCAATCCAAATAAGAGAAGTCCACCGATTGCCAGAAAAACAGAATTCAAATTTTACCCTGCGGCAGTTTCCCGGGCTCCAACCAATTCACGAATAGATTCTACAATTCCGACCGAATCCAGTTTTAACAAAGATAACAATTCATCCCGGGAGCCATGTTCAACAAAAGAATCCGGCAGACCAAGTTTTTTTAGTTGGCCGTTAAATCCTTTATTCAAAAGCCAGCCAGCGATGCCATCTCCAAATCCTCCAATAATGGTACCTTCCTCCAGAGTCACTACTTTGGTGAACTTCCTGCGCATTGATTCCAGATAAGAAGTATCCATGGGCTTAATAAATCGGCAGTTGACGATCTCACAAGATATACCTGAAGATTTCAATTCCAGGGCAGCATCAAGAGCTGTGTAAACCAAAGTACCTACGGCCAGAATAGCAACATCAGACCCGTGTTGTTCGATCTCCCAGGATCCCACTGGTATTAATTCAGCCTGGCCTGATTCATCAAATTCAACGGAACTTGCTTTCGGATATCGTATCGCATAAGGTTGATCAGTAATATTTAATGCTGTATATAAAAGATGTCTGAATTCATTTCCATTTTTCGGCGCAGTAATAATCATTCCCTGTATACATCTAAGATAAGCCAGATCTAGGGCGCCATGGTGGGTAGGACCATCTTCTCCAGCGATACCCGCTCGATCCATACAAAAGATCACTGGAAGATGCTGAAGTGCAACATCATGAATGATATGATCATAAGCGCGCTGCAGAAATGTAGAATAGATGGCTGTGATGGGACGAATTCCTTCAGTAGCTAGACCCGCCGAAAATGTTACACCATGGCCTTCCGCAATGCCCACATCGTAATAACGGTCTGAAAATTCTTTGGCATAAGTTGATAGACCCGTTCCTTCTTTCATAGCGGCTGTAATGCACACAATATCCTGCCTGTTTCTGGCAACTTCGCAAGCCAGAGTGCCAAACACATTTTGAAATATTGGGGCGGATTCTTTCTTGATCTTATTTTCAACCTGCTCTGGCAGTTCGCTGCCGTTGGGTTTCACAGCATGATATTTCAGCGCATCGTTATGATATTCACCTGATTTATTATCCACGGAAACCATACCCTTTCCTTTTTTCGTAACAACATGGAGCAAAACAGGTGTTTTAATATCCTTGATATTGTCCAGAGTGTGAATGACTTCATCAAGATCATGCCCGTTGATGGGACCAAAATAACGGAATCCCAATTCGTGAAACAACATACCTGGAACAATCAAACTTTTCAGACTTTCATCAATCTTGCGAATAAAATTCCGGGTTTTTGTTTTTCCCAGTGGTATCATACCTGTAAGCTCCCAGACCTCATTGCGGACTCTGTTATATAGCGGATTGGAAATGAGCCTTGTGAAATAGGTAGAGATTGCACCTACGTTTGGGCTGATCGACATTTCATTGTCATTGAGAATAACCAGCAACTGGCAGCCAAGATGTCCAGCATTATTGATCCCTTCGAAAGCAAGCCCGCCTGTCATGGAACCATCACCGATAACGGTTGCAATTCGAAAGTCATCCTGCTTCTGCTTACGCCCTTCTGCAATCCCTAACGCAGCCGAGATGGATGTGGAGGCGTGTCCTGCACCAAATACATCATACTCGCTTTCAGTTCGCTTCAGAAAGCCGCTTAATCCATTATATTGCCTGATCGTCGAAAAATCTTTAAACCGGCCCGTCAATAATTTATGTGCATAACCCTGGTGACCTACATCCCAGACCAGTTTATCTCTGGGCGTATCAAAAATATAATGAAGAGCCACGGACAATTCGATAACACCAAGTGTGGATGCAAGGTGGCCTCCCACTTCTGTGACTGTTTCTATCGTATGGTTTCTAAGTTCAGAACATAATTCATGAAGCTGATCACTGGAATAGCCTTTAATATCTTCCGGAGTCTTGATATCGGGTAAATACTTAAGCTGCATTGATTTGATTTAATTGTTTGTAATAGTATGGACTATCACCATCGAAAAGAATCTGGTGGAATATATCGATTTTATCTAATTCAGGATGGAATGAGAGCCCTAAAAAATGTTTCGACAATACAGCTACAGGTGAACCGTCTAATTCACCCAGAATATGAATAGAATCTCCTAATGAATTTATCTTTGGAGCTCGTATCAACGTTGTAGCAAGATCGACCTTGGTTCCTTGTTTAAAATAGTATGTCACATTTTCGGTCATAGATTCAATTTGCCTGCCATAGGCATTGCGATCAACAGTTATATCTAGAAAACCAAGAGGTTTTACTCGTTCATCAGGTACACATTTAGCCATTAAAATAAGTCCTGCACAGGTACCCATTACAGGATGGGATTCCCCAAATTCAATTAATGGTTCGCGCATCTTAAATGTGTCAATCAGCAAGGACATAGTTGTTGATTCCCCGCCGGGAATAACCAAACCCTCTATCCTATCAAGCTCA
>DKQR01000005.1:3004-3619 GCA_002471805.1 Fidelibacterota bacterium UBA7303 | reverse complement strand
GCAGTAGCAAGACTTTTTACCCAGTTATTTTTTAGTCCAGGCGGTTTACGTCCTTCAATATACCCCAGGTAGCTGATGCACCATGGTTCATTATGAGTAATCCAATGTTTTACCCTGTCGCCTAAATGGTGGCTGACATGATAACTGTATTTTACAAATTCGTCTACAATCTCTCTATTGGGCCAGCCGCCCGCATCTTCCAGACCCTGGGGAATATCCCAATGGTTTAAGGTTATAAACGGTGTTATTTGATTTTCAAGGAGAGTATCAACCAATTTGCAGTAAAAACCCAATCCGGATTGATTTGGTTTGCTCTCACTGCCTGTTGGAAATATTCGCGGCCAGCTGATTGAAAAGCGGTACGCGTTTATTCCCAGTTCCTGCATTAAGGTTATATCCTGCGGCCACAGGTGGTAATGGTCGCAGGCAGTATCACCGTTATCATTGTTTTTTATCTTTCCCGGAGTGTGACTAAAATTGTCCCATACGGATGGACCCTTACCACCAGCTGTTGGCGCACCTTCAATCTGATAGCTTGAAGTAGCTGTCCCCCATATAAAATTTTCAGGGAATGGGTTCTGCTCAGACATGATTAACATCCTTTTCCTTCGTATT
>DKQR01000005.1:0-2619 GCA_002471805.1 Fidelibacterota bacterium UBA7303 | reverse complement strand
CTTCTTTCGGTGATTGTATTAGATCTTCTGCAATGCCTTCTTCCACTATGGAACCGTGTTGGAGTACAATTATCCTGTCCGCAAGATATCGTGCTGAGGCTAAATCATGAGTGATAAATACGATTGTAAGGTTCTTTTCAATGCGCATACGGGCAAATATCTCCAGAATTTCCATGCGTATAGATACGTCCAACATAGATGTGGGTTCATCAGCGATGATCAGATCAGGACTTAGGCTCAGCGCTCGCGCTATTGATACCCGCTGACGCTCTCCGCCAGACATTTCGTGAGGAAATTTTTCTGCAAATGTAGTACCTGGTCTTAGTCCAACGGTCTCCAGCATTTCAATGATATAGTCAAAAAGTTTTTGTTCAGGTATTAACTGGTGCCTTAGTAGCGGCCTAGCCAAGTGATGATAAACTGTATGGACCGAGTTGAGAGAACCAAAAGGATCTTGAAATACCATCTGGACCTGTTTTCTATATTCTAGGGGCACTCTTCGTGCCTCAGAGATTTTTAAATTGGAGCCTTTTAAGAAGATATCTCCCGAAGTTGGGCGAATTAAGCGCGTTATTAGTTTAGCGATGGTACTTTTTCCACTTCCGGATTCGCCAACCAAACCTATGATCTCACCCGGGAATACCTGGAATGAGACATTGTTAACAACATCGATTGACCTTGGATTAAAAATCCCAGAATCATAAAAACTTTTACTAAGGTTTTGAACTTCTAATATGGGTTGATCACCAAGAACAAGGCTCTTTGGCTTGGGAAGCAGACCTTTTTCCCGAGGCCCTGATGCAGATGGAAGTGATCGAATTAATTTTTGGGTATAGTCATGTTTGCCGCCACTGCGGATCTTCTGTGCCTTATCCAGTTCCACCAGTCTCCCATTTTTCATGATTGCCACCCGATCAGCAAATTCCAATAATAGGTTGAGGTCATGAGTAATAAAAAGGATTGTAAAACCGAGCTCTTTACGTAATTCAATAATTTTTGCAAGGATCTCACGTTCTACGATCACATCAAGGGCAGTTGTGGGTTCATCCATAATAATGAGTGGCGGCATTAGAGCCAGGGCGATAGCGATTACGACTCTTTGTCTCATCCCGCCTGATAATTGATGTGGATAACTGTCTAGGCGGCTTACATCAATATCGATTAACGACAGCAATTCTTTTGTGCGATCCTCCGCAGCTTTTCCCTTTAGATCACTATGCTCTTTCAGCACATCTTCGATCTGTTCTCTTACAGTTAGAACAGGATTTAATGCATTCAGAGCACTCTGCATGACGATTGAAATTTGTTTCCAGCGGTATTGTAACACTTCAGTATTTGAAATAGAAAGAATATCTTTATTATTGATTATAACCTTACCACCTGTAATAACTGCAGGAGGGGGGAGAGTACGCAGCACTGCCTGTACTACGGTACTCTTTCCACTTCCTGATTCTCCTACTAGGCCAAAAATTTCCCCCTGCTGTATTTCATAAGAAACATCATTTACAGCTTTTACCGGATCACCGGGCGTGATATAGTTCACGCAAAGATTTTGGATGGAGATGACAGAATTATTCATGATCTTTCACAACTGGAGTTATCCCGTTGACAACCGTATCAATTGGAATCTTCTCACGCCATACCCGTTCTGCAATCAACCGCGGATTGGTTACTTCATCAATGCCAAAATTGATAAGCGTTAGAGCAAAACTCACAATGGCAATACTTAGGCCGGTAGGTACAAAGTTCCACCAGGATCCTGTGAGCAGGGCCATGTCGTTGCTGGCCCAGTAAAGGTTGGTGCCCCAAGTAACGGTGCTTACATCGCCCAATCCCAAAAACTCCAATCCCACTTGTGCGCCAATGGCATAAATAGACGCACCAATGAAAGAAGAGGCAAGGAGAGAGAGCATGCGCGGCATAATTTCCAGGACAATAATTCTGATGTTATGCTCCCCACTGACAATTGCGGCTGATACAAAATCGCGACTTCGAAATGTCATCATCTGGGAACGAATTACACGGGCATTCCAGGCCCACCCTGTAAGCACTAATACGCCCGTTAACGTTGCAGGTCCTGGCGGGAGCCAACTGGCCAGGATCACCATCAGCGGCAGGCCCGGCATAACCAGGAATACATTGATTAGTAGAGATAGAAAATCATCAATACGACCACTATAGTACCCAGATATTCCGCCAATCAGTGCACCGATCAGGACAACCATAATGCCAGTGGTGAAACCAACCAGTAACGTCTGTCGTGCTCCTGAAATAGTCTGGGCCAGGACGTCCTGGCCCTGACCATTGGTTCCTAGCCAGTGTTCCCATGAAGGAGGTGAAAGCGGCGTGCTCAAAAATGCTGTGGGATCCTGGGTAATGAAAGGACCCAACGCAGCAAGAAAAATGAAAAGGAAAATGATCACAACACCTGTTATTGCCTTGCGGTTTCGGAGGATGCCGATGATCCAGCGAGTAAAAATGCTGTCCTGGTTATTGTCCATACTACGTTTATTTCCTTGTCCTTGGATCAAAAAACAAGACGGCAATATCCACCATCCAATTTGCAGCCAGTACCGCAAATGTAATTGTCATGAACAATCCCTGCATGAGCGGGAAATC
>DKQR01000197.1:5617-7765 GCA_002471805.1 Fidelibacterota bacterium UBA7303 | reverse complement strand
TCATGTTCAAATAGGTTAATTGATTATTCTCGCAGTAGAAGTTTCTTAAGGCTGTGTTCGCACTCACATCCAAAGCAACGATATCATTATTTGATGCCTTTAATGTTGTCAGGGCGGTATTAATATTTACATCCAGAGTTGTTAATTGATTGACCCATAAATCAAGGTGCTCAAGGGCTATATTGGTACTTACATCGATACTGGTTAATTGATTACCAGGGACTCTCAGATCAATTAAAGCTGTATTCGCATTCACATCCAGGCTGTCCAGTGAATTAAAGCCAACCCACAGTGTAGTTAATTCTGTATTCTGGCTCACATCCAGATCAGTCAATTGATTACTTCCTGCATGCAAATAGGTCAATAATGTATTATTACTGACATCCAGTCCAACCAATGCATTAGTACGGCAGTTCAGATGAGTTAAAGCAATAAAATCTTCAATTCCTGTCAAATCGCTGATTTCTTTTTCCGCAACAACCAGTTCTGTAACCCCACTGATGCTGTCTGTAACAACATAATTATCTAGAACATCGTCATAGCCCAGGTCGATCAGGGCCTGCTCGAAATTGTCATCGGGGACGTAGGTGGTTTCTTCTTCATCCTGTCCACCAGCCGGGTAGCGCCAGTAGGCAAACCCGCCGCCGCCATCAGGTTCACCGCTCGTCCAGCTTACCATATCAATATCGTAGTAAACATCTTCTTCCAGAATCCAGAGGGAAAGTATCTGCTCACCAGATACAACAGTGGGTGGGTAAACAACAGCATTAACCCATGATTTATAGACAGTGCCAGTATCCAGTTCTATGGCTTCCATGGCTTCTGCAGTGGACATGAGTGCCCATGCAGTTCCCACAGGACTGGCGTCACCATAGCCCATGTAGTAGGAACCATTATTATATCCGTCTTCTACATATGGATTATATAAACCTTCAAAATCAGCCCGTGTAATCGCTACAGATTCAGTGATATGGTCCCAGTTATCCGGATCAGTAACGTCTGCCCAGTCTTCCTTTTCAAAAAAGACTTCTTGTCCGGAAATATTGGATAAAAAGAGTGTGAGTGTTATAACGAATCTATTCATAATGGTTGCCTTTATTTCGGATGAAGTTTTCCATTTAACATATGCGTTATATGGAGTCAACGAGTTTTATATTAGTTCCAGTGCAAAATAATTGCAAGAAATACATAAACAATCTAAAATACGTTAAGTTAATGGATAAACATTATGTTAGCCTGCCCGGAAGGATGATAAGCGTGATTTTCCACATGACTAGAGACACAAAAACAGAGAAGTTTTGTTTACATACTAAAACTCTTCCTCAATGCGCATACCGATGTTGAAGGCATTTTACTACTTAAATTCTACCTGAATGACCTCAGCACTTTCATTACCAATATTTTCAGGCAGATGCCTCACTGCATTAGACCAAATAACTTGCCCGGCTTCTGCGCTGGCATTTACAATTTCACCATTTGGCAGATTGAATTTAGCATCTAGATCATTCAAGAAAATCACTACCCCTTCAGAATGATCATGCATTACTGATTTTTCTCCAGGGCCGTACTTGATCCTTAAAACGCGGACTTTGTCATTCTCTAATTCAACTGTATAGTGATCCGGATCTAATTTAGCAGCATCAAGGGTAATTTCATTCATATTGGAAACTTGTGAATCTGAAGATGAATAGAACGCAATTATTATCAAGCTACCCAGGATTACTATTGGAGGAATAGGAATATTTTTTGTGAATTTCCTAAAGTAAGCTAACACTATTGATAACAAAAATATTGATAAAGCAACTCCAATAGAAAAAACCAATGCTTTTGATTCATTAGTGTCATGAACATTTCTATTTAGTAAGGTAATTACGCCTATTGCAATTAATGATGATCCAATATTGGTTCTCATTGCAGCTGCTGCATTTACAGCATCACTTTCAATCTTTCCAAATATACCTTCATTAAATTTCACTGGAATTATATTCATTACAGATCCAACAATTATTAAAACAGAACCCATAATTAACAGCGCTAAATTGATTTCCATATTTTATCCCATTCTATTGATTATTTTAGTTAAAGGAAATCTACCAACACCCCTGCAAACAAAAAACCCCACGAATGTGGGGCTGAATGCTTTGGGGA
>DKQR01000197.1:0-5242 GCA_002471805.1 Fidelibacterota bacterium UBA7303 | reverse complement strand
CTGGATCGTAAAGATATACATTCCCGCAGATACGGGCTCACCAAGATCATTGGTGGCATTCCAGCGTACTGATTTATACCCAGCGTTTTGCAGGCTATTCACCATAGTTCTAACAGTCCGCCCCATAATATCATATATAGTTATACTTACATAACTATCTTCAGGCAGATCATAGCGTATTTGTGTTACCGGATTGAACGGGTTGGGATAATTCTGGTGCAATACAAACTTTGCTGGTAATGCCGTATTTTTTTCATCAACAGACAATTCCTGGTAAGGGAAGAGATACTCCAGGGCTACATCCTGGTTGCCAATAACCCTGCACCATTCATGACCATCGGGGTAATCGGTAAACAGCAGGTCATACTCTAATGATTCCAGCGTATCCCGGAACCCAACCACGTCGAATAAGAGATTATCATACCAGTATGATTCCAGATAAAAATCCAGGTCTGGAGGTGTGGTTAGTTGTGTCAGATTGGTAGCCAGGGTGTTGTAACTGGAATTAAGTGTTGGTGAAAATCCACCCATCCGGCCAAATATATCAAACCGGTTCAAGGTCAAGAATAATGAAATATTACCGCCATCTGAAAACCCAAAAGTAGCATGATTCTCCGGCCCTTCTAAAATCCGGTATTTTGACACGAGCCAGGGGAAAATTTGGTCTATGACAAAATTTGCGAACACACCTTGCTGCAGTCCGGTATATTCTTCGGTTCTATTCACAGGGGGAATGAAAACAGCAATTAATGGGCTTATGCGCTGCTCTTCAATTAAATTATCAAAAATATTCTCAATATCCCTGACCAAAAATTTGTCCCCATCATGATAAAAGACCACAGGATAGCTTGCATTTGAAGACTCATAACCCGGCGGCAAATACACGGTTACCATACGGGAATTACCTAATGTACCGCTGTAAAATACTGTATCAAACAAGGTCCCGTGAAAAATAGAATCGTTATAGACCAGCTCTGGCGGGGAAACATACTCGGGTCCGTTCACCTGGTCAGACATGTTCCCATTGCCATCCATACAGGTAACATCATTCAAAGGATCCCCATACCAGGATCCATCAGCATAATAAGCATAATTAAACCGGCCATGGTTGGGCATGACCAGGGGTCTAAACCAAAAATCTGTGCCTGGAATATTGCTTAGATTCCACAGCGTACCATTCCAGTTATTAAAGCTTCCAGGAACCGCAACATATCCATGGGTTCCAGTGTAAAGAAAATGAGCCATAGAAAAGTTTTCATTTTCCCCTATACCCCCTTCATAATAAGTAAATAGATCTTCCACCGGCTCGATATAAGGGAAGGCCGGCAGGGAAGCCATAAGGTTATTTACAAGGCCCTGCCTCTGAGATATTGGCGAGTGGCAGATCTCGTCCAGTTGATCATTGAAATTGGCAGTATGCTCATAACCAGAACTATCCTTCAGGGTCATATAGTCCAGTGAGATCCGTACCGAGTCAGCAGGAACAGTGCTCACATTATCACCGTAGCCGTTGATCCCCACCAGTATTGAGCAAATATTGATTCTTTCCCGATCCAGCTGCCAGTTATTATACTGCAGGTTCCACCACCATGGTGAAAGGATAAAGCCGTCTTCCCTGCTGGAACCAAGGACTGGATGGATTATATTATTCCTGAAAGGCTTGAGGGGAATCTTTACTTCCGTCCAGTCGTTAACTGCATCCACCAGCAGAGAATCTTCCACGGCCCAGAATTCATCAAAACCATATAAAACCGGTCTGTCGCCCAGAAGAAATCGAAACGACATATACTCAGGATGATTTGGGGGCATTTCCACTTTTATCATTACACTTAATGTTTCAGCAGCAGAGAAATCTATTCGACTGCCGTCACTGTTGGTAAAATTCACACCGGCCCAGTTCCCCCAGGCTGCATCTGCACTATTCAGAGTAAAGGCTACATCCAGGGCGCCATCACCGGAATAATAGTCAACTGTGTCATAAGCAATTGCAATATTTGCAGTCTCATTGAGGCCTGAGAAGAAAATGGAGTCCGTCATATTCAAAATATTTTGCTCTTCGAACTCGTGGACCACAGAAACAACTGCCGGATCTACAGCAGTGCCGAGTAATGCGGGCCGGTAGGTTTCAATGGCCCAGTCTATGCGGTCTTTCTGTCCCTGGGTAAAATGGGTCATACAGGCATCATCCACATAATCCATATAGTTTCCCATATCATCATAACTGCCGCAGGAGTAGTTTGATGTGGGACAGCCATAATTTGCTTCTGCCTGGTCTGGAGTATCTTCAATATGATCACCAGGTGCTGAACAACCATTTTCAAATGTGTGGTATAATCCCAGATAATGTCCCACCTCATGTACACCAGTATAACCTTCTGTCCAGCCAGATTCTCCACCGGGAATAGTGTAATTGCCACAAAACAGTCCATGCCTGCTGTCATCTTCAGGGAAAGACCAGGGGAAAACACCAAGTCCGGAAGTTAGGCTTGCGCCAGTCCAAAAGTAATTTATGCTGCCGGTTACATCTACGGTCATGGCCTGAGACATATTCAGGTATTGATCGTCATTCTCCCACTGACCGGTTTCAAATTTGTGACTGTCAGTGGCATAATACCATCCGGCATTAACGGCACTATCAACACTGGATGTGGTAAACGAATAACCAAACTCATTATACACACTATTCAGGACTGCAGTTTGCTGCTCCATTACTTCCATGGATAAAAGGCCATTAGTGAAATTCCCTTCTGGAGCTGTAAAATTTAGAAAAGTATAATTCCCCCACGAACCCTGATTCACCGAAGCAAGTACAGTGCCACTGCTGGTGGTTACAGTGGCAGATATACCTCCCGTTCCAAATTCATCGTATAAAAAAAGACCGTAATTGCCTGGGGGCAGTACACCGCCAAGGGAATAAGAATGGCCCGGGTAGTCGAACCCAAAACCAGGATAGAGCAAAAATGTATTATTGTCATAGTCCCGGATATCCCACATGCAGTGCGGATAGTTCTGGTTATCAACCGTCACATTCATGTATATGCTGTCTCCCGCAACATAGATTACATGATAGTTAATGGGAATTTCTATATTACGATCATTCTGGTCCCGGCTAATAGGGGAAAATTCATCAGGCGCAGAATGTGCAAATGGTGCTGTTTCCATACCGCAAGATTTTTGTATGGACTGTACAGGAAGTCTTCGATCAGACTTGCCGGGATAGGAGTCTTGCGACAGCGGCTGGTAGGCAAAAGCAGCAGTACAAAGGGCCATCAGGAAGAATGGATTTATTTTGATCACGGTTTCAGTTCCCTCTAATTACGTATAAATTTAATAAGAAAACACCATCGACTGCGGATGAATATCAGGCAGAAGAGTGCACGGAAGGTATCAGCCTAATAATGTTTTGTAAATGGCAGTATTTTCATCATCAAAACAGCAGAAGGTCACCCTACCCAGTTTACTTCCTGACGGCTGAAAATTCTTCACCGTATCTACGGCGATCCTGGCTGCAGTGTCTTTGGGAAACCCGAAAATGCCAGTGCTGATATTGGGAAAGGCGATGGTGCGGATATGGTGATGAGATGCCAGCAGCAGCGTTTTTTCATAGCAGTTGGCCAAATACTGCTCTTCCCCCTGGCGGCCGCCCCGCCATACGGGTCCCACCGTATGGATAATATGCCTCACATTGGTGATATTATACGCCCCGGTGATCCGGGCCTCCCCCACTCCGCAATGACCTATCCTGAGGCATTCTTCCGCTAGTTCAGGACCGGCAGCAGCGTGTATGGCGCCGCAGACTCCGCTGCCGGGCAGCAACTTCTCATTGGCGGCGTTGACAATGCAGTCCCCATCCAGGGCAGTGATATCTTCCTGGATATAATTTATCATTGCGGATAATTTTATTTCAGCAGTACCATCTTCCTGGTCTCGAAAAAACGATAACCTGAATTTGCAGCAAGGCCGCTGGTCTGTAATGTATAGAAGTAAATACCGGCAGGGACCGGTGAACCATTATCGTCGGTTGCATTCCACCGGATAGATTTTAAACCTGCAGAATGATATTCATTAACCAGTGATTTCACCGTCTGTCCCATTATATCATAGACGATAATGTTCACAAAAGTGTCTGACCGCAGGTCAAAACGCAGCGTGGTCACCGGGTTGAATGGATTGGGAAATGAAGGATAAAGAATTATTTGCTCTGGGGCTAACCTTTCATCACCCACACCTGCCGCTGTACCTGTATAAATATTCAGATCAACGAAAATATGCTCATTGATATTGTTCAGATCGAACAGATCAAGCTGAATCATACCTGTGCCCGCGCCATTTGTCCAGGCCAGGATTCCGCAGTCGGTTGAATCCCCGGAATTCAATTCAATGGCGACACTGTCTAATGATTCATTATAGCATATCCCTCCCAGGCAAATTGATGATGTCCAGCCTTCCGGCAGTGCATTGACCCTGCGCACAACCGCAATGGTGATCGTACTTGAAGATGTATTATTGAGTGTCCCATTAAAGGATCCCACTGAATCAGGACCGACACTAACCTCTGAATTAGTATAATTGAATTCAAAGGACAGGTCGCGGTTTTGCGGAACATGTCCGCTGGCTGAAAGCATTGCGCACCAGGTTAAGACTGCAGTAAAACCCATGGAGATCTGATAATTCCGGTTCCTGATCACCATAATCTAAAACAACTGATAAATATTCTTCATTTGCGGCACTTAGTTAAGGAATAGTATTGTATAATAATTACAAACTAAATTTATGTTTAACCTAAATAATTAAGAGAAGAGTAATTATGATGAAAACACTTGCTCATTTATTCCATATCTTTCTATTAACAGCATTTATATTTCTCTCCTGCGGCGATAATAATGATGATGACAAATTCTATGATGATTGGACAGTTACAGGAAGTGGCCTTAGTGCTGATGTATCTAAGAATGCGTTAACTGAGTTTGTTGGTTCAACAAATTGTCCCTATTGCCCGGCTGCAGACAGTTTATTGCTCAGCTATCTGGACCCGGCTCACGAGAATTATGTAGACGTCAGCACTGCAGACAAGTGGTTCCTGATCAATTACCATACCTATTCACCCTCAAGGGGGGACCCAATGTATGAATTTCACCGTGGTGTTTCTGAAACGGGAGAAGATGATTATTGCTACGTACGGTTTGAAGAAGGCAACTGGTATACTATTGGTGGTGTGCCAACAACCTATACGAACGGCAGC
>DKQR01000107.1:5594-7422 GCA_002471805.1 Fidelibacterota bacterium UBA7303 | reverse complement strand
GTATTGCGCTATTCAGCTGGGTTTCGCGTCTTTCTGGTTCACATCAAAACTTCTGAGTCGATTTAAGGTAAAAGCCAGTTCCAGCCCCCGGAACCAGGCAAAGTGTCCGGAAATTCTTTTGCTGATAATATCAATCCCATGGACTTCAATATCTTTCATGACGTGATCCACAACTTTCCGCAGCGTGTTTTGCCCATCCATGTACTTTTTTGAGTATTCAAGTGCGTATCCCAATGCTTTCGTTTGCGATAATTCCATAAGCTGTTCTAAATCAGTAAGGTCAATATCGTATTTTCCAAAGTGTATGCGGTGGACCTCCTTAGCATTGATGCTGAATTTCCCGTATTTATTCAAGGGAACGATACTCTCCGGTCTGGGTAGGCGCTCCCGAACATGAAAAGGATAGGCCTTATCCTCAACTTCACGCTTCCCTGGAAACATGTCTGCAATCTCATGAGCCTGTGACGTTACATCAAAAGGCTCATAATTCATCATCTGGATCACCTGGTCAGAGACGTCAAAATAATCACCCACACCTCCCAGCACCAGCACAGTGGATATATTCTTTTCCAGATAAAGTTGTTTTACCTTGTCAATGAATGTTGTGATCGGCTCATCTTCCTTTTTGATCAATTGCTGCATTTTACTGTCGCGGATCATAAAATTGGTGGCGCAGGTGTCTTCATCCATTAATAAAACTTCGGCGCCTGCCTCTACAGCTTCCATGATGTTCACCGCCTGGGATGTGCTTCCGCTGGCATTGGCGGTAGAAAATGATGTTGTATCCTTTTGGAATGGCAGGTTTTTAATAAAAGGAGAAATGTCAGTCTTAACTACATGCCTTCCGCTGTATGCCCTGATTTTTGCTGTTTGGGCTGTGGCAACACATTGTTCCCTGCCGTCTCCGTAAACATGGTTATAGATGCCGGCCTCCAGCGTATTCAGTAATGTGGATTTTCCGTGATAGCCTCCGCCGGTAATTAAAGTTATACCTTTCGGGATGCCCATCCCTTTGACTTGACCGGCATGGGGAAGATCAATTTCTATTGTCAGGCTGGATGGCGCAACAAAAGGGATAGCCTCTGTCTCGGACATAGGCTTGTCGCTGGTACCGCTTTTACGGGGCAGAAGGGCATTATTGGCAATGAAAGCGACCAGGTCAAGAGAATCAAGTTGGCCGCGAAGATATTCAGCGTCTACTGCGGCCTCAATGTGCTTGCTGAGTGCGTCAGGGTCAATATTTTCTTTAAATAAGGATGAATCCACAATTTCCGGAAGTTCGCTTAAAAGCATTTCCTCTGCTACCTGCGAATTAATTTTCCTGCCCCTAGCGGGAAGCCCTAAAAAGCAGCGCACTTCAATGGTCTCATCTGTGATCACCACACTGTTTCTTTCCAAGATCGATTGGCCGGGCTGATCGATGGTAATGATCCCGCTGTAGCCCGTGCCGCGAATGCCTTTTGATATTCTTTTACAGGCATTAAAAAAATATCTGGCCAGAAAATCGGTGAAAGCAATTTCTTGAATTTTGGTTTCAGCCTTAAAATCAATGATTCGATCATCATTGCGGTCAACGATTACACGATAAATACCTGTGTGGGGCGGTGCATAGGGATCTTTTGGAATTTGATGGATGACCAACTTGAATCCTTCTGAGAAATCGTATTCGCTTTTCAGTGACTGACAAGCACCATAATCCCTGCCATCAATGGATTTTAATTTATTTCTAAGTGCCTCTTCATTAAACATGGGATACCCATCTTTTTTTAAGAATATCGTTTTGGGCCAGGGCGATCAATATATCAACCGCATCTGTTTTCGTAACCTT
>DKQR01000107.1:0-5204 GCA_002471805.1 Fidelibacterota bacterium UBA7303 | reverse complement strand
AAAAAGGGGCTGGGATATTATTCCCTTTTCACAAAGCACTCGAATTTTATCATTCTGGTACTTGAATTTCATTGGATTGTTTTATTACTCCTATTTGAATTTAAACTCTCCGAAGTCGTTGGAGGAGTAATGTTCAAATTTTTTCTTGGTTTGATCTAATTCATGTTCAATCGCTTCAAACATTTGCTGTGCTTCATCCTTGGTAAAAGTATAATTTTTTTTATTGGCCAGGTTACCTATCAACCTGAGATGTTTGATCATATTGGTGACCCGTTTTTCACCAAGTCGCCTGAATCTTTGCGATTTTTTATCCATAGTCACCTCCAAATATTGTGTAAAGTTCCGTTATAATACAGTGCGAATATAACTATATATCGTACTATTATACAGTAATATATCTAATATATAGACTATATTCCACATATTTAGTATTAAACAGAATTGGCTGGGCACTAAGTAAAAATTGCGGACTTATTGTAAAACAGCAATAATTGAAACTTTATTTTCTGCATGTTATAATATATATCCAGCAACGGAGAAACTGGTACAGACTGAAAGGCCTACTCCTAAGCATACAGGTTCGCCTGGATCTTATCTGGCAGCGCATCCAAAATATCTGTTATATATTGGTTATTAAGATTTAATTACCCAAAATACTTGCATTGTTATAATCAATTTTATAATATCGGATAGGCATATCGTATTATCATTGAATAGTACGGTAGGCTTGTAAAGAAGAGTTAGGTGTAATCATGGAGGACCAGCGGGACAGATGATTAAGAAACAACACCATAAAGAATTATCACAATACCTTCTAGACCGGAGTGATTCGTTTCATTTCAGATCCTCTCTTCTCTTCTGTATTGCGGACACTCCGGTCTTTATCTTTCACATCAACAACCAATGAACCTCATATCTAGATCATTACCTGAAGGTCATATCATTAAAACCATGATTCTTGAGCATGGGTTTATTCTAGCCATGCTGGACGAGTTAGAAGACCTCGCACAAAAAATTATCAATGCTGAACCTGCTATTGATGAAAAATGCCTGGCTCAAATCAATACACTATCGGTCAATATTATCGCTGCCGATCCCCATAACCAACGCGAAGAGGATATCCTTTTTACCAGCCTTGAAGAAAAAGGCATAACTGGACCTCCAATGCTATTGCGTTTGGAACATGAAACCATGCGACAGATGAAATATAAATTGGCAGAGATGACCTCTGCGCCCGTGCAGGATTGGATTAACACTGCAAACAAAGTTACGTCCTTGATCTATGGCATGTGTACCACTTTCCGGCAGCACATGCATAAGGAAAATAATGTTCTCTATTCTATCGCGCTGGAGATTATTACTGATGCATCTCAGTGGACTGATATGAAAAAAATGTGCGACAGGATCGGATATTGCAGCTTCTTTCCTGAACCTGGATGGGAAACAACACACCATTCAGTTAGTATTTAAAATTATTCCCCTTTTGATTCTGATGAATTAAAGTACTGCAAGGTATCTTCAGTGGAGTCCAGGAAGCAGAACGCCACGATGAAGTGGCCCTGATATAAATGAGAAATCCAAATAACGGATGGAACTGGGAACAGGTATTGAGGCGTAGGTTGAAATGGTTCCGTAGCCAAATCCTGGCTACGCGGGTACAGACATGAATTGAGGAGCCTGGGAAATTATGCTTATCCTGCAGGGATTAGCTGTTCACTGGAGCGATTGGTTATAGGCTGTAAAGGCTGCTCCTGAATCCTGGAATACATGAAAAGCTGTTCGCAGGAACAGCACCGCAATACCCAGTCCCACCAATAGATCCGGCAGCTGGGAACCGGTGAACCACACACCCAGCCCAGCAAGAATAACCGACACGTTGGCTATAATATCGTTGCGGGAGCACAGCCAGACGGAACGCATATTCACATCTTCTGTCCGGTGGCGCCACAGCAGCGAAAGACAAACTCCATTTGCTGCCAGAGCCAGCAGGCCGATTACGCCAATTATTTCGAACTGCGGTGCTGTGGGATTAAAAAATTTATAGGTAGCCTGGCCGAGTACAAACAGCCCAAATAGAGCCATAAGGCCGCCCTTCATCGCGGCTGATACCGCTTTCCACCTGTCATTGCGGGAGACCACATACAGGCTGAACCCATAGACCAGGGCATCGCCAAACATATCCAGGGAATCCGCAAGCAGGGCTGTGGAAGCAGCGAAAAGACCCGCCGCGAATTCCAGCAGGAACATGCCTGCGTTGATTACGAGTACAACCTTCAAGGTACTGGCCTGCCGCGCCTGGAGTTTTTCCACCGCGCAGGCCGCATCCGTACAGCAGTCTGTCATATTACAATTTTCTCCACCGCATGGTGAATTAGTGTATTATCTGTTTTAATAATGCGGCCATTGATGACTTTTAGTTTACGTTTTTTTACTTAGTGGGGTAAACCAAGATACGCAGTGTGTTTCGTTCTAATAAAGGTCAAAATCAAAATTATCTTTTCGAAGAATAATGCGTAGTAATGAAGTAATATAAATATTAATTGCGTATATTATACTTAAAGTGGTAAATAAAGTCTGATATAAGTGAAATATTGTTTACACACTCTGGCCATTGTGCTATTCTTAATTATCTCCTGTCAGCAGGAGATACCGGAGGAAGACATTTTCGACAACCCCCTGGATGAAGATGTGGTTGATTATGATATACCAGCTCTTACCTTATTTCCCAGCCAGGTTTCGGCCAATGTCAACAGCAATTTCAAGGTAGATGTCTTTGTACTGGGCGTAGATCAGCTGGCGGGCAGTTATGTGCGCCTGAATTATGATAAAACAATGCTTCAAGTGGCATTAGTTGAAATGGGTACTCTTTTCGTCGATGCGGTGCAGGAACCAATTTTTGTTTACGAGGACAACAGCCAGAATGGCTGGATCGATATTCATACATCCTTTCTGGGGAGCGATTCCGTATCGGTATCCGGAACGGGCAGCCTGGCTGAAATTATTTTTACATCCCTTTTAGCAGGGGAATCTACGCTCACCTTTGATGCAGTCTGTGAACTGGTGGACCCGGATGACAATCCAATAGAAATCAAAGGCTTTGGCGATGGGGTGGTCAATGCGAATTAAGTTATTATCTTTATTGTTCCTTATTTCTTTTGCGACTGGCCAGGGTTCCTCTCTCAGCTTTGATGGAGTGAATGATTACGTATCAATAGCAAACAATTCTGCTTTTGAGCCTTCTTCTTTTACGGTTCAAGCCTGGATAAATCTGGATGCATTTGAGAATGAAGATTATTTTGTTTATAGGCACAAGACCTGGTTTATAGGTTTTAGTCGATCGGGTACAAAATTTGAAGGTGGCGTAAGGGACGATGATGGTGACTGGCTGTATCCTAAATCATCTACCACTCCCAGCGCTGGCGGTGGATGGTACCATGTGGTTCTCACATTTGATAATGGTTCTACTGATGATGCGAAGATATATATAAATGGCAGCCTTGAAGATACTGAATCTGCTTCGAGTCATACGTTAAACAGTCAAACCAGTGTTGTTGCAATAGGTGCAAAATACAATAATGGTGCGGAAAATTATTTTAATGGACAAGTTGATGAAGTAGCTTTCTGGGATGTTGCCCTAACAGCTGACGAAATAACAGCACTCTATAATTCAGGTAATTATTCTGAATCATCATCTGATTTACAAGGTTACTGGAATTTCAACGAAGGCACCGGCACTACACTTACGGATCAAACATCCAATGGCAATAACGGCACCATCAACGGAGCCACTTGGAGTACGGAAACGCCTGTAAAAATTGCCCAGGTAGCCGCAATGGAGCACGATGAAACCCAGGGGATTCGTTCTTCCATTGCCCATGTTTCCGGGAATGTCTATGTCATGGCCTATAAAGGCTCCGGTAACGATGGATATATCAAAACGTTCACCCTCGCTGACAACGGTACCATAGCCCAAATATCTTCGGTGGCACATGACACTCAACAGGGGACCAACAATTCGATTGTAAAGGTGGACGGCACCCTATATGCTCTGGCCTATAGCGGGTACGGCGATGATGGTTTTTTAAAGACCTTTACCATACCAGATGACGGCAGCACGATCACAACAGTGAGCCAAATCGAGCATGATACTAATTATGGGGGTCATAATTCCCTCACCAAAGTAGATGCAAACACCGTTGCACTGGCTTATGCTGGCCCTGGTTATGATGGCTACATTAAAACATTTGATATTACAAGCAGCGGCGCAGTTATCACACAACTACAATCATTAGAGCATGATGGTAATAATGGAACCTATAATTCTTTTATCAAAATGGATGCACAAACGTATGTGTTGGCATATACCGGACACGGGAATGACGGTTATATCCAAACCTTTACCATACCAGCTGATGGCTCTTCCATCACTCAAGTAAAGCAAAAGGAGCATAATACAAAATACAGCTCATGGAATTCCCTCATCCAGGTTGATCATAATACCTATGCCTTGGCGTACCATGGTAACGATGGCACTGATTCACATGGAACCTTAACAACGTTCACCATTCCCCTTGGTGGTTCCTCTATTACAGAAGTGGCGACCCTGAAACATGCGATAACTGGCGGATGGGGTAGATACCATTCGTTACTCAAGCTCAATTCCGATGAATATGCCCTTGCCTTTTCTTACATTGATGAGATTGGCTATGTAAAAACATTTACCATTTCTGACGATGGGGAAACGATAGCGGAACAGTGGTCAGTGTTACATGACACAAATCAAGGCATCTGGAATAATCTTATACGCATTGATAAAGACACCTACGCCCTGTCCTATTCAGGCGATGGAGACGACGGCTTTATCAAGACCTTTGATATTGCGGCAGCCGATGCAGCTGCACCCAGTTACAGCATTATTGTTACCCACGATAACAGCAGCGTTACCGTGGTTTTTGATGAGCCGGTCTATGCTTCCTACAGCGGCGGGACCGCCAGCGGAGCACTGACAGCAGGTGATTTTGCCTTTTCACTGAATAGCGGATCAGCAACTCTGAGCAGCGCAACCCCTTTAAGCATCCTCGAAAACAGCGGCTATATCTATACGCTGGGGCTGGGGCTGAATGGGACGCCGGACGGCAGTGAAATACTGGCGGTAAACATCGCAAGCACCATTTATGATGCCAGCGGCAATGCCGCCAGCACCA
>DKQR01000182.1 GCA_002471805.1 Fidelibacterota bacterium UBA7303 | reverse complement strand
CGTTTCATTCGGCGCAACGAAGAGTCAGGTAATTTCTTCTGGTTCTGCGTTACATCCAATATCTTCCATTTTAATACATTTTTCCCTTCCAGGTGCAATTGCATGGTGTAATCCGTGTAGGTGCCGTTAATGGTGACCTCCTCGATATCAAAGGTGAATTTTTTCCCATCCCCCGTTGCCCGACCATGTCCTGTCCAATATACGGAACCGTCATAACCAAAATTGGTAGAAACAATATTTTTGGTCACAGGGTCCAGGGTATAAATACTGGTACCGATATTAATGACAGTCTTTCCATCTGCCTCGAGGGTTTTCCATTCCCGCTGCACCGCTGTTTTATCCACCAGCCATCGGTAGGTGGATTTGTTGATCGTCTTTTTTGTACCCTGGCCAGGCAGGCCTTCAAAAATACCGATTGTTTCACTCTTTCCTTCCCAGTCGCCGATCAAGGGTTCAAAGAATTCCAGCGCTTCATAGGCGGGTTTTCCCGCATTCCCGGCAAACAATGCACCACAGGTAACCAGTGCTAGAAAAGTATTAAGGTAGTTTTTCATTATTTTCTCCTGCTTATTAGAAAAAATTACAATCAAACACCTAGATTCCGTACGATTAATCCTTTACTATGATACTTTTATTTTAATAATACCATCTTCCTGGTCTGACTGAACTCTCCCGCTTGTATCCTATACAAGTAAAGCCCTGCTGATACGGGAGAGCCGGCATCATTGGTGCCATTCCATTGCACTGATTTGTAACCGGTACTTTGCTGACTGCTGACCAGTGTTCTGACTTGCCTACCCATCATATCATAAATAGTTATATTTACCATAGCATCTTCCGGTAATTGGTAACGCAGGATGGTCACCGGGTTGAATGGGTTGGGGTAAGCAGGGTGTAAATTAAATTCAGTAATTAACAGGGATCCTCCAGGGATTCCTAGCTGCTCCTGAACGGGAATATAAATGGTATCTGCCCAAAAATAATGTCCCTGGGATCCGATCTCAACTACAACTTCAGCATCCCTGCCCTGAATACAGCTGTCTGCAATGGTAATAGAAAATAATCCCCCCTGTGGAAAATGCATTGAACCCGGGTCAATATTGCCATAATGAAGGAGATTGGTGCTTGCGTTCTCAATACAGTCATCATTTGTATGAAGATAGGCCATGACGTCAATGGTAACTGTTTCACTGCCTTCATTTCGCAGTCCCAATGTGGTAACAAGGAAATCACCCGGGTTGGGAATGGTATCATTAATAAATTGGATTTCCGAAACCTGTACCGGTCCGCTGGTTGTAAAATATGTTAATCCATCATAAATATATTCCTGACCGGTAGAATCCAAAACATTCAAGTCAACCTGTAAAGCCGTTTCATTATCAGGAATTATAATAGTCGTTTTGTATAGACCGGTACTATCATCCAGGGTACAATCGAGTGTATCCGCGATGTTCCCGCTCAGGGGAACAAGCATCAAGGAAACGGCTGATTCCAGGCCAACGAATTGGCTGAGGTCAACCCCTATATCAAATTGGCCGGAACCAGGTGCAAAATATTCCTGCTCAGGAAGTCCCGAGACGAAAACATCCGGCTCCAGACCGACCGAAGCCCAGGCATGGAAGACACATAAATAGATATCCATGTTTTCCGGGTACAGGTCGGAAACAACCTGCAGCATTTTTATCCGGGCGGTAGAAAAGTCATCCCACATAGATAAATATTGCGTATCCCAGGTAAAAACGATGTCTGCAGCAAGGGCCAGGGAGCTGTCAAAATCGGTATTCAGGGGTTCGATATGGTATCCATAATGATCCCCGCCTTCAACCAACAGATAAAACACCTTGTTTGGTATCCCGGAATTGGTGTGCACACCGCCATTATCGTTATTATCATTTGGATTATCCGTCAGTGAATGGAAATATGCATGATCAATATGATCCGGATCATTGCCATTGGGTGGATTGGACATATCCCGGATGAATTTCCCTTCCGGTTCAATAAAAATATCCTCGCCTAATAACCAGCTGGTTGAACCATATACATGATTTTTAATGATATAACCAAACATGTCTGAAAGCGATTCATTTAATGCACCGGACAAATTCTGGTAAACTAATTTCGAACTATGCCCTGTAATACCATGGCCGAATTCATGACCGACAATTCCCAAATCGGCAGACCATGGCGTTGTTGTTCCATAACCCGGCAGGTAGCCGCCAAAACCATAGTCGGTCTTGTCCAAAATCCAGTTGTAGGTCGCGTTCCAACCATTATAATCCACAATAACCATTACAGGATTTCCATTCCCGTCCACACCATTGTAGTTATGGACATTTTTAAAATAATCAATACACCTGCGAATTCCATGATGAGCTTCCGTTCCGGAACGGTAAGAAAGGGAGTCCTCGCTGAGAGTAAATGAATCCACCGCGCTTGTAACCCAGCCTACATTTTCATAATTTGTTAAATATGAAGAAAATGTAAATATCCTGCCTAGATCAGGCCGGCTTTCATCCACCAGGCAATATTGATCATCTTCCGGCAGGTCTACAGGTAAAAATTCCGTCTCGCAGCGATCATTACCCAGCCCCCAGGAAAGATACAATAACATTTCATCACTCCAGCACTGTCCACTGCAATCCTCCACATATCCATCCGCGCAGGCACCCTGTTGGATATTCAATTCACACTCAGAATAATCCTGGCCATCGCAATCCCCCAGTTCGTAGCACCAATCCAAGCATAATGCGTCAAAGACACTATATTCTTGAATAAACCCAGAACCTTCATAAATATTTAAATCCGGAATCTCTTCTCCCAGATTTGTAATACCGTACCCAATAGCAGGTCCTTCATGGGCAGCAAGGGGATACTCCATTTCAACAATACCGCTGTGCGCATTAATCAGCAGTGCTACAGGATCATTAACCGTGCCCAGCTGCACTTCGTAGACCAGGGAGGGCTCCCGGTCGTAGGTATGAATGCCAAGCTGAATACTGCTTTTTAGCACTGGTGAACCAGCAACTCTTGTTTTCGCAATGGCAACGGCGTCTTGTTCGGACAGGGTTGGCGCAGTACCAATAGTTATCTCCGGATAATAATCATTTTCAACCGATCCTAGGTGTCCCTGGACATCAAAATGGAATTTCATAAAGCGGTAGAAAACAGGAAGACCATTGAAATACTGCTGGTAAACCAAATGCACCATGTTATGCTTATCTTTGTGTCGGCTGATTCTATTTAATTGGCCGGCAATATCCTGTACACCAAACAGCTGATTGTATTTCCGTATGAAATCATGTATGGTTAAATCATAACCGCCATGAATCTGTTCTGCCAGGGTTCCGCTGAGATGCCGGACCCGGCCGTCAGCATGGTAATGGACAGAGAAAGGTTTGGTAGACGAAATTGATTTTGAATAGACTCGCAGTTCCTGTATGGAACTCAACACAGCCGACTGACCTCCCGTAGCCAGTGAAAATAATAAAAAAATACTAGAGATCAGTTTCACTTGAATTCCTGCTCCTAAAATATTTTAATGATTCTTAACCATATTATATTCCCCGCTTTTGTCTTATATCAATATTAGTATTTGATTTGACTATGAATTAATAAAAAACCCCACTTTATCTTCACATCGTTAACAGTCTGCAATTCTGTTTCCACAGGCAGTCAAAGGGAAACTCATTAATGGCTCATGATGGTTTTATCAATTCTTTGCAGTACCCTGCGAAACCAATGTTTTTCTAATGCTCCTCCCCTGTTGCTGAACATAATGATATCCACACCCGAATCCAGATTGCGAAAAACATAATTTCGAAAGCCGACCCAGCTGCCTGAATGAGAAACGGCTGATTCTTTACCCTTGGTTAAGAACCATCCAAAACCGTAAGAACTGTATGTTGAATCATCGGGGAAAAGAAAATCTTTTAGTGTCCTTTCATCCATAGCGGCCATAGAGCCATCATTCAGGCGGGCTGGTTCGTACATCATTGCCATGCTCCCGGCCGATAAAAGTGTCTGGTTATCCAAAGCGTCCAGCCATTTAGAATAATCGTTTAAGGAAGTGTAAAGCCCTCCGGCACCAATGATGCCATTGAGAAATGTATAATCATCTTCCCCAAATTTGCCTTTCTTTTTTGTATAGCCCAAGACGCGCTGCGGGCAGTGAAAATCCTTGATCCCCTCAAAAACCTGTGTTTCATCCAGCCCCAGTGGGGAAAAAACATGTTCATCCATAAAATCATAAATGTTTTGGCCACTCACAGTTTCAATGATAGTGACTATCAATTCATATCCTGGGTTACAATATTGATATTTCTCCCCTGGTTGGAAATAGGGCAGCCGGTAAGACTCTTTAAAATATTTGATCATATCCGCATTATTTCGATTCCTGCTGCCCTCCCAGGTTTTAAAAGCTTCATCATAATAATCAGCTATCCCGGAGGTATGATGGACCAGGTGCTCTATGGTTATACCTGTAAAGTACTCATTGGGAATATAGTTTGTGACAGGATCTTTAACAGTGAGTAATCCCTTTTCCTGACAGATCAAAATTGCCGCTGCGAAAAACTGCTTGGAAACGGATGCCATCCTGAAAGATGAATGGGAATCGATATTTTCTTTTGTCTCAAGATTGGCCAGGCCGAACCCGCGCTGATAAATGATCCTGCCGTCTTTGCGGACCATCAGGGCAACACCGGGATCATCTGCATTTATTTGTCTGTTAAAATACGCTGTGATTTCATCAGCGCATTGCTCCACATTATATCCGGGTCCATAGAGAAACTTCCCGGGTCTATACCGCGTGGTTTTATTATTTAAAAACACCGGTCTGCCATTAACAAACACCGCTACCATACCTTCAGAAACTGCAGTTGAATTCTGGTAAGTTGCCTTATCAATGATAGTCTCCGGATTAAAAATGACCATATCAGCATAATTCCCGGCTTTCAGGACGCCCCTGCCCTTTAACCCCATGTTCTGCGCCGCAAGTCCTGTCATTTTATAAATTGCTTCTTCAAGGGTTAACCAGCCATTTTCCCGCACATATTTGCCAAGAATCCGGGGATAGGTGCCATAGCCGCGGGGATGACCGCCGTTAGACCCGCCGTCCGTGCAGATATTCGTATATTTCCATTGGATCAGATCGATGATATCCTCTTCTCTCATGCTTTCCGCGATGATACTTTCAGAATCTTCTTTATCAAGTGTCTCTGCAAGGAGAGCCAGAAGTGTTGCTGGCGGGTCTTCATTCCTGAGCTCTGAAATTTGTTGAAGTGTCCGGCCTGTATAATCCGGATTGGGATCGTATTGGGTAAATGTGAACCCCGCGGGCGTTGTTATCTGAGATAAAACAAATTCAGCTTCGGACCTGTCATTATAATTGCGCTCAGGGAATAATACCTGCATGGTGGATTGCCAATACGTGTAAGGATACACATCGGCTGATATTGCAATTCCTTTTAACCGGGCTTTATCTAATTTTTCCTTTAGTTCATCTGTCCTGCCCAGCAAACGCTGTAAGGCCAGTTTCAGGTGCGATATTTGTACCGGTATTTGGGCTATTTCCCCTACAGAAATGATTTCATCAATTGCTTCCCAGAAATACCTGTCTTCGCTGCGGATATGGCTGATATAATGTCCCCCTCTGGCGGCAGCGATCCTGGCTAATTCAATAACTTCTTCCAAGTTCGAATAAATGCCGGGATCATATTCCAGGCCGCTGGATAAACCCCAGGCGCCTGCTTCCATGTCTGCAGCCAGCATTGCGGACATTTTTTCAATTTCCGATGCCGTGGCAGTTCGCCTGAAGTCCTGGCCCAAGACCAATTCACGCAAAGTATTATGTCCTGCAAAGGATGCTATATTTACAGCCGCAGGTTTACGTTTCAGCCGGCTTGTGAAAGCAGGCATTGGGTGGCTGGAAAAGCCATCCTGTCCGATGAATAGGGTGGTGATTCCCTGGCTCACCGCTGCAAGGGCATCCGGTTTTTCGAAGATCTCCCAATCATGGTGGCTATGCGTATCAATGAACCCTGGGGCAACAATTTTTCCCTGGGCATCTATTTCTTTTCTTCCTGCTCCATCCACAGTACCAACACTGGTTATCAATTTTCCATTTATTGCAATATCACCCCGAAAGCGAGGCTTTCCAGCACCATCTACGATTGTTCCATTC
>DKQR01000199.1:8095-20110 GCA_002471805.1 Fidelibacterota bacterium UBA7303 | reverse complement strand
CCCTCATCGTATTACCGCAAATTTGCCCACTTTCGTATCACTGGTTTTACCTGATGCATCCTTTTGTCTAACATAAAAAAGATATAAGCCCGGTGCCACCTCCTGGTTATTAATCGTTCTCATATCCCACCATTCATTTCCCGATTCCGGATTGTCATGCTCAACAGTGCTTACATATTCTCCAGAGACAGTATAGATCTCAATATCGCAGCGTTCCGGGAGGTTGGTAAATCGGATCCGCCTCAAATATTCAGATTCCTTGAAGCCTGAACGTACGATGTAGGGGTTGGGTACAACCCCAACACTTTCCAAATCATCCCTGGGCACCACCCCTGGATACACTTGCACAAAATTGCGGTCTAGAATAGTAGTCCCTTTCGAATTTTCTATGGCGGCATACCCTTCCGGGTTGGCCCATTGGTCAGGATTGGAATAATTGGTATCAATAATCGCTTCAAATTGACCATTCCCAGCGTCTATATAACGAGTTACAAAAGGTGGTTCAACACCCATATCATAGGCGACCACAGAATAGGTGTATTCGATTCCATCGGTGACATCACGATCGACATAAACATATTGCATTGTATCACCATTGATAATTTTAATATTATCCAGACGGATGGGTTCGAATCCTGTATTTTCTCCCAGACTGAACCACGGGTAATAAGGATCTTCACCGCTGATACCGTGGCCGCGCTGTTCCTGGCGTTCACAGTCATCATTATTGGTATAAGCGCAATGAAGGGAATCTTCCATTGCGGAAAGGTCAAACTGCTGATAAGGGCGCCAGCCCACAAATATACCATCCGTATTGTAGATCATGTCTTCTGCGCCGCCCCAGGTCTGGCCGCCATCCAAACTTCTGTAGATCTTGTATCCTTCAAAATCTGCATACCCTGTGACCACATCTCTTGATTGTTCCGCATGGTTATTCCAGTATAAACGGACTTCTCCCCTTCCTGTTTCAGCATGGACTGTAGGACGGGTGGGCGGAGTAAATCCCTGGTAACGGGAATTATACATCACCTGTGCGAAACGGGCATTATTGATGAGGTCATCCTCGGTCTGACCGTAGATGATACAGAAGGAAAATGGGACTTCCCGGCCAACAGGAAGATCAAAAGGTCCACAGCTAAGGATCAAGACGCAATCCAGGCCCGGCGGTTCTCTTAAGTAAACGGGCTCTTCCTTCAAACCTTCAATGGAATCAAAATGGGGATTCAGATCGGATGGTAGGTCTGTACCAGGGTTATCAGTGTGAAAATGCCAATCCTTTTCGCCCTCGCTCAGGTTTGTGGTATCACCAGTCATAAGTTTATACAGTATTTCTTCCTTATTTCGGGCCACAGGACAACCTGGACTGCCGGCATAACAACTGGCCTGGTTTCCTTCAGGCTGTATAACACCGGGGCGTGCATACCAGTCCACCCAATGCCAGTCCGTCATTTTAAGCGGCTCGCCAGGAAATATATCTATAGTGCCATCCTGATCCAGGTCAATATTTACCGTAGCCCTGGGCGAATCAAGAAGCTGGGTGGCTACAACACCAAAATTCGTTCCGGGAGGGGTCACTGGTTCTGTATCCAGTGGATACCCAGCCACTCCGGATAACCCATCGTGGTCCCCGACCATGGCCATACTGATCAACATCCGTTCATTATTGATCACAAAACTTTCCCAGTAATATTTCATAAAATCATCATCATTGGTATGGAGCCCGGAATTATAACCATTAATATCGCCTACCAATACATCTGCATCCATATAAAAGCCCAGGGTCATACCCTCATAATTAAAACCTTTTCCGCGGTTCAGCTTGGTCCCATCAGGCATAATCATTCCTTCTCCGCATAACTGGTTGCCATAATCATCATAGACAGGATCTCCATTTTCATCTTCCGCGCACCAGTCGCCACTTTCATTTCTAACCTTTACAGTCACAAACATGATGTCTTCTGCGTAAGAGACACCATAGGAATGAGCAGTTGCCATAACGCGGATTCCCATAGGGTAGCCTGTCTGTTCGTATTCGTTATTCGTATTTACATTATTTGCCCGGTGGGTCCAGCGGTCATCAAATTCCATATACACATCCATATCAGAAATAAAACGGCCAGGAATTTCTTCCCAGCAATCCGGGTCTTTCCTGGAATTAGAACATCCAGGAAGATTTATGTTATAATCCTGTGACCAGCTTCCAGGCCAGAAACTTTCCATTTCACCTGTGTTTTCATTCAGTCTTAGGGGCCAGGTATCAGAATATCCAGAGTGAGCAAGAGCCGGATAACTATCTCCTGCGTCTGAGAAGGATGTATTATAAAAAATATCCCCCACGCTGGTTTCTGGATTGTGCGTTTTTACCCGTGATCCGGTTGATGCGTGCCAGTCCGAATCAATGCTGTTGGTTGCTCTGGTAAACCAGGATTCTGCAACGTTGGCACCAAAATATATGTAAGGGTCATCCTGGGTCCATTCTTCCAGGTCTTCTCCATAGTCATAATAATCAAATTGCTCTTCCCGGGATTTTAACTTCGGACGCAGTGCCCAGGGATAGATAAAACCGGTCCTAGCAGAAGACTTGTTGGGATCGGCGCTTCCAAACAGACTTAAAATCACCTTTCTTGTTTCATGGTTGAACATAAACTGATTCTCAGCATCAAATTCTTCCAGCGAATTTTTTTCATTTTCCGGCACATACAGGCCGTCATCATTTTCAGCTTCAAAAATTACGCCTGCAAAAGATGTATCATTTTCTGTCGGAAACCAGGCATCATAAGCCGGGGTTGATTCCCAGATACCATATAATTCCGCACCATCTTCATCCACAATGGTTTCAACTTTGTCCCAATTGTATTCAAAGGATTGCTTATACCCTGGTATCCCCGCTAAAAAAGCGACTGCGGGCAAATAGGCATATTCACCCCATAACCCTGCAGGATGATGGTCCCAGTTAATAAAACTTCCATAATTGGTAATGGCGTTTTTTATTTTTCCCTGTAAAAGATAGCCCCTGGCGCGGTCATTCATGGGGTTTGTGGGAAAAGGGTTGTCACCGATCTTAGCCATTGGTGTTGCCCCAAAGGTTTTTTCCGATGAAACTGCAGAATCCTTGACCCGCCCGTCCACACCATAAATACTGCAGACCATGACAAAGGACAAAATAGTATTAATAATCCTGATCATTTTTCAAAATCAATCCTTATAAAAAAATTGATCTCTCTTGGCTGTGATAATCTCCAAGGTCGATCATAATAGGCGCTAGATTTATCCGCGGAGACTCCTGCGCCTGCAGGATCAGTACCTGGGAGACCAACATAATTAGTGTAATATTCTCCAGGATCCAATGGTTTACCAGTCAATGGATACACATCTACAGCATTCCGGATATCCAATACATTGTACACATTCAAACCCATTGCAATCCTATGTCCCATTGTACTGATATATTTTGAGAAAGAAATATCTAAGTCTTTCCATCCCGGAGACCTCTTGGAATTTGGATTTTTGCCATCATATGTTGGATCTCTCCCGGAAAATATCATGGGTGTATACGGGGTTCCGCTTTCATACCTGGCAACTAAACTGGTGTTGATACCGAAGGGCAGCATTGTATAAAGCCAATAGGTGAGTGTATGGGGACGGTCAAAGTAAGTAATACTTTCTTGACTGGGAGCGTCTATATACTGCCCGCTGATGCTGGCCCATGCGTATTCAGAATTTTGTTTTGTTATCATATTGCCATACTGCAGTTTTGAACCAAACATTCGGCCCCGCCATTCCAGGTCAATATCAATGCCCTTGGCACTGCCATAATCCCCATTGGCTCCGACACTGTAGGTATATACTCCAGAACGCTGATGATTGTATCTTGTCATCTGATCCATATCTTTCACCCAGGCCATAATGGAATATTTCCAGCTTCTTCCCACCTGCACATTAAGACCTGCGGAGTATTCCTGAGTCTTTTCAGCACCCAGGGTTGCATTACCAACTACGCTTTGCTCACTCTCTTCAAATAATTCTTCCGGATTTTCCAGACGGTTCGTATTTAGGTAGACATCCTGATAGATCGGATTTTGCATATACAACCCATAGCTGAATGTAAAGGTTGATTTATCCGTGATAACATGGCTGAACCCAATCCGGGGGCTGATCTTATAATTCCAGCCCGAATCTTTTAAAAAAACCTTCTGCCTGGCCAGACCAGAAAGATCTGAAGCCTTTTCGCCCGCATCCCACCTATCGTTATTATTTAGATCGGAAAAAAACCAGGGGCGGCCGGGACTATAGTTCCCCGCAGTATCCGCCCATATCTGGGTATTATAATTAACAAAATCAGCCCGGATACCATAGTTGATAACCATCCAGGGGACTTCAAATGTATTTTGGATATATACATTGAACTCCTTTGGTTGCCTGAATTCATCCCAACTCCCATTACCATTGGCATCCGTAAAAGTTTCACCTGGATCCCATACATTGTTCCCTTCCCCGGCATCTGCTTCCACATAGCCTTCATCCCCAAGCACCAGTCCATCGGGACCCGAATCATTCCAGTACTCTGCAAACGTTTGTACAAATGCCCCGGCCCCGAGCCAGGGATACTTGACTTCGAAAAAATTCAGCTTGTGGTACTTATAGTCCAGACCAGTACGAATTTTCCATTGATCCGTCAATTGTGATGTAATGTCAAAGCGCACTTCATCCGTTTCCGCCTGTGAGTCAGCAAAAAAATTATCATGTCCTCCGAACGCACTGCCTTCATCCCAATATTCAAACTCCGGAGTAGACGTAAAATAATACGGATCATCCGGTGCTCCCGTGTAAATAGGAAAGTAGTCATACCCTGGAACATTGTCCCATTGATAATATATGTGCCATGCATCCAGAAAGTCCTCATAACTCTCATACATCTCAGGTGTTAACCAGTAACTGCCATCCCTATTAATAGCCTCCTGAACCAGTGCTGGGCCATCCCAGATACCATTACTATTTGAATCGGTCCATAGTTCACCTTCATCCCAGATTCCATTCTGATCTACATCATCCCAATCTTCTGCGAGGTCCCAGTTGTAGAGACCAGGCACAGCACCATAATACCAGCCGCTGCGGTCATCCACCATTGTATAACGGACCGTATCACCATCTTCGCCAATGGTGTAGGGTACAACAAAGGGATTATCAGGATCAGAAATTTCTTTGATCCAGCCTCCTAAGCCTCCGGGGCCCGCGGGATGGCGCCATTCAAACCAGTTGGGATAGCCATCGCCGTCGTTGTCCCGCCAGCGCACACCCTGGAACTGATCCTGAGTAAAATTAGAGAACCGCAATGTATAAAATGTACGCGGTGTGAGAGAATGATTGAGTTCGAAATTGTAACGGTAGGTATCCCTGAAAAGCTCCTGCTGGCCTCCATTCCAGTATAAATATCGTGGGTTGAAAGACTGACGGTGGTTTGCTACCTGCCAATAATTTCCATTAATACGAAGTTTATTCGAAAATTTATAGGTTAATTTGGCAAAAATATCCCATGTTTTTGTGAACCCAAAGCCCCGGAATCCCGCCACATCATCCCAGGGGCTGACTAAATTACTTTTATTCATATTCAGGGTATCCAGATTTACATCCCCTTCATTTAGGAATATTTTCCGTCCCTGATAAACTTTATCGTCGAATTCAAATACATCGTAATAATCTTCGCTGCTATATTGCCCGGAAACCCAGAAAAAAAGCTTAGGCAGGCCTAGTATAGGTCCGCCAACACCAAACATATAGTCATTATAACCGCGTATTTTATCAAAATTTCTTGTTGCATCTTTGTTTCTTGAATCAGCAAGAATATTGAGCATGGAACCAACCTGACTGGTTTCATATCGAAAATGATACTCAATGTCTTTCCCTCCTGAATTGGTATGGTAGTTAGAAACTGCTGATTGAGCATCACCATATTCAGCGTTAAATCCGCCCTGCTGAAAATCAAATTCCTTCACAGCAAAAATATTTAATCGGGTCCCGGAACCGATACCGCCATAAATCGGGTTGCGCAGATACATACCATCCATCATGTAGGCAATCTGCCCAGATCGTCCACCCCGCACGTGAATTTCTTCTAAGCCCCGTTCTTCATTATCAGGGACTCCCCTGGTTCTGCTTTCTATTTTAACTACACCGGATTGCAGGGTATAAAGATCCGTTAAGTCGCGAATAGGCAAAGCCTGGATCGCCTCTTTGGCTACCGTTACTTTTTTTGATGTTGCACCTTTTTCAACTAGCGGGCGTTCACCCAGGATTACCACTTCCTCCAATTCGACATTTGCCTCATTTAAAGTGAAATTCAGCCAGACAGTCTGATCCATCATGACTCTGACTTCTTTTATGGTTTGCTTCTGATAACCCATCATCTGAACCACAACATCATAATCATCTACAGGAACATTGAGGATGATATAATTACCATTTAAATCTGCTGCTGCACCCATACTTATGGCAGGAATATATATGTTGGCCCCAGGCATCGGAACACCATCTATATCCGTAACCTTACCGCGTATGGTTCCATCTGTTCCTCCATTCAAATAAGAACAATAAATGAAAAATATTAGAAATAATTTTTGTCTCATTATTCCGCGAACTCCCTTAGGTTGATAGTATGAATGCCTGCCTGGGTGCTGATCCGAAAGGGGTCATAATCAAAATCAGGATGGTTCGCGATATCCCGAAGTTGAATGACTTGGGCCGGATGGGTTAATCTTTTGAAGATACCATTCTGACTGCTTTGCTGGATAGATGCCAGTTCTAGACGATTCAATCCAACCCAGGCCTGGTTCGAACTATCCGGGGTGCCGTTGTAAGTTAAATCACTCATATAGGGATGCTCGGTCCAGCGTACATGAACCTCACTTTTAACAACCCCATATCCATTAGCAAGCCAGGATTCGGTTCGCTGACCAAACTGTACCCCCGAACCCAGCATGGTCATAGTCAGAAGACGGGTTACCTTAAAACAGTCACTAAAGGTAGTATCCACTGCCGGACATTCTTCCGGATCGGTCACCATCGAGTTGTCGAAAAGACAGGTAAATGTTCCCGAACCATCATTCTCATAACGTTTTCTGGCAGCAGGCACCGTGGCCTGGGAAGTTTCCACAGTATAAGATTTTTCTACAAAATAGATCGCAATGGCAGTGGTGTCATAATAAGCGGTATCTACCTGCTCACCATCCCGAATAGTACCATTGGATGTAAAATACAATACTTCACTCTCTAGCTGTCGTTTGTGCCAGAACCCATCCTGGATCTCACCGGGGCTGAAATAAAACCCTATAGGTAAAAAATATGCCGGGTAAACTACCTGATTGACGTGATTTTGCTCATAAAATATCTGGTAATTATAGTGTCGTTCCTCCACGCCGCCGCTGGCAGTAGTCCATTCTGATTTGGTGATGAAATAATCTTCCGGAAACTGGTCATGATGCTTAATGTGCCCAACTTTTTTACGGGTATACAGAGTCACTACGGAATCGACGTCATTCACATACTGCTGCTTGAAATCCAAGAAATCAACTTCTTCAATGATATCAGTGTATACATTACCCCACCTGTCTGTTAAATCATCATTTAATGAAATTTCCAGGAGTACAACAGGGTTTTCCTGATCGGACCAATCCACCAACAAGTTTGCGGGTTTATCTTGAATGGTATACAGTAGTTTATCCGGAACACCGTCGCCGTCAATATCCTTCAATGTAAATCCTTCAGTAGCATCGTAAAGACGATTGCCACTATCGACAAACTCCTCACCATCATCATAGGTGTTGTTTGCATTGGCATCTGTAAAAGATTCGGATCCATCCCATTTTTCATTACAGTTCCGATCTTCATAGGGTTCATTGAGATCATACTGGCCATCTTCGTTAATATCATACCAAACTTCCGCAGGGTCCCACAACCCGTTGCCTCTGTCCTCAAATTCATAGACAACGCCATAAATACCATCTGCATTATAATCTGCAATAATGATGTCTGTACCTTCGTCGTAGACACCATTGTTATTCTGGTCGGTATATTCATATAGAACCTGGTATTTCCCATCATTATTATAATCTTCGATCTGTTCTTCATGCTGATCCCACTCGCCATTGTCATTACAATCAGTATTTTCTCTAAATACAAGTGAGTCCAAGCTTAACTGTTGGCGGATGAAATCAAATGTGGCGGTGAATCGGATCTGTTCATCTGCCATAAAAACATAATTTGTATCCTTCCATTCCGACGAATCCACAAAGAGAATCCCGGTTTCAATGAATGGTGTATCAACCACGGCACGGTAGGCACTCACGTCAAAGGTTTCCTCATAATGGATCATTGTATCACTCTGGATCCAGTTTGAATTTCTCAGCTGGTATCGCTGCTGTGAAGGTTCGGCATCCAGGTCCCACTCCAGTAATTCAAGATTTTTAAACTGTGTAGATGTGATCAAAACAGAATCGGGAACGATGGAATCCTGTACAGAAAGGGAATCAATGTAATACCTTCGAGTGTATTCTGGGGCATCATCTGGTTCCATGGTAACCAGATAATCTGGAAAGGTTCTGTATGACATAGCGGGCGGATCTTTCTGGAATAAGCCGTAATACTTTTCATAGTCATATCCCAGTATCGATGGATGGAACCGATAAAAACTAGCATTAATATCATTTTCAAAATTGTAAAAATAATCAGAGACTTGACCAGTTTGCCCATTTCCTACAGAAGGGCTGCCAAGAGTATTATTTGAAGTTGAAGTTAATTCAGCCTGGTCATTTTCAGGGTTTTCACATCCCCACTGGGTGAATCCAAAAACACCTGCGAAAATAATAAAGAATAATCTTTTCTTATCCATGGAGTTATTTAATGATGGGTAAATATTCAATACAAAGTATTCAATTTAGGTGTTTAATTCACACAAATCGTTATGATTTTAAAGAATAGTTTTGTTTTTGAATCATTAAATTCCAATAGTTATCGAATATGAAAAATATAATATATCCAACCTTTATATTTCTATCGTTATTTACTATTCTTCTTGGTGATCTGGCCAGTCCCACACCGTTCACTGTCAGACAGCCCACTGGAATGGAATTAAATATATTTATCCGCGGCAACCACCTGAGAAACTGGTACGAATATCATGGCTGGTCCATTGTGAAGAATACGGCTGACTGGTGGGTCTATACCAGCGGAGTGGACGGACAGAAACTTCTGGCAAGTGACCAGAGGGTAGGGATCGACCCGGAGCCAGATCATAACCTGCAGCTATCAGGTATCACCGGGAAATTAATCCCGGAAGCGCTGGTCCTGGAAGATGATGCCCCAATTCCCAATCTATACAGCACCAGGGATGATACATTCAGAGTTCCCATGATACTGGTCGAATTTCCTGATTACGGTGCCACCTATGAAACCAGCAAATTTGACAGCTTGATGAACTACGAAGGATACACTCATTTGAACTACAGCAGTACAGGCAGCTTCCGTGATTTCTATAAGGAAATATCCTACGGTCAGTTCATTGCCGGCGTGGATGTCAGTGACTGGTTCACGGCAGAACATAACCATGATTACTATGGCTACAATAATGGTTACCAGCGGGTCAAGCGCCTGGTCAGAAATATGGTGGACTCGCTTGAAGCAGCCGGATTTGACTGGTCCATCTACGACAACGATGGCGATGGCTATGTGGATGCTCTGAACCTGGCCCATGCCGGACCCGGCGCGGAAGAAGGAGATGAAACAAACATATGGTCCCATAAATCCAGCCTGGGAAATCTTGCAGTGACTTATGACGGTGTAACAATTAGCAGTTACAATATTAATCCGGAAAAGCAGATGGGCAATTTTGTTTGCATCGGTGTATTAGCCCATGAATTTGGCCATGCCCTGGGCCTCCCTGATTTGTATGATACGGACTATTCTTCCACAGGTGCAGGAAAATTGGCTCTAATGGCCAGCGGCTCCTGGGGCACAACCGGAACCAGCCCCTGGTACCCATCCACCATGATTGGCTGGTGCAAAAATGAGCTTGGCTGGGTGGATGTTATTGAATTCACAAATTCACAAGATGGTGTAGAGGTCGAACAAACTTATAGCAGTAATACCATCTATAAATTGCAGCATCCTACCGTGGATGATGAATACTGGTACATTGAGAACAGGCAGAAAATTGGTTCCGACACGCTTATGCCCCGGCCGGGTTTAACCATCTGGCATATCAAAGAATCGATAGCAAGCGGATGGTCCCCAAACAATGATGAACCTTATTATGGGGTAGCGCTGGAACAGGCAGATGGGCTTTTTGCCCTGGAGAACGGCGGCCCCAGCGACGGCGGCGATGTATTCCCCGGCACAACCGGAAATCGGGAATTCAGCCATACAACCATCCCCTCCACCCATAGTATGTATGGTGAAATTTCCATGATCCGCATTGATAATATCTCTGATCCTGTCCCAAGCATGACCTTGGATATCGAACTCAATGAAATTATTCTCGCTGAAGCCAGTATCGGTAACGGATTAGGGCTCACCAACCAGCAGGGCACCTTCAGCATTGCTCTGGCAAATGATCAGGACATGACTGAGTTAGAGCTAGAATTGTTTTTTAACCCTGGCATCATTTCCATTACAGAAGTATCACCCACAGCTAGGGTAAGTGTTGATTCAATTATTATTGATGCGCAACGAATAACACTGGTTAACCCTTTGATCACAGCCGGCAATGGTGACATTTTGGATTTTACCGTTCAAATCAATACCGGTGTGAGCACAGATGTAATAATCACCATACCCATTGCCTATGGGGTCAATGCCGCCGGGGATGAAGTTGGAATCATTACCAATGATTTCGGCACTTTCTCCATCGCTGCCGTTGATCAGCTATTCAATATTGGAAATGGATCAGGGACTATCAATGGCGGTGCTTCATTTTCTGTTTCACTGGTAAACACCGTCCCGCTGCAGCTGGGTGTGCTGCAGTTTACCCTTTCACCTGATTTGATTACTTTTTCTGATGAACCCTTCCAAGACTTGAACGGCAATCAGCTCTATGACAGTGATGAACCTTTCACAGACTGGAATAACAATGGCCTCTGGTCACCCATCCTTGAGCATACAGGACTGGCAACTGACTGGGTATTGGAAAGCCAGGGAATTGGCTCAAATCTGGACATAGCTTTTTCTAACTGGTCGGTACCGTTGGCGCCTGGTACGCACTCTCTATTTCAAATAAACGGCATGGTCAATGCACAGGCCCAGTTGGATGACCAGGTCACCATATCTGCCCAGGTTTTTCTTTTAATGGATGGCTGGGGTAATACAGGCGTCCCATCACCAGATATCAGCGGCACCATTACCATTGATCAAGTTTTAGCTCAGGGCCAGGAACAGGTCATACCGGACGGATTTGCCCTTCGTCATATATATCCGAATCCATTCAACCCCAGTACCACATTTGTCTTTACTGTACCTAAAAATATGAATACGCCTGTTTCAATCTTGATTTATGATATTACCGGTCGCCGGGTAACAACACTCACGGACCAGATTTATAGTGCCGGTACACATCGACTGCAATGGAATGCGTCTAATCTGGGTGCGGGTATTTATTTTACTGAGTTCCAGGCAGGGCAGGTCCGGCAGATCAAAAAAGTTACTTTATTGAAATAAAATAATCCTGGGGTTCAAAGGAGGCGCATGATCAGGCGGATTTCCGCTTACGGCTGTTTTTATATAATGGATCCTTGCCCTTTAAAATTGTTTCTTTGGTGATCACAACCCGTTCAATTCCCTCCATCTCCGGAATGTAGTACATGATATCCAGCAGATGTTCTTCCATCACTGAACGCAGTGCCCGTGCGCCTGCGTTGCGTCCCAATGATAATTCCACAATCGCGGATAAAGCAGAATCGTGAAATTCCAGTTCAATTCCCTCAAGCATAAACAATTTTTTATACTGCTTCACCAAAGCATTTTTAGGTT
>DKQR01000199.1:0-7709 GCA_002471805.1 Fidelibacterota bacterium UBA7303 | reverse complement strand
CCCACAAGCTCTGGAATCATACCATAGGCAATTAAATCTTCCTGACGAACATCGCTGAAAATGGAGTTTTCACTTCTTTTCCTAGCTGTTTTCCTGGTTCCGAACCCCAGTTCACCTTTTCCCATGCGTCTGGAAATAATCTCTTCCAATCCTGTAAAAGAGCCACCGCAAATAAATAAAATATTGGATGTATCTACTGCGATCAGGCTCTGCTCAGGGTGTTTACGACCGCCTTTTGGAGGAACATTGGCCACGGTTCCTTCCAAGATCTTCAGCAGGGCCTGCTGAACCCCCTCGCCACTCACATCCCGTGTGATAGAGGCACTGGCAATTTTGCGGCCGATCTTGTCGATCTCATCGATATAAATGATCCCTCTTTCCGTTGCAGCAATGTTATAGTTGGATATCTGCAGGAGCCGCACCAGAATATTTTCAACATCTTCACCTACGTATCCCGCTTCCGTTAATGTGGTGGCATCCGCAATGGCAAAAGGGACAGATAAAAATCGTGCTAGGGTCTGGGCGATAAGTGTTTTGCCTGTTCCGGTAGAACCAATCAATAAAATATTGCTCTTATCCAGTTCCACATCAGAATAATAGGATTGGTGAATGATACGTTTATAATGGTTATATACCGCCACCGCAATGGATTTCTTTGCCCCTTCCTGTCCAATCACATGGGCGTCTAAATGTGTTTTTATTTTTGCTGGTTTTTGCAGGGTAACCTTAAAACCGGAATGAGGTTTATCCATTTCCGGTTCCAGGTTAATTTCCAATTTTTTCCCTTTACCCGTATCTGGTTTCATTTTCGTTTGGTCAGGATTGTATCAATAATACCATATTTTTTTGCTTCGGTAGAACTCATGAAATTATTACGATCCGTATCTGTTTCAATCTTTTTCTGGGTCTGGCCTGTATTCTTGGCTAGGATCGTATTCAGTTGTTTTTTCATTCTCAGGATTTCATCTGCCTGAATTTTAATATCTGTTGCCTGACCTTCCGCCCCGCCCAGGGGCTGATGGAGCATGATCCGGGAGTTGGGCAACGCAGACCTTTTCCCTTTTGAACCGCCGGCCAGCAGAAAAGCGGCCATGCTGGCTGCCTGTCCCAGACAAATGGTGGCAACATCTGGCTTGATATACTGCATGGTATCGTAAACACCCATCCCTGAAGTAATGATTCCACCTGGTGAATTGATGTACAGATATATATCTTTTTTATCATCATCAGCTTCCAGGAAAAGCAGTTGAGCAATGACCAGTGACGCAATGGAATCTTCGATCGGTGTGCCTAAAAATACAATTCGTTCTTTCAACAGCCGGGAGTAGATATCGAACGCGCGTTCGGAACGTCCTGATTGCTCTACAACCATGGGAACCAACTGATTCAGTGTTTTTTCATCAATGTTCATGGTGTTGTCCGCGTATATCTTTTGTTTCCACTTCTACCTCTTTGACTTTAGCAAATTGCTTGAGGTATTCCAAGATTTTCTTTTCAACAATATCATCCCCAAGTCGATCCCGATTACTGGGTTTCTTATAATATTTTCTTATTTCTTTTTCCGAATCGGGTGAACGAGTGATCAGTTTTTCCACTTCAGCTTCCACATCTTCCTTGCTGGGCGATATACTCTCCTGTTCGATAAATAATTTGCGCAGAGAGTGCCATTTCAGGTTACGTTCCGCTAAAGGCTTATACTGTTCCCGGACCTTGGCTTCATCAATGGGTTCACCGTTATTCTGTTTTTTTAGATCTTCAACAAAATTATCCAGGTAATTGTCAACCATACTTGGGGCGAAAGAGGGGTTGGACATTTCAATGAGTGCGTCAGTCAGATCCCTTTCGAAGGCTGTTTGGGAACGTTCCTCAAAATTAGCCTGGATTTTTTTCTCCACCTCATCATGCAAGGCATCCAAAGACGATAATTCCGGATTGACAAGTCTAAGAAAATCATCATCCAGATCGGGCAATATTTCACGCTCAACATTATTTACTGTCAGCTCATATTCAGCATGATCCCCTTCTTTGTTTATGGGCAGCGTCAGCCGTGTTTTCTCATCTGTCTTTAGCCCAATAAGCCTTTCCTTTTGCTCATCGGTAAAAGAACCATCCCCCACCTTTAAATATTGTTTTTCATATTTTTTACCGATGATCGGTAAACCGCTCTCATCCAGTTTCTGCAATGTGCAAATAATGAAATCTCCTTCTCTGGCGCCGTCATCGATTGTTTGGATACGGGCATGAGATTTCCGCAACTGGTCAATGGCATCCTCAATATCCTGTTCATCATGGATATAATTGGTTTTCTGAACCCGTAGCATATTTTTCTTGAATCGGGGTAGCGTATTATCAGGTTCAATCTCAAATTGGGCTTTAAAGGAGAAATGCTCATTCATATGGAAATGCACATCGCTGATCTCCGCTTTATTTACCGGGATTATTTCTTCCTGCTGAACTGCCATCAGGTAATATTTTTGGAAATTATCTTCCATGAAATCCGCTTCAATATTGGGTTGAAACTGCTGCAGCAATCTTTCCCTGGGAACCTTTCCCGGACGAAACCCGGGCATTTTAATCTTCCTGCTAAATTTTTTCAGGCTGACATTAAAATCATCTTTCAGTTCCATCCAGGAAATATCCACATGGAATTCCCGGGTATATTCATTGACCTTATTTACATCAACTTTCACATTTTCTCCTAAAAAAGGGTCGAAATTTATAGTGCTCCCGGGATTATGAATAATGAATTAAGCATACCCGGCATTAAGGATATAGGATCTGGTTGGCCAGTAGCACGATATCCATGGCATCGATCGCTTCGTCTTGATTGATATCAGCAACAGAACCAGGACAGATACCGGCCGGTATGCCTGAGATCACCTGATCCGCAAGCAGCAGCACATCAATGATTTCGATGCTGCCGGAATTATCTAGGTCACCTACAGCCCACTGAAGACAGACATTCGTGGGTAAGGCCATAAATTCATGGTAGCCAGCCAGAGGATGTTTCTCAACCCGCCCCGATGAATCCGCGGCTTGAAAGTAGTACTGGATGGTCCCGGTATCAGCCATAGCGGAAATCCAGCCAATGCGGGTGTCCGGTTCTTCTGGAATATCCAAGTCATACATGGGCGCTGCTAACCAGGTACCTGTTTCAGGTGTTTTCCAGAAAATTCTGATGGAATCTTCTATCAATCCCGCTTCACTCAGATCATCCACAATAATCTCCATTTCATATCCGTGTTCTCCTGGTCCCGTAGTATCGTTGACGGGATTGTGAAAAATCTGGAGCATGTCCAGGTCAGGGATGCCCTTGATGCGGCAATGCAGCGCATCTGTGGATTCCCAGGATCCGGTAAAACCCAACACCTCATAACCAGGCATGGCCTCCTGGTAAACTGCCAAGGCTTCATCATCCCAGTTGCTTCCAGTAACCGGCACCAGCACCTTCTCATTTAAAATAAGGGAATTCGTATATGGTTGGTCATTCGGCGTCCAGATTCGGTGCACCTCCCAGGGTTCACCCCATTCATTCACAGTATTTGCGAAGTAATCTGCAGTTTCCTCAATTTCATCATACTGGGGATGGCTTGCAGGCACTTCCCGGATCAATACCCTGGTGGGGCTCAGGTATTTTGCCCAGCAGTCAATATGGTCAATGTAACTATTATTGGGATCAGTAATCACATGGTAGCTGTCGATGCCATAATAGTCCTGCATAACCTGCAGTACAGAATCATTGGATATGTCATTCTCCTCAAAAACCAGATCAGAGGACGCGGATATACCCAGTCCGTCTGTCATATAATTCCCACCGGCGTGGACAAGATCTGTAGCAAAATAGGGAACGCCAAGATGGTTAGACATTTTTAAAGGTGCTTGATTATCATTGGGACGGGGTCGATTGTAGGTAAAATCCACAATGGACATATTCTGTTGTCCATCCACCACCCACCAGGGTCCATAATCCCGAGTCCAGTAACTGTCCGTATTACCCAATACAAATTCCACATTATCCATATTCACATCACCATTTTCCATAGAATTTGATGCCGAATTCTGTTGGCTGGAAGATACAAGGCAGTAGATCGTAATATCTTCCGACATTTCTGCAATTATAGACGTAGAGATTCCAAATGGATATCGAATGAGAGCGCCCTGCATTCGCTCATATTCCGCTACATTTCGGATCGATGTTGGCGGCGGATCTGTATCCCTGCCCATGGTATAGATCTCATGGATTCGGGTTTTTTCTTCCTCTGTCAGGCTGATGGGCAGTTCGTCATTAAAACGGTCACTAGCCAGAAGAACCGAAAGAAAAAATAAAATTGTAATTTGTTTCTGCACCAATCAATGAACCATATCGGTCAGGAAATTACCCAATAATGATTTTAGAATTGACATATGTGCGTTTATTGTTTTTATATATTTCTGCTCCTGCTCCCACCTCTTTTTCAAAAGGCCTGGAGCAGGTAAATAAAAAAGCTCCAATTACGGAGCCTTTTTAAAAGAGAGTTTTCGACAGGTTCACTGTTTCAAACGATAGGTGGCACCTTCCATGGTTTTCAGGAATTTATCCACCTGTGCCTGGGTATGAAACAACTCTTCCATGGGTACAAACACATCGCTTGGATATTCATATTCATCGTAATCGCGTAAGAAATTAGATTCAAGTTTCAATACAATATCCTGGATTACCATCGGCGGTATTTCCTTATTGCGCATAAAATTGATTTGCAGATTCAATTGTCCTTTCGAGGTCATATGAAATAATGGCATCGGTCCTATATCTGTATTACAGCGGTAAGTTAACGTACCATGATCTCCGCCGCGCCCCCAAGAAACATCTGTCCCGTGTTTTTCAGAAAATTCAATAACAGAAACACCAATTTTAGCAACCTCCCTACTGCAGTTTTCCCGCAGGTGATTAATGAACTGTTCTTTGTCCCAGTTTGACATGTACGTTTCCCTTGTAAATATTATTTAGTATGCAACAGGCGAGGTGGAATTTACGAAATAAGATCGGCTTGATAAAAGAATGGTATTTACTTTTTAATTGCCCATCCAGATTGAATAGTAATCGGATTGAGATTTTGATGGATCTTTCATCATTCTAAGACGATGTTTATATTTCCTTTCCTTATGTTCAACAGTATAGGGTAGTGAAATGATTTTACCATCTCTTTTAATGAAAATATCAACGATTGTATTCTCTTTCACAGGGTAGCCCAAATCATCATAAAGCACTTTTTCCAGGTGTGCAATATCCACCTGGTCACCCTCTAAGAACCCTATGGGATCTTTTTCTCCTACCTTTTTTATTTTTCGGTATTTTCCCATGGAAATCGTATAGGTCTTGGACCCATAATCCTTAATAATTCGTTTGCTGACAACGTGTTTTCCCTTTTTGGAATATTCAACACCGATCAGATCAAGTCCTTTTTCTACATCCAAGGGTACTGTTCCTTCCACATGATCCTTGAACCATTGCCGGAGTTCTGGATGTACCAAAGATGCGAATTCATCAAAGAAGGTTTGCTCATTAAACGATCGGTTCGGGCCATATTTTCCCGCCAATTCAATCACCACATCTTTCAACGTCTTTTTTCCATTGGTAAGCCGGATAATTTCAATATCAAGTAATAACCCGATCAAAGCACCACGTTGGTAAACCTGATAATAATGCCGTTGGTATTTTTTTTTAAAAACATTTTCACTCATCTCTGTAAAAGAAATTTTCTTTTCCGGATATCTGGCAGCACTTCTGATCTTTTTTGAAAATCGGTCCGAGAAAAATTCTTTTGGTGTAATCAAGCCAGCTTGAACCAATATAAGGCTGGAAAAATATTCCGTGATTCCTTCATAAAGCCAAAGGTGTTTTGACATTTGTGGATTCACATAATCAAAATCACCAATGTACTTGCTGTGGAGATTCAGCGGCGTAAAAATATGCATGAATTCATGCAAGGCCACCCTTTTGATCATCGATGTGAAGGTTGTATCTCCAAAATCGGGAAGGAAGTAAAAGGAAGAATTCCCATGTTCTAGTGCTCCGGAACCAAAAAGTGTAACATTATCCATTACAGTTCTTACTTTCGTAAAGAATCCTTTTTCTTTAGACTGTAAAATTTCCATTAATTTTTTCCCGTCACTAATATATAAGATGAAATGATATTCATCCACCGGCAGGGAATCCGTAAAGGCGGCCACCGCTTCCATGGATGGCTGTATCTCTTTTTCGATCACGTCTGCGTAACCAACCTGACCATTGGCGTGAAAAGATTCAATATAGATTTTTGTATTGGCAATAGTGAATGTTGCCGTATCCGGTTTAGACACCATGATCGGACAATCAATCAAGTGATGATAATTTCTTGCCCGGAAAATATCTATTTCATCCGATTGGTCGAAAGCAGGCAGGGCGGAAAAGGACATTGTTCCTTCCGGTTTTTCCAATGCCAACTGGACTGGAACATTTTCCAGTTCTTCAAAAAACCCAAACCACCCGGAAGCATTGATGACAAAATTGGTGGAATCTTCAATGTTGGTTCCGCCCATAGGCCAGATACGCATTTTTGCCTTGGGATGATCCCAGGTATCATCTACCCAGTAATGGATCGTAGCTAAATCTTCAGCTTGAGTTATTTCAAAAATATTATCCCCAATCTTTTGAACAGGGAGGCTATCCCCCTGGCTGTCCTTTGCTTTAAACTCCTGGATCATCTCTCCGTAATCCAGTTCCCTATAGGTTCCAGGGATGGTTTTTGGAAAATGAAAGATTACCCGTTTTTGGTCCAGCCCCGGGCAATGGAGATGAACATAGACTTTGTCATTTTTTACTCGGGTTAGATCAACCGAATATGAGTATTTATCTAATGAATATTGTTCTGTTGGTGTATAGTTCAGTTCCGGGATCGACGATGAGCAGCCAGATATAATTATTATTACAATAATTATTAAAAATGGCCATTGAAACATTTTCATTCAGTCACTATCACAAATGTAATTGAAGATAAAGCCAAAGAAATAAGATTATGTTTTAATTAATTAAAAATATCCTTTTTGGATACTTCAATAACGGTACCAAACTTTGCCAGTTTTTCCATATCAATTTTTCTTTTATCGCCAACAATAGCAATGGTCACCACATCTTTTTTGATATAGTTTTGATAAAATTTTACAATATCCTGGAATTTCAATTCCTGAAAGCGTTCATGCTGTGCAACCCTGGGATCTGCCTGAAAACCCTGGTGTTTCCAGGTTTTGACCCGTAGCGCAATCGATCTAAAGTTTGGTTTTTTTGAATTAAGGGACTGGATCAAACCTGACTTAATTTTTTCATTCCTGCCGCTCTTTTCCGGCATATTCCTTAACAATTCCAAATATGCATCCAATGCCTCAAGCGTCTTATCTGCCTGATTGCCCATATAACCCTGGAAATATCCTTTTCCATTAAGATAATAGGGTTTTTGGTACGTGCCTCTGGCAGAATAAGCCAAGGATCTGAATTCTCTGATTTCCTGAAAAATGATACCAGCCATACCAGCTCCGAAATAACGATCAAATGCCAAAGACATATTTCGATCTTCAAGACTCATCTCATCCCCTTCAGTCAAAATATATACCTGGCTCTGGACGGCTTTTTTATCATTAAAGAAATATACTGTATTCGAATTTGTCAACTTTAATTCATCTACAATGGGAGATTT
>DKQR01000174.1 GCA_002471805.1 Fidelibacterota bacterium UBA7303 | reverse complement strand
TGTGAATGTAACTCTCACGGGACGTTACCGTACTCGGGTTACCGATTCAGGGTATGAGTGGGTAGAAGATCTGAAAAGTTTTCAATTGCTGCAAATGTGGTGTAAAATAGAATGGGACCTGATTTATGACCGGTATTAGAACAATTTGTGCTGGTGTATTGGCGACTCTCATCATGGGCTGTATGGAGCCGGTTACGGAAAATCTATGGACTCTAAATAGAATTGCCCAGATGGAGACAGAAGGATACTGCCGTGATATTTTTATTTCGGGGGATTCTGTTTTTGTCGCTGCTGGTCAGGCAGGCGTTCAGTTGTGGGATATTTCCAGCATTACTACGCCAATGAAGGTATGGGAAATGACTCTATCAGACCTGGGTGCGAGCAAGGAAATAACCCAGGTGGAATATGAAGCATCCATCAGACAACTTTTTGCCTTGGAGAGCAATGAACGTCCCATTCACATCGATTTATCCCAGGATGACAGTGTAGTAGTAGCAGGTCAGTTTTCCAGTGAACAAACAAAGGAATTCCGTGTAATTACAAACAGCAGTAGTTCATTTACTGTTTATGCCGCCGATAATGATGATGGTTTAAAATGGAGCAGGTTTGATTATGATCCCGGTTTCGGCCTGTGGTTTAATTCAGCTGGTGATGAAATTCCCAGCCACGGCAATCCCAACGGCATTGATATTTATGAGAATGAAATAATCCTAACATTAGATCAGCTGGGTATCGAAGCATTTCATCATGATGCAGGCAATATTTCCAGCAGTTATCGTATAGACCTGGATGGGAATGCGCGGTCTATTACCATGATTAATGGTGACGAATTTTATGTCGCTTGCGAAGAAGGCGGCGCCTATAGATTGAATATGGGTTATTCATCCCAATGGAGTAGTGAGATTCAGTTTGCTGAAGACCTCTATGTAACCCATGTCGCTAATAATCAATATCAACTGGCACTGTCCTGTTCTGGTAATGGCCTTGTTTTGTATGAAGCGGGTTCAGATTTTTCCATCTATGAAAAAGGCATACATGATATCGGCTATGTCTATCACACCGAGTTTTCCAAAGGCTACCTTTTTGCTGCAACAAGAGAAGGTTTGCAAATTTTCGAGATTGTTGAATAATAGGGCCAAAATGAAAAAACTTTCTTTGATATTGTTGGCATTCACTGTTTCTTTTGCTCAGGACTTTAGTTTAGCCACTGGTGCTCCCATTCGTCAGGGCGTACACATCGAATGGTTCAGAACAGTAGCGCCTGGCCATACAGGCGAGGCCATCTTCGTTTGGTCGGATACCCGCTTTGGTATGCGCAATATTTTTGCCCATAAGGTAAGTCAGACAGGTGAATTCCTGTGGGGAGAAAGCGGAGCGGTGGTAACAGATCTTCCTGGGCGTCAAGAGGACCCGGTAGCCATTACGGATGGGAATGGGGGAACATTCATTGCCTGGGTGGATTATCGTTTTGATGAAGAAGGCGATATTTTTCTTCAGCATATTGATGCGAATGGGAATCTGCAGCTGGATCCGAGTGGTGTAGCCCTGGCTCAGGTGCCAGGAAGGCAACTTACCATCAATATGTGTACTGACAGCCTTGGGGGCGTATTTGTGACCTGGCAGGACAAACGGGGCGGTGTGGATGATGATATTTACGGTACGCATGTTTCCGCTGATCATGAAATTATATCACCCGGGATTGGTGTGGCTATCGTCATTGAAGGCGGCAACCAGAATGCCAAATCCATCGAATATGCGGGAACCAATGAAGCATTCATTGCCTGGGCTGATTTCAGGCAGGGTGCTAATGCAGATATTTATGGGCAAATATTGGATACGAATATGTCTGCAACTTTTGAAGAAAATGGAATTCCAATTGCCAATACAACGGATCAGGAACTAAGCCCCAGGGCAACTTATGTAAATAATGGTATATCTTTCATCACCTGGAAGAGAGGTGATGAAAATTCGAAGATATTTTATCAATTTGTTCATTCTGAAGGTCTGGTCTTTGATGATGCGAAAACCATATCTCTTTTCGATGCTGTACAAACCTCTCCAAGGGTAAAAAGAAATTCGACAGGCGAAGTTTTTGTTAATTGGACAGATTTAAGAGATGATCCTGTTAACGGGGACCAATATTTCCAGAAAATTGATGTGAATGGTGACATTCAGTGGGAGGAAGGTGTACGCCTTGATCCGGCAGATGATTTAGATTTTAGTACCCGGTTTACCGCAGGTGCCAGCGGCGACCTGCACGTGGTCTGGGAGCGTGGAACTTTTCCGGAAGTGGATATTATGTACCAGAATATCGATTCAGCAGGAAACCATTTCCTGGCTGACCCTGTAAATGTATCCGCTGCAGATGGGCACCAGTTTTCGCCCATTGTAACCGGGGATATTGACAATGGTCTTTATATGGTTTATGCCGACCAGGGAACGGGGAGTATTGACCTTAAAGTCCAACGAATCGATCCTGCCTATGAACCCCATTGGAACAATGGAGGTATCACGGCCATGACTGGTCTGGATGGTGATGTAAATTATACCAGACCCTTCCGCATTGATGATGAAGACCTTTATTTGCATTGGGAGGATAATCGGGCAGAAAAAAAGATATACGGTACGCGGATCACTGGGGAGATAATCCAGTACGAAAATGGAAGGCAGTTGACGTTTGGAGATAATTCATCATCAGAAACTGACTTTTCCACCCCGAAAGTGATCCAGACCGAATATGGAATCTTTTCAGCCACATTTGATGGATCAGCATCCCCAAAATTTATCCGTATCAACAAATTCGATGACATGTTGAACAATGTGTGGGATTCAATAGGCGTTGCTCTGACGCCCATTTTTGATATGAGAAATGCGACTCTTGTGGGTGCTGGTGAAGGGGTGGGGTGTTTCTGGTCGGAGAGCCGAGGCCTAAATTACGATATTTATTTCCAAAGACTGGATGCCAATGGAAATCTCATTTTGGATGCGGAAGGGGTGGAAATTGTGAATTCCAGCGGAGATGATTATCTTCTGGAAGTGGTCCCAACACCTGATGAAAAATTCCTGATATTTTGGATGGAAGATGCGTGGCCCGCAGCAAAACTCATGTATTCAAAAATAGATGGAAATGGCAATGTGGAAATTGGCTGGAACCCCAATGGGAACAGTTTGAATGTCGCCTCCTATGATTCCAGGTATCTCCAGGTAAAAAGAATAAGTGATGATATCGGTGTTTTGGCCGTCTGGGTCCAGCAGGGTAATGCTTCCGATATTTATGCCCAGCTCGTGGATTGGGACGGAAATCAGCTATGGGACAATGTAGGCATTATTATTTCGGATGCAGAAAATGACCAATCCAATTTCACCTTTGATTTCAACGA
>DKQR01000098.1 GCA_002471805.1 Fidelibacterota bacterium UBA7303 | reverse complement strand
AACGCCAACACACTATCCCACATGCTTTTTATTAACAGGGGTTCAAGTTTTGATGGTAAGCGACTTCCTGATGAAGCCCAATTTGCGCCTGGTTTTCATGCGGGTGTATCCGACTATGATGGTGACGGTCATGAGGATCTGTTCCTTTCTCAGAACTTTTTTGCCTATCATGTAGGAACACCTCGATCAGATGGTGGCCGGGGTTTGTGGCTTAAAGGTGATGGTACAGGTGTTTTAACTCCTGTTGCTGGTCAGGAGACCGGCATCAAAGTTTATGGTGAGCAGCGGGGTGCTGCAGTGGCAGACTTTGACAGTGATGGCCGTATGGATCTTGTGGTGAGCCAGAATGGTGCGGGGACAAAACTATATCGTAATGTGGGGGGAAAACCTGGCTTGAGCTTAAAAGATGTAGCAGTAGGGCAGGTAAGGGTCAAGTACAGGGACGGTTCTTATGGTCCACTCAGGGAGATACGAGTGGGCGGGGGCTATTGGAGTCAGGACAATGCAAATATTCTTGGTTTTAAAGAAAAATCCCAAGATATTGAACTTCATTGGAAAGAGACAAAAGTTAAACCTTAAATCAATAGGGATTCGGATATGGTGAAATTGGGAATTTTTTAGTAAGTTTATCAGGAAGAGATAATTAACCATGAAAAAAACAGTAATAGAATTATTGTTAAGAAAACAATTTATTACATTTATTAGAGCAATTGTTTTTTCCGGTGTACTGCTATTGCCTTGCATGTTCATATCATCCTGTAGCAACAGCTTAATGGGCTCCTCTACGGTGGATCAAGAGGAACCTGAGGATTCCGAAGGAGAAGACCCAACTGATTCAGGTGGCAGCACTGATTAGGTTTGTAATCGGTGCATCTATTCGCTGGTTTTTTCAGTAAGAATAGTTTGGCTTTTTAGCTGCCCTATATTCTAAAAGGGCGAATTCTTTCTTATTTAATATTTTAACTCAATCTTGATTGTAAGATCATTAAGGCCAATGATAATGACTCTACAACACTGTTTTAAAATCAGTTGTTTAGTTCTTCTCACAACAATTATTGGATGTATAAACAATTTTAATTCAGAGTGGTATGAGAAAGAGCATTACAGATGGCGGCCAATTAATGTGGGGTGGTTTGGGAATTCTGGTTTTAGTGCCCAGTCTCTAGAAATTCTGGGAATAACGTTTTCAAATGAATTAACCAAAGAACTTATAACCCAAAACCGTGTTTTCCTGAATGGGTCTGGTGTGGCTATTGGTGATATAAACGGAGATGGCTTATCTGATCTTTATTTTGCTAGACTGGATGGGAAAAACGCATTATATAAGAACCTCGGGGATTGGCATTTTCAAGATATTACTAATCAGTCAGGAACAGCTTGTGATAATCAGTTTTCCACGGGTACTGTTTTAGTGGATATAGATGGGGATAAAGACTTGGATCTTTTGGTTTCATCAATAGGTGGACCGAACGCCCTTCTTATCAATGATGGTTATGGTGTTTTTGAAGACAGAACATTTGATGCTGGATTTTCCTTCGAATCCGGAGGTGCCACTATGGCTCTTGCTGATATTGAGGGAGATGGAGATTTAGATGTTTATATCTCAAACTATAAAAAGCTGGGTGCCAAAGATATTTGGGACGCCGGAGAATTGCTATTTGAGTTTGTGGTAGACCAATCCGGTGCAACACCTCGCATTGCTGAGGAATACCAAGAGCATTTTGTGCTAGAAAGAAGGGAAGATAGACTTCTTTTTCTGGAAGTTGGGGAGCAAGACATCCTGCTAATTAATGAAGGTAATGGAATATTCAACAAAGGTTCTTTTTTCAATGGTCGATTTAAACCCCAAAATAGTATCATGGAGAAAAATTTAAAAGATTGGGGCTTATTAGTTCGTTTTCAGGATTTTGATAATGACGGAGATCCTGATATTTATGTCTGTAACGATTTTGAAAGTCCAGACCGTCTTTGGATTAATGATGGAAACGGGAATTTTTCACCAGCCCCCAATTTTTTTGTACGGAACACCAGTAATGCATCTATGGCTGTAGATTTTTCAGATGTGGATCGAGATGGTAAACTGGATTTTCTTGTAGTTGATATGTTAAGCCAGTCTCATAAACGAAGAATGACCCAAAGAACGACTGAGGTGATGCTTGGTTTTCCTATTGGCCTTTATAAGAATCAACCTCAATATATGAAAAACACATTTTTTCTCAATAGAGGAGATAACACTTATTCTGAAATTGCGCAGTTTAGTGGAATCCAGGCATCGGACTGGTCATGGTCGAACCTTTTTTTAGATGTGGATTTTGATGGTTACGAGGATATGCTAGTGGCGACAGGTCATTATTATGATGCACAGGATCAAGATGCTATGATAAATAGTTATTCAAGAATTCAAATGAGTGCCATAAAAAAACGAATGGCTGAGGCAGGAATGGGAAGCGATGATGAGAATGATAAGCTAAACACAATTTTTTTATTTCCGTCACTTGAGCTTCCCAACGTAGCATTTCGC
>DKQR01000085.1 GCA_002471805.1 Fidelibacterota bacterium UBA7303 | reverse complement strand
CTGGAAATGAATATGGACTTTTCGCTTGCGATTATTAATGCCTTCAATATGGGGGATATGTTTAACGGGGTGGGGTACCAGATTCGTCCTTATGAAGTCTTACCTGGAAAAACTGATGAAACAATGTTGAACAATCTTGATATTATGCACGATGTAATGCGGGATAAGAGCCGCTACGAAACTGTTGGTGCCTGGAAACGTATTCTTTCTATGGCAAAATTGGATGGCACAGCAAACTACATAGGAAAATTTTACGATCAGCTCTTTGGAAAAGATTACACTGGTGGCTTAAATAAGGTTCGAGATAATTTCAATGAAATTGAAGTGGACAGATTCCGCGTAAAACCTGTTGTGAAAGTAACTGGTGAATTCTGGGCCCAGCTGACGGAAGGTGATGGAAATTTTAATATGTTCCGTTTTCTGGAAGGTGAAAATGCAGAAGTTCTTGTTGAACCTGTTGGCACATGGATTCAGTATATCATGTGGCAGTACAAAGCCGCTATCCGTGATCGGAAAGCAGTTGGTGAAGATGAGTTCGATATACCAGCATGGAGGCTGGATAAAAAACTTGCAATTGAATTGAGTTACTGGAAGAAAGTTGCTACTATGACCGTAGCGGAAAAACTCTTTGCCAGAGAATACAATCGTTTTCAAGATGCACTTGGCGGAACGCTCCATCATCTTGTGGATCAGTATGAACTGCAGAGGCTCGGTCATCCATACTACAATACCGCATCTGGTGGTGGGGAAGGGCATTTGGAAGTAGCTAAAAATATTTACTACTCTAGTAAAAATTTAGCTCACATGGTTCTTAGCTTAAAACCATTTGGCTGTATGCCCAGTTCTCAATCTGATGGCGCTCAAGCAGCAGTTGTAGAGCAGTATAAGGATATGATATTCCTGCCGATTGAAACATCCGGCGAGGGTGAAGTAAATGCCCACAGTCGCGTTCAGATGGCTCTTGGAAGTGCTCGTGTAAAAGCAAAGGAAGAGTTCAAATCAGCTTTATCAAAAACAGGAAAATCCTTAGAAGATATGAAAACCTATGTGGAGAATCATCCTGAACTGAAAAAACCAATGTATAAAGTTCCCGTATCAGAAGGAATCATCGGGACAGCAGCCAACTTCGTGTTACATGTTTCTGATCTCATGGATGGAAAAATTGCAACCGCATAAATAATGAAAAGTTTATAATGGATACAAATACTACAGATAAACGATATTTTTTAGGTCTGGATGTAGGATCCACCACTGTCAAAATAGTGGTAGTGGATTCACAGAATGATGAAATTCTCTGGCGGGATTACCAGCGACATGAAACCAAGCAGCCTGAAAAAGTTCTAGAGTTTTTAAAACGGATTGAAGCAGACCTGCCCCAAGTCAATCCAGAAAACACCCGTGCTTTCATTACTGGTAGCGGTGGTAAAAATATAGGTAGACATATTGGTGCGAAGTTTGTGCAGGAAGTAAATGCAGTTTGTCTGGCTGTAGAAAAATTATATCCGGAAGCTGGGTCCGTTATTGAATTGGGCGGCCAGGATGCTAAAATCATCGTTTTCAAGGAAGATCCTGAAACAGGTCGAAAAAAGAAAGTACCCAGTATGAATGACAAGTGTGCTGGAGGTACCGGTGCAGTTATTGATAAAATTAATGCCAAACTTCGTATCCCCGCTGATGAGCTATGTGAGCAGGGTTATAATGGAATAAAACTCCACCACGTTGCAGGAAAATGCGGTGTTTTTGCAGAAACAGATATTAATAGCTTACAGAAACAGGGTATTCCCAATGATGAGCTCATGGCTAGTCTCTTTGAAGCAATTGTAGGCCAAAACCTTTCTGTATTAACGAGGGGGCATACACTAAGGCCCCATGTACTACTACTCGGTGGTCCCAATTGTTATGTACGTGGGATGCGTGAAGCATGGGAAGAAAACATCCCATTGATATGGAAAGAGCGGGAGTTTCCCCTGCCCGAAGGTGTAGACCCAAAAACGCTGATTAAGGTCCCAGATAATGCACAATATTTTGCCGCGCTTGGATCTGTTGAATACGGTCTCGATGAAGATGATGATGTAGGCTTTTATACTGGATACAATGATCTGGAACATTATATTAATGTTGGCAGACTTGAAGAAAAAAAGGGTATCGGTAAAGGTCTGATCGAGTCCCAGGAAGAGTTTCACGCCTTTATTAAAAAATACACAAAAAAACCTTTTACACCAGCTACATTTCATGAAGGGCAGGTAGTGGAAGCATTTATAGGCTTAGATGGTGGTTCTACTTCTACTAAAGGCGTGTTGCTTGATAAAGATAAAAAAATACTTGTAAAGGCCTACCAGCTATCCAAGGGCAATCCAATAGAAGATACAAAAGAGATTATGGCCAATCTTAAAGAACAGGTTGAACTGCAAGGTGCCACTTTAACAATTCTAGGTATAGGCACAACTGGTTACGCAAAAGATGTATTGAAAGATGTGCTCGGGGCTGATGCTGCCATTGTAGAGACTGTTGCCCATACTGAATCCGCTCTCCATTTTTATGATGACGTAGATGTGATCTGTGATGTAGGTGGACAGGATATTAAAATCATGATTCTTAATAATGGTAAGGTTAAGGATTTTAAACTCAATACGCAGTGCTCCGCAGGGAATGGTTATTTTCTCCAGAGTACAGCAAATGACTTTGGTATACAGGTAGAAGATTATGCCGATACAGCATTCGGAGCAGAATCCATGCCTGAGTTTGGATACGGATGTGCTGTTTTTATGCAATCAGATATTGTTGATTTTCAGAGGCAAGGCTGGAAAAAAGAAGAAATTATGGCTGGGCTTGCCAATGTATTGCCTAAAAATATCTGGCTATATGTATCCCAGATACCTAATCTTTCAAAGTTAGGGACAAAATTTATTCTTCAGGGCGGCACCCAGCATAATTTGGCTGCCGTAAAAGCGCAGGTGGACTTCATTGAGTCTAGATACCGCGGAAAAGACCAGGCACCTAATGTAATTGTCCATGACCACTGTGGCGAAAGTGGTGCTATTGGTGCTGGAATTGAAGCAGCTCGTCTTTGGAGTAATGGAAGAGAGACAACATTTATCGGCTTGGATAAAGTGAAAGAAATTTCCTATAAATCCACTACTAATGAAGGAACGCGTTGTTATTTCTGTAAGAATAAATGTCTTCGAACTTTTATTGATGTAAAAGTTAGTGATACCTTAGCAGAAGAGCCTATCCAGACTCCTAGTGAACCAAAAAAGTTTAAATCAAAAGTACCTCTAGAAGCTGGTGCAAAGCGTCTTATTGTTGGGAATTCCTGTGAAAAAGGGCTCGTAGAAGATGTAAATGATATGCGAGTCATTAAGAAAGACCTTGATGCTAAATTGGATGCAAGCCCTAATCTAGTAGAAGAATCCGCAATTAATGTTTTTAAAAGCTTTAAACCGGAAATCGTAGCTGATAATATTCCTAAAGTCATGCTCACTTCCACTGTTAAGGAACGAGCTTTAAAAATGGCAGCCCGATCTGAAATTAGGATAGGAATGCCCAGAATATTAAATATGTATGCACTTACGCCAGTCTTTACTGGATATTTTGAGAGTTTGGGGATACCATCCAAAAACTTAGTTTTTTCAAATTTTACTTCCGAAAAGTTGTATAAGGAAGGTGCTAAACGTGGCGCTATAGATCCTTGCTTCCCAAGTAAACTCGGTATCCCTCATGTACATAATCTTTTATACGAAAAACACGAAAAGAAACCGCTAGACATTATATTTTTCCCCATGATTGATAATATGCCATCAGATTTGGTTGAAACAGAAGATTGTCGAGCATGTCCTACCATAACCACAACTCCGGAAGCTGTGAAGGCTGCGTTCACGAAGGAAAGTGATATATTTTCAGACAAAGGAATTAAATTCCTAGATACTTTTGTGAATATTGCTGAAAAAGGTCTATTTGCTAAACAAATGTATGAAGAATTCAAGGAAATACTTGGCCTGTCTTGGAAAGAGAACAAGCGTGCAATTGAAGCTGGATACGCCTCTATGAAAAAGTTTGATGCTTCCATGCGTCAGAAGGCACGAGAAGTATTGGATCAGCTTGAAAAAGAAAAACGCTTTGGTATTGTGCTATTAGGCCGTAACTACCATAATGACCCTGGTATCAATCATGAAATCATGGTAGAATTCCAGAAACTAGGTTATCCTGTTTTTACGCAAGAAAGTCTCCCTATTGATGCAGATATTCTTGAAAAGCTTTTCGCCGATGAAGTAGCAAAAGGTATTATTTCTGATCCCATGGATATTTCAGACGTATGGAAGAATTCTTATAGTGAGAATACAAATAGGAAGGTATGGGGAGCAAAATACACTGCCCGACATCCAAACTTAATTGCTCTGGAACTATCAAACTTCAAGTGTGGACATGATGCACCTATTTATGCCGTAATTGAAGAAATTGTGGAAAATTCAGGGACACCTTACTTCAATTTCAAGGATTTAGATGAAAATAAGCCATCTGGCTCTATTAAAATCCGGGTAGAGACAATCCACTATTTCTTGAAAAGATATCGTGAGGATATGCTAAAAGAACTAACTAAGAAAGATAACATTGAAGAAAAATTAAAAGAATATCGGTTAGAATTGGAGAAAAAAGTACTGATAGAGGATTTTCAAATGCCTACACACAACACCAATGGTACAATTCTGAACCAGCAAACGGTTAACAGTGGAGAACTTGTATAGAAGTTATTTGATGGCATGGCAGGAGGAATAAATAGTTTTAAAGATAAGATCATGTTTGAAATCTATAAAGAGAATATTTACTCTGGTGAATACCGCGTAGTGTATTTTTCGGAGTTGGATGACCATAACAAGGATAAAGAGATCGACCGTGCTATGAAAGGTGATCATTATTTTGATGGGTTTATATTTACCTTGAAAAAAGAACGCGCCATGAAACAAATACAGGGCATACTTGATAGATTAAATGGTGGAGAATCCTTGAATAGTGAACATTTGGAAAGACAACTAAAAGAATTTTTGGCAAATTAATTATGGAAATCAGTGTTATTTTATTAATAGTTATATCAGGATCTGCTGTGGTTCTTTCTATTTTATCTTATAATAGTTTACAAAAAATTCGAACAGATCTTAAAACGGCACAAAAAGAAATGATAGATCTGCGTAATCATGTGAATCTTTCTATTAAAGAACTAAGTATAAAAACATCCGTATCCTGTTCAGACGAAAAAAAAGGGTTCACAACTGAAATGAGTGTCGGCGAAGTATTGGAAAAACATCCAGCTGCAAAGAATATACTTACTATGTTCCATCTTGGTGCTTGTTCATCATGTTCCGTTACGGACGACCACAATTTTGGAGAAGCAATTAAAGAATATGATATAGATAGGGAAGCTATCCTGAATGCATTGAATGGATTGTTAGAAGGATCTAATCCAGCTTTCAGTTAATATAGAAAACAAATTTAACTTCCCTCTTTATATATTTTAAATTTTATAAAATAACCTAATAATAGGTAATCAAACTAACTGGTATATACATGCCATATAGATTGGTAAATCCTCATTTTCATACCCATACAATCATCATGCTAATCAGGACCGGACAAATCGTATTATTGAATATAAATCATGGTATATAATCCTAACAGAAATAATACAATAGAAGTTAGTATCATAAAATATCCATAAATTACTGGAATAATATCGGCGATAATTATTGAATAAATCGTTAGGATAGAAAATTTCCAAACGAATAAAAATACTGACCCTGTAGTTAAAACAAGCACAGGATTAAATTAGTGAACCGTATAATAGGATGAAATATGGTTGGCGTAATACAAAACCCTAAAGATAAGATTATGTTTGAGATTTATAAAGAAAGTAGCTACTCAGATCAATATCGTGTAGTCTATTTTACAGAACTTCATGAACATAATAAAGAAAGGGAGATTGACCGTGCTATGAAAGGCGAACATGTATTTGATGGTTATATTTTATCTTTAACAAAAGAACGAGCCATGAAAAAAATTGGAGATATTATTAATAAACTGAATGAAGGAAAAATTATGGATCCCCAATATATTGATAATTATCTGGAAGAATTTCTAGTAGATTAATAATTGAGATCATTTTATTTTAATTATCAAAGATAAGATGTATCATTCTCCTTATAGATAATGGTTGCAATTTCGAAAAATACTAAAGGCCTGTATACATAGTAATAAACTATTTAAGATTAGATATTCAATTATTTAAATTATATATCTAATTTGTCAATACGTCTCTGGTGCCGCCCACCATCAAAAGGTTCATCCAGCCAGGTTTCAATTATATTATAAATTTCCTGATCTGAAATAAATCGTGCTCCCAGGGATAAAACATTGGCATTGTTGTGTTCCCGAGATAACCGGATAATTTCCCGTTCTGAGCCATAATACACCGCTGCCCGGACACCCTTGATGCGATTAGCTGCCATGGCTTCCCCCTGTCCGGATCCACCTAAAATGATCCCGCGGCTTTGCTGGTCTGCCGCCACTGCCTTGGCGCAGGGGAAAATAAAATCGGGATAATCATCCTGGGCATCATATTCAAGGGCACCGTGATCGGTGACATCGTGACCCTTTCCGATCAAATAATCTTTGATGGAGTTTTTCAATTTAAGTCCGGCATGATCAGTGGCAAGATGAATCGTCATAGCAATTTTTTCAAATGGGTTCTTATTCTTGCTTCCACCTTTTCAGGGGTAAAACCAAATTCTTCGGCCAAATCTTTATTCGGAGCTGAAGCACCGTAATGATCTAATCCTATGGAAAGTCCAGCCGGTCCAACAAAGCGCTCCCAGCCAAGAGTAACTCCCGCTTCCATGGAAATTTTCATGCAGCCTCGTGGTGGTATAACATCATTTCTGTAATCCAATGATTGCTCCATAAACAACTCCCAACATGGCAAACTTACAATGCGAATGTGTTTATCACTCATTCGTTCTGCAGTATCAAATGCCAATGAAAGTTCAGAACCGGTGGCAATAAATACCAATTCCGGTTGTTTTTTACAATCCTGATATATATAACCTCCTTTATCCACACCGGCTTTGATTTCATCCCAGGACTTTTCCGAAACCGGAACGCCTTGACGCGTTAAAAGCAATGCTGATGGAGCATCTTTCAATTGCAGAGCTTTTTCAAAACAAACGGTTGTTTCTTTAGCATCTCCCGGACGGAATACATAAAATTCGGGAATGGTCCGTAGCGCCATGGCATGTTCTACAGGCTGATGCGTGGGGCCATCCTCTCCCACAAAAAAGGAATCATGGGTGAATTCGTGAATCACTCTCACATGCTGGATAGCAGCCAAACGCAGAGCAGGGCGTTCATAATCCGCAAAGACTAAAAATGTTCCTCCAAATGGGATAATGCCACCATGGAGAGCCATACCATTCATCATTGCTGCCATAGGGAACTCTCGTACACCAAAAGGGATATTACGCCCGGAATGATTATCTGCGGTGAAGTCTGAGTAGGACTTCGCAAAATTTCCAGTGTAGTTAGAAGGTTCAAGGTCTGCAGACCCTCCAATCAGGTTGGGCAATGTTTTTGAAAACTGATCCAAGGTAGCACCGAAAGCTTTTCGGGTCGCCAGTGATTCGCCTGACACAAAACTGGGATAAATAGTATTAGGGATTTCGTCGTTGATACATAGAGATATTAAAGATGAAACTTCTTCAATTTCTGAAAGGATATTCTGTTTTGTTTCCCATGCTTTTGCAGTTTCGGAAAGCATAGAAAATCGTTGTCTGAAATGATCTATTATTTCCGTTGGACAGTAAAATGGTTCACTGGGCAAACCCAGTTTTTCCTTACTGGCATCTATTTCTTCCTGGGGCAACGGAGCACCATGGGTATTGTGGTCTTTTTCCATGGTCGCAGTTCCCTTAGCCATAATGGTATTGCCAATGATAATGCTGGGTCTGTTATCACCTTGGGCTTTTTCAATTGCGGTACGAATTTGGTCATGATCATGACCATTGATTTCCTGCACGTGCCAGTTAAACCCCTCAAATACAATTCCATAATTTGTGGAATCTGAGCGATTGGTATGTCCCGAAATCTGTGCTTCATTGGCATCATAAAAAACGACAAGCTTGGATAAGCCAAGGTGCCCTGCCAAAGATGCAGATCCAAGCGTAACAGGCTCTTGTAAATCTCCGTCACTGGCAAGAACATAAGTATAATGATCTACAAATTGTCCTGCTTCTTCAGCCAAGGATCGAAAAAGATTGTGCAGGTATGCTTCGGCGTGGGCCATACCAACACCCATGGCAAACCCCTGCCCCAAAGGACCTGTTGTGCATTCTACACCTGGTATTTCCACTTCTGGGTGACCGGGCGTGCGACTGTGCAACTGTCGAAAACTTTTTATATCATCCATACCTAGCCAACCTATAAGCAGTAAAAGAGAATATTGTAGCATGGACATATGCCCTCCGGAAAGCACAAAACGGTCACGGTTAAACCATTCATGGTTCATTGGGTCGAAGTTCAAATAATCATGATAAAGAATATAGGAAAAATCAGCACAGGACATGGTGCCGCCAGGGTGTCCGCTGTTGGCCTTTCGAGTGGCATCCATGACTAGACCCTTGATTACTTTAATTGAATACTGATCCTTTTCTGTTTTTGACCAATCAGAAAAGTTTTTTATATCATGATAGGATTTCATCGATGTTGAATTATCGTTGTGATTTGAAAAACTGATTAATCCGTATATTATGAAAAATTAAAAATACTGATATTATATTTTATTTATCTTTAGTTATAGAAAGCTGATAAAAATCTTTAATTGTTTGAACAGGGTCATCCGAATTGAACACTTCTGAGCCCGCCACCAGTACATTGGCTCCGGCTTCTATTACTTCTTTAGCGTTATGAAGTTTTATACCACCATCCACCTCAATCAAAACCCTATTAAGAGAATTATCTGCCAACAATTTCTTGATCTTTGATACCTTTTCACTGGAGCCAGGCAAAAAACCCTGACCTCCAAATCCAGGGTCTACACTCATTACCAAAACGACATCTACTTTATCCAGAATTGGAATTATATCTTGTAAAGGTGTTTTTGGCTTGATGGAAACGCCTGCTTTGCATCCGCAGGATTTTATAAGATCTATGACGCTATCTGGATCACCTGCGGCCTCAATATGAAAAGTAATATTATCCGCTCCTGCCCTTGCAAATGGTTCCACAAGCTTTTCAGGTTCAATAACCATCATGTGTACATCTATGAATTTTTCTGTTTTGGGCCGAATGGATTTTACAACTGGAGGACCTATGGTCAGATTGGGAACGAATTGGTTATCCATTACATCAACATGGACCCAATGAGCGCCCCCTTCTTCGCATTGATTCAATGCTGTTTTCAAATCTGAAAAATCAGCAGATAATATGGATGGGGCTAACTTGAATTCTGATGTCATATTAAAGTATCGAACTTATTAATAATGGTACCCCTATAAAATGAAATAGGTTATTTCATCTTCCCGGAAACACTTTGAAATAATGCATCCTCAAATGCTTCATTTGAGGAATAGCATGTTCCCATTACGGACTGCCATAAGATCCGTTCTTCCATACAAAAATAAAAAAATACTTTTTCATGCCATGCTTTAAATGCCTTGTAGACTCCATCAAATATTTTTTTCTTGATATCCAAGGAATATGAATATTTTCCAACTGCATTTGATAATGGCATCTGAAGCACTTTACTGGGAATGCCCAGTTTGCGCAGATTCTGGATAGCGGGCTTGATAAATGTCAATGTCCCCAAGGATATCATGCCTACCTCATCCGGTGAAAACTGATCCATGACCATACTGGCGACTTGCAAATAATCATTTTTCCAGCCACGATAATACACAATAGGATGAAAATGGAACCCCACAATAATACCGGCATCAGCAATGGTACGGGCAGCGCCTATCCGTTGCTTCAAAGAAGCAGTGAAATGTTCCTCATGGTCAATAATGACCTGGGGATTTAAGGACCAGGAGACAAAAATATTGGGCGGAAGTTTCCGGGAAAGAAAATAATCTACCTCTTTCGATTTTGTTTTGAATTCCAGGATGATATTGGGATTTTTCCTGGCAAATCCCATTTGAGCATCCAGTACACCACCGCGATTACCCATGGCCAGTGAATCTGATGACTGACCCGAGCCAATATGATAATTTTTCATTGGATCAAGTTCAATTTGATCCAGTTTCTCTTCCAAATTGGATTCCACAGCAACTGCTCCATCCGTATAAAATGTCTGTATGCTGCAGTAACTGCAGCCCAGGCTGCAGCCTTGAACGGCATCGATCGTAAGCAGGTTACAGCAGACCGTTTTCTCCGATGCTACTGGACACGGGCCAAATACTTCATGATCATTTGTGTTATCCGTGACTTTCCGAACAACACTTTTGACTTTGGGGGCGTTTGAACTATAATCGGAGGGCTTTGTTTTCAAGGTTTGCCAGTAGTCCTGCAATTCCTTTAAAATTTGTTTCTTGGAATTTCCATTTCCTGCGGGATAGCGGGATGTTATTAAATTTAACCGATCGACCACGGAAATGTCCCCCCACATTTTTAAATCGATCGCTATTTCTGACACCTGCCGCAGTTCCTGATAGGTGAGTTTGTAAGCACTGCCGAACTGGTGAATAAAATCCTGGAGATCTTTATCCAGACTCTGGAATAATGCTTCCCCACTGAAAGCAGCTAACTTAAATGAATAACCCTTTTTTGTATCTGATAATTTCATCAATGGCTTACAATTATCTTTTCAAGAAATGAAACAATCTCAATAATGGTTCACATCTTTAAATACACGTTTAAAATTTCCGCCTAGTATTTTCCTAATATCTCTTTGAGAATAGCCTCGTTCAATTAGTTTTTTTGTCAGGCTGGGCAGTTTGGCTATGTTTTCTATTCCCACGGGCAGAACCTCTACACCATCCCAGTCCGCACCCAGCCCTACATGATCTACACCGATCAAATCTGCGATATAGTCAATATGATCAATCACATCATCCAGATTCGGAGCAACAGAGCTCAAACTCGGTTCCAGAAGGGCATTTTCCGCATACCATAATTCATTGCTTTCAGGTTCATATAAACTAGCTAGTGAATCCAGCTGCGGCTGAAACTCCTGGCGGATCTTTTTTCCCTTTCTAGAAAAGGTTGAATCAATATACGCGGGGTAAAAGTTGACAAAGACCACTCCATTATTCTTTTCCAGAGCCAGCAATTGCTCGTCTTTCAGATTGCGGAAATGGGGACAAAGCGTATAAACGGATGAGTGTGAAGCAATAATGGGTTTTGTGGTAATCTCCAAAACGTCCCAGAAGGTCTGTTCACCGGCATGGGAAATATCTATCATTACACCCAGGTCATTGCACCTGCGAACCACTTGCTGACCAAAATTTGTTAAACCCGCAAGCATCAGGCTGTCCCCTTTTTCCGTTTCATCTTTGGCAGAAGTCGCCCAGTTCGTGGAATTATTCCAGGTCAGGCTCAGATAGCGCATGCCCCGGTCGTATAATGCATTCAGTTTTGACAGGTCATTTTCAATCACATGACCGCCCTCCACACCGATCATGCAGGACAGAATATCATGCTGGTCATTATAAACAATGTCCTGGTAATTGTAAGGAATTGCCCATTGATCCGGGACGCGGGAGCAGAGATATTCAAGCTGGGTAATCATAGCATTGGCATAATTATAATACTCTTCTGGATCGATTTTACTGGGCGATACCCAGACCGAAAAGACCTGAAGATCCACCCCGCCATTTTTAAATTTCACCAGATCCGAATGACTTTCAGGAAGCTCAGTCAGAATGTTTCGCCCCATCATGGAGCGCATTAAAACATCATTATGGGTATCAGCAACAAAGGCCTGCTGGTGGACAGCATCAGCATTCTTGTTATAAATTTTTTGTATGAAGATGACCAGAAATATGATAAGGAATACAATTTTTATTTTCATGATGTTATCTCAGTGGAATTTTATCAGATGGTAATATTCTTCAAAATTCCAAACATAAATGGTCCAAGTCTGACAGGATTATGCACCAAAATATCCGCCATGAGGGCCGCTGGAATTATTTACCAGAATATGAACCGGAAAAACTGTTTGATCAAAATAAGCATGAATTTTCTGTTTTAATTCATCGGGGTTATTGAAATCTGCAGAAATAAATGAATGTTTTTGCCCTTGTTCCTGGGATGATTCTAATATTGTCGTATTCAGTTTATTTTCATTACGGGCTACTAGTGTAATCTCCGCACCGCGTTCTGCCATCATGATCGCAGATGCTTTACCAATTCCATCAGTGCTTCCGCAGACGATGGCTTTTTCCCTTCTAAAGAGAGATTCATGATTTAATCCCATTCAAAACCGGAAACACTGTCTGTCTTTGTACTGATTTCAATAATGTTGTAGTCCTGCATTTCCGAAACGAAATAATATAAAAATTTCGTCCTTTCCTCATCATCAAGCCAGATAGAATCGGGCAGACCGAATGTTTCCAGAACATCCGTCTCTGCCGGCTGTTCCCTCAGAAACTCCCAAATATCATAGCCAGTCAAATACCCCCGGGAATATACGGTTTCCTGTACGAGGTCCGGGCGGGAATCTTTGGTGGGCGGCAATGCAACAGGAGTTGGTGGGGATAGTTCCGGTCTAGGTTGTTTCAATGGTTCTTTTTTTACCTGTTTTATTTTAACGCCTTTTACGCTTGGCGGCGGCGGGGCTGCACAGGTAAAAAAGAATAGACTGCAAAAAATGATTCTTATGAGCATCCCTGGAAAATACTTTCATTGAAAACGTGCAAACAACCTCCAAATGCCGGTAAATATCAAAGAAACATAGCATCATTGCAGCAAATCTAACCTTGGCTGAGATCGAAATTGTCTTAATTTCCGCCCTGCTTATTTGTAAGGATACATTTTATGTCAAAAATATTAACCAAAGACCGTTTTTATTATGACCCGGAATTCGTGGGCAGCCCCGATGGCCGAACCATTAGAATTATGTCCGAGTATTACGGTCCTCTCCGTCGTCTGCGCAGGAAAAAAGTTGCCGATACTATTGTATTTTTCGGGTCGGCCCGTATTAAATCGAGAGCAGATGCCAAAAAAGCCTTGGTCAATGCTGGAAAAAACGGGAATGCCAAATCCCTGAACCGCCTAAAAAAAGACCTGGAGATGGCACAGTATTATGAAGATGCCAGGACCCTGGCCGGACAATTCACCAATTGGAGCAAAGGGCTCAAGGGTACCAAACGCCGCTACATCATCTGTTCTGGCGGAGGGCCTGGTATTATGGAAGCTTCCAATCGCGGAGCACAGGAAGCAGGCGGAATATCGGTGGGTCTGACCATTTCTCTGCCCGAAGAGCAATCAGGTAATCCCTGGATCACAGATGATCTTGATCTCAAATTTCATTATTTTTTCATGCGTAAATTCTGGTTTCTGTACCTGGCCAAGGCTCTGGTTGTTTGGCCGGGCGGGTTTGGAACTTTAGACGAACTGATGGAATTGTTAACCTTAATTCAAACAGAAAAGATTAAGAAACGGGTACCCATTGTACTCTATGGCAAGGAGTTCTGGGAAAATGTGGTCAACTGGGACTACTTGGTGGAAATAGGTACCATTTCGAATGATGACCTGGAATTATTTCATATCTCTGACAGTAAAAAAGATACCTTTAATTATGTAACTTCCTTTATTGAGAAACACCACTTAAAAGGCCCTAATTTTTGAAGCACCTGTTCATTTCACTGTTATTTTTTCTGCAGCTCCTTCCAGCCCAAATCGAGCCGGTAAAAGATATTCATGTCAACAAGCCCCGTGTCTGGGCCCTGACCCACGGCATGATCCATACCGAACCGGGAGATTTTATCAAAGACGGTACTATCGTTATCCGGGACGGCAAGATCGAAAAGGTAGGCCGCTATATCAAGGTACCCCTGGATGCCTATGAAATTGACCTGGAGGGCGCTCATGTTTATGCAGGATTTATTGACAGCTGGCTTACGGTAAAACAGGATGAAAAAACAACCAGTCCCAGCCAGCACTGGAATTCAAAAGTTCGTGCCGATTACCGGGCCAAGGATGATCTTAAAATCAAGGAAAAGGACCTGAAAGCCCTGCATTCCGTGGGCATGACCGCGGCTCACATAGTCCCGGAAAAAGGAATCATTAAGGGTCAATCCGACCTGGTGGTTTTATCAAAAGAACCTGTCTCTGTTTCTGAATCTGTGGCCCAGGTGCTGGAGTTTAAAGCAAGCAGCTGGAGTGATCGTGAATATCCGAATTCATTGCTGGGCACCATTGCCCTTATTCGCCAAACCATCATGGATGCCGAGTGGTATGAAAAAGCCAGGGCCATAACCGAAAAATTTCCCGCTGATAATGAACCTGTTAAACATGATGCTTCCCTGGCGGTCTTGGAAAAGTTCAGGGCCAACCGACTGCCAATGCTGTTTATGACCAATCATGAACATACAGCTATCCGGGCCTTGAACATCTGTGATGAATTCAACCTGAACCCCTGGCTTTTGGGCAGCGGGTTTGAATACCGCCGCCTGGAGGAAATTGCAAAACTCAAACCTTTTATCATTCTGCCCCTGGATTTTCCCGCCAAACCCCGGGTTACCGATCCCTTTACAGCACTGCAGTATGATACAGAACAATTGAAGCACTGGGATCTGGCACCGGATAACATTGCCAGGATCCAGGATAAGGGGTTGTTTTTCAGCTTATCCGCTCACGGCCTGAAGAATAAAACCCAATTCCGGACCAACCTGAAGAGAATCATAGATCGCGGGTTTTCCAAGGATGTGGCTCTGGCCGCCCTGACCACGTACCCGGCAGAAGCCATGGGCGTCAGCAAAACCCTGGGGAAGGTCCAGCCTGGCTACATGGCCAACCTGGTCATTGTGGATGGAAATTACTTCGATCCAAAATCCAGGATTACTTCCGTCTGGGTCGGCGGTGAGGAATATTTTGTAGCAACAAAAAAATCCTACAGTTTGAAGGGGAAATGGAAACTGACCATTGACAATAAAAAATACGACCTTGAATTCACCACTCCTTCCCTGGATAAGGATCCCCTGGCTTATACCTACCAGCCGGAAAAAATCAATGCTCATCTGATAGGTTCTATTCAGGTTGACAATAAAAAATATGTTCTTCGGGAAATTAAGGTGTTTGATCAAAAAATTTCCTTTACTGTGGATGGTATCGCTTTTGGAATGGATGGCAGCATCTCTTTCAATGCCACAGTTTTTAAAGATGAATTTTTAGGGGCCGCCAGTGATGGTGTTGATCTTGCCATTCCCTTTAATGCACAAAGATCCGTACCGGCTAAAACAGTCAAACCCATCCGGGAAAGCAAAAGTGACCTGACAGTACACTATCCGGAAGGGGCCTATGGCATAGTAGAAAAGCGAGCCCTGCCCAACGCGGTCCTGTTCAGCGATGCCACCCTCTGGACCTGCGGCCCGAAAGGGATTCTGGAAGATTGGGATATTCTATTTGTGGACGGGAAAATTGACAAGGTGGCACCCGATATTTCTGTACCCCGGGGCAGCGCCATGGTCATTAATGCCAGCGGAAAACATATCACCCCGGGACTCGTCGACTGCCACAACCACTCCGCTGCTGCTTCCATCAATGAAGGTGCCCAATCCGTGACTGCAGAGGTGCGGATTCGAGATGTCCTGAATGCCGATGATATTAATATTTACCGACAGCTGGGCGGCGGCCTGACCTGCGCCAATATTCTTCACGGCTCCGCCAATTCCATTGGCGGACAGAATGCAGTCATTAAACTGCGCTGGGGCTTAGGGCCCAACGAACTGCTGTTTAAAAACGCACCACAGGGCATCAAATTTGCCCTGGGAGAAAATGTAAAACAGGCCAACTGGGCCGGCACCAACCGCTACCCCCAGACCCGTATGGGCGTAGAACAGGTGATCCGGGATGCATTCAAGGCCGCCCAGGACTATACCCACCGCTGGGATACTTACAGGAAAAATGCGAAAATGCAGCGCGTCAAGGTCCCTCCCAGACGGGATCTGGAACTGGAAGCCCTGGCGGAGATCCTGGATGGAACCCGGCTGGTTCATTGCCATTCCTACCGGCAGGATGAGATATTGATGCTGACCCGCATTGCCGAGGATTTTGATTTTACCATTGCCACCTTTCAGCATGTCCTGGAAGGATATAAAGTGGCGGATCGCATCGCCGAACACGGCGCTGGCGCCTCCACCTTTTCCGACTGGTGGCAGTACAAGTACGAGGTGATTGACGCCATTCCTTATAACGGTACCCTCATGACCCGCAACGGCGTAACGGTATCCTTTAATTCCGATGACGCTGAACTGGCCCGAAGGCTGAATACGGAAGCGGTTAAGGCAGTAAAATATGGCAGCCTTTCGGAAGAGGATGCCCTGAAACTGGTGACCATCAACCCTGCCAAACAGCTGCAGATAGACCAATGGGTGGGTTCCCTGGAAGAGGGCAAGGACGCAGATGTAGTGATCTGGGACGGCCCCCCCCTGTCCATATATTCCCAGGTGGAAGCAACCTGGATTGAGGGGATCCGTTACTGGTCAAAGGGTGAAAATAAAGATTTGGAAATACGCGACGCCCAATTGCGTAAGGACCTGGTCCAGAAAATACTCTCCTCCAATGCCCCCACAGGCGGCAATGAAATAAGACCCAACGGAGCCGGGCCTCATATTGGCCAGCACAGTTGCGGACTGGAGGATTGGGAACGTTTTGACCGGCAGGCAAACCGATGAAGCGCTTCCTGTTCTTCTTCCTGCTCTCCGTCTGCTTCAGCAGCGACCAGATTCCCGGTCTGGAGCAAAAAAGGCCCATCCTGCTGCGAGGCGGTATTCTCTATACGGTTTCCGGCGATATCCTGGCAGGGCATGATTTGCTCTTCGCCAACGGTAAAATTGTTACCATTGGTGAGGATATCCAGCCCAGCCCCGACACGGATGTATATGATATTCACGAAAAACATGTGGTCCCTGGCTATATCGCTCCCCTGACCCAGATCGGGCTGGTAGAGATCGGTGCTGTAAAACAAACTCGTGATTATTCCGAGACCGGAGACATCAACCCTAATGTACGGGCCAATGTCAGTTACAATCCCGATTCAGAACTGATCCCTGTAACCCGCTCCAACGGTGTACTCATCGCCAATTCTGTGCCTCTTTCCGGTTTGATAGCAGGACAATCTTCCTGTATGATGATGGACGGCTGGACCTGGGAAGACGCCACGCTGAACCATCCCACGGCCCTGCACCTGAACTGGCCCGATATGCGCCTGAATTTCAGCAAAACAGCCAAAAAGAAAGAAAAACAGCAGCGGGAAGCCTACCAGAAAAAATTACGGGAGATCGACCGTTTGATCCGGGACACCAGAGCCTACCACCTCCGCACCACTCAGAAGGAACGCAAGGCAGAACAGAAACAGGAAACAGACCTGCGGCTGGCAGCCCTGACCCCTTATTTTGTAGAACAGCAACAGATCATTGTCCGGGCTGATGATGTCCGCCAGATCGAAGCAGCGGTACTGTGGGCGGATAAGTATGATCTGAAGGTCACCATCTCCGGCGGACGGGACGCGTGGCGACTGCCGGAACTGCTGGTTAAGCACAATGTTCCCGTTATCCTGCAGCATGTCCAGACCACCCCGCGCAGAAGATTTGAGCCGGTCCATACGCCATACAGGACCCCGGCACTGCTGCAGCAGGAAGGTGTGAAATTCTGCCTGTCTACAGATCAGGGCTATCCTTTTAACGGACATGTCCGCACCCTGCCCAACGAGGCCATGCGCGCTGCGGCCTGGGGATTGGCTAAAGCAGAAGCGCTGCGTTCCATTACATTATCCACGGCGGAGATCCTGGGCGTGGATAAACGGGTCGGCTCCCTGGAACCCGGCAAGGATGCTACATTTTTCATAACTAATGATCCGCCGCTGCAGATCACGACCAACCCCATCAAGGCCTATATTATGGGCCGGGAAGTGGATCTGGGCGACCGCCAGAAAATGCTCTATGAAAAATACAGGGAGAAGTACCGCCGCCAGGGTCGGCTGGAATAATTTCACGATTCATT
>DKQR01000140.1 GCA_002471805.1 Fidelibacterota bacterium UBA7303 | reverse complement strand
TCATTAATGATGCCAACAATCAAAACATTAAATTCTTCCCTCAATTTGGTGTCCTTGATTTTAACACCGTCAAATTTTACCAAATGTTCCAAGGATATTTCATCCACACTAAGATCGATATTATCATATTTTGGTGTTGTAATGGATACGGAATCCTCCACCTGGGGTTTAGTCAGCATTTCTGCCATCCTGTGGCCGCCTGCTGTATAAGGGTTGACCACTTTATCTGCACCTGCTCTGATCAGTTTCTCTTTATTGTCTTCCACAGCGCATCTGCTTAATAAAAATAAATCGGGATTGTAGGTTCTTATAGACATGGTAACGAATAAATTGTCCTGATCAGTGTCCAGCACGACAGCGGCACCCTTGGCGTGTTCGATCCTGGCAGCTTGCAACGTTTCTTCTTTGGTAACATCTCCATGAATACAATACATACCTTTTTGCCGTATAACTTCTATTTTATCAACATTTTGTTCAATAATAATAAAATAAAGATCTTTTTCAGCTAATTCGCTGGCAATTACCGCTCCCATCCTGCCATATCCACAGATAATTAAGTGATTTTTAAATTTTGATATCTTTTTCATTATTTTTCTCTTTTTATACTGATCAATTTGCATTATTTCTTCCCGCAGTGTTGTAAACAGGATACCGATCCCGCTGACACCAAATATAATGACAAGGATTGCCCATATTTTTCCACTTTCTCCCAATGGCTGCACTTCCCCGTATCCGACAGTAGCAAGGGTAATTATGGTCATGTAAATACTGTCAATTACCGTCCAGTCAGGTTGGCCAATAATATAAAAACCGTAGGAACCGATAAATAAAAGGAGGAAAAAATAAATGAAAATATATATTTTTTTTCCAGCCATTAGGAGAACTGGAAAGCGCTAAATAAAAAAGAGCCGTCTGTTATCATAAAACGGCTCTTTTTATTGAAAAAATATTTTCCAACGCAGGAAATCCCTATTCCTCCTCCGCTGCCTCTGCTTTCTCCTTTTGGATCAATGCCAGGTCTTCTATTTCTTTTAGTCTTTTATCTACGGTGGTAACTCTATCCTGCAGGTCAGACAAATTGCGCTTGAGACGTTTGATATTTCCCCGCAGTTCTATGCCAAGATCATCAATATCATCCCGGACCTCACGAAAGTCCTTTTCAGTGTTGCGAATGAAATTATCTAGAGTATAACTGACGTCATCGATCAGGGATGCGAGGGAATCTGTATTTTTGGTAATTAAATCAGTATTAGCAATAATATCCTTTTGTGCTTGCCTAAGGTGTTTCCCCCGGCCGATGAACCTGAGATTATACACTCTTAAACTGTCCGCAAATTCATCATTGATTTTATTCACATGCTGAACATCAGCCTGGTTCAACTCATCCATTCTGATGTTTATTTTATCAGATTCCATTTTAAGAAATATTGCACCTGCTGTGAGCAGAGCTAGAATGAGAAAAACAAATTTATCTTTACCTGTCATCCATGTACTCCTGAACTGTGTTATTACCTACAGGCCTTCTAACTTCTTTTCCCAGGCACTTAATCCATCGGTATCAGCGGTAGGAGCTGAACTATCCTCTGAAGTATCAGAGACGGTAACATTGCCTTCAATGATGTCGTGGAGCAACTGGTTCTTTTTATCAGCGTTATCTTTGATATCACCCATGACAGCGGCAATCTCATCATTGAAGTCAATGACGGTCCTTTCCATACGGGTGATAAGTTCATCGGTAAGTATTGAGCCATACACGGCATTTATACCCACCAGAACATCATCCAGTTTTTCATTAAGATAACTCAGTCTGTCTTCCTGGCTGCTGAAATCAATACTCATTCTATGGTTTAAACTATAGTGATGTTGTGTTATACGACTGTGGAATTTCACAAATCATTTGTCGTTCGTCAATATTCTTCTTTCAGGGCCAATGATTAATGCTAAAATATCCCAGGCTATCTAATTTATTATCCAGTGCAGAAAATACATTTCTCTGAAGACGGTACGGAAGACGCTCCATGGTTTGAGTTTCCATTATTTTATCGGGATCGCCAAGGCCTGAGGTTGGCAAATCCAGTTTGCCCATACCGGTGAAAGTGATTTTATCCTTTACATGTACAACAATCGCAAACTGAAATTGATTTTTCCCCCAGTAAAATATTTTATAATCTGTGAACATAAAACCATCTTCCGGAGCATATTCGATTATTCTGTATCCCTCAGATTCCAGTACTGCTCTAATCTCAGTTAAAGCATCTTTTGGTGCTTTGTTATAGCCATAATGACGTACCATCCTGGGCGGCCTGGGGCAAAAAGAAAATTTTACTGAAGCAGATAAAATGAGAATGAATAAAAGAGGCCGCAAAAATATTATTGAATCAGGGTACCGACCCTGCCCCATCTTGGGGACCATGTATCCAGGTTCAAGGAAAAATAAACGAAAATAGCCTCACCTAAAATATTGTTTTCAGGTACATAGCCCCAGTATCTGGAATCCAGACTGTCGTCTCGATTATCACCCATGGCCCAGTAGTAATTTTGCATAGTTGTAAATTCAGACCAATCGGAGACGGGGATACCATCAATAAATAAATATTGAAAATGTTCATCCTTTATTGCCTTGGACCAGGGCGTAATCAGGCTGCCGTTGGGAAAATATTGTTCATACACACTTTTTTTGCCCTTTCTGCGGTATAAATCATTGGGATCCTGAAGGGTGAAATCAAAAGTAATTTCATCATTAATCAATTTTGCTTCATGACCTTCCATCATCATGAGTGGAAGTAAAAATCGCCAATTGGTTTCATCATGTATAGGAAAAGTATCGCCTTGTTTTGGTATGTAAATAGGCCCCGTGTTATCTTTATTGATGTTGGTTTCTGAACTCAAGAAAATATCGGGCTGTTGATAAGACCTGGGCATCACAGGTGTAAGTAATTTACCATTTTCATTCAGGTGTACCTTCTTTCTGTTTACATAAACATTTTTGGCATCAACGAGAAGGGTATCGCCTGGCCCGGCAAGGCACCTCTTCACGTATTTAACGTATTTATCCCGTGGATATTTAAAAATAAGTATATCATTTTTTTTAGGAATCTTGAATACTGGAAATTTAATATAAGGGACAGAGAAGCCTATATCTGTATAGGGAATGCCTATCCAATCCGGTGTCCGCATTCCATATACGAAACGGCTGCCAATTAAAAAATCACCGGTCATAATGGTATTTTCCATACTGCCAGTAGGAACAATATATGCTTCCACCAGTGTTACTTTTATGGTCAGAACAATGATAACGATGATTATGATTGCCCGGATCTCTGCTAGGACTCTATTCTTCTTAATCTGCATAAATTGAAAGCGTGAAATTAGGAAATTATTCCAGGTGAATTCCTTCGTAATGTTTTATTTCCGGTCCTGTTTTTTTCAAATTCACTATAACACAATCAATGCGGAAATCCAATTCTTGTTCCATATCTTCCCTTATTTGGTAAATCGCATTTCCCATTTTTATCAGTTTTTTATGGTCAATTTTTTTTTCAATCTGCTGAATACTGGTCTTGTAGGCAGTTTTAACTTCAGTAAATATCCATTCATCTTCAGTTCTACCTAAAATATCTATTTCTCCGTATGGAGGGCAATTCCTGTTCATTTCTATGATTGAGATTCCTTTTTGTTTTAAATACAATGCGGCCAGTTTCTCGCCAAGCCAGCCGACTCTGTTCAGTTCTGAAATCCAGGTTAGAGTCGGCATGTGATTTTTTACCGGCTTAAAAGAGCGTCTATGAATTGGTGTTGATCGATAATCAATCAAGGCCTGGAAGTGCGCCTTGGTGCCATACCCTTTATGCCGTTCAAAGCCATATTCCGGAAAAATAACTGCATACTCCATCATCAACCGGTCCCGTGTCACCTTGGCAATGATTGATGCCGCTTTGATAGAATCTACCAGGTCATCTCCTCCTATGACCCCTTCATTGGGTATCACCTGATTATTGAGGGCGTAGCCGTCGATCAATGCTTTCGCAGGTTTAATGGATAACCTACCCAGGGCAATTTGCATGGCTTTAAAAGTGGCTTCCCTGATATTGATTCTATCAATGGTTTTAACATCCACTTTTCCAATACCGATACTTGCTGCTTTTTCAAAGATTACATCATATAGCAATTCACGTTTTTTTTCACTGAGTTTTTTTGAATCTCTTAATCCGGTAATGCCATGATTGTCATCAAGTATAACAGCAGCGGCTACGACAGGACCGGCAAGGGGGCCGCGCCCCGCTTCATCAACACCTGCTATGAATTCCTCACTCATCCTATATGTCTTTTGCTAAGAAAAATCACAATGTAAATATTCCTGGAATAATTATTTCCAGTTTTTTTCCCAAATATTGTGTCCATCCATCTGCAGCCAAAGCGCCCCTTTATGGTCCGTTCTGTGAATGGTAATACCCTGACTTGAAAATCTATCCATTACCCCTGCCGACGGATGGCTGAATTTGTTACCTTCACCAACAGAGACTACTGCTATAACCGGTGAAATGAATTTCAATAGTGCATTCGACGTGCTGGTTATAGAACCATGATGTGCAACTTTCAAAACATCTGTTTTCAAATATTCGCCAAAATTTAATAATCTTTCATCACCCTCCTTTTCAATATCACCTGTGAATAACAATGAAGTTTCGCCCACAGTCAGTTTAAAAACAATACTGGCATTATTGATATTATGTGATTGTTTAACGAAGGAAGAGTCAGGTGCAAGTATGTGAATGGACTCAAGCGGTGATATTACCAGTATATCACCACTATTTGGAGTGATGATCTCTGTTCCGGCATTACTATAGCGATCCAATAAATGATTATAAGTCCATGAATCATAATCTGCATAAGAATCCCAAAGTGTATCGGTATGAATCTCCTCTACCACGCTGACCAGCCCGCCGATATGATCCGCGTGGGGATGGCTCATCACTGTCCAATTCAACTGTTTTATATCAAAATAATTCAATACCGGCAATACAACCCTTGCGCCATAGTCTTCCCACCTATTCCTGTTGCCTGCGTCTACAAGCATCGTTTTGCCATTAGAAAAACGGATCAATGCCGCGTCCCCCTGCCCTACATCCATAAATATTATATCGGCAGCGGGTACCGAAAAAACATTTTTCCAGATCAGTATATTGGCAATTACAACGCATAACAAAACTCCCCTGGCTCTGAAGGATTGCTGGAGCAGGAATAATACTGTTGTAATCAGGAGAAAATAAACGGTGATCTCATAGAGGCCAATATGAGATATCGATATGGATGAATAAGGAAAGGAAGAGAACCTGTTTGCCAGCCAGGAAATGACAACTTGAATGAACCAGGCAGCATGGCCAGACAATATTGAGGCAATGGGACTCCAACTCAGACCGATGATAAAAAATCCAACAACAACCAGAATACCCACAATTGGGACAATCAGTACGTTGGCAACTAAAGAGATAACAGGTATCTTGTGAAAGAAAAGTGCTGTGATGGGTAAGGTACCCAATTGCGCGGATAATGAAACCAGAAACAGCGACCAGCCATTGCTCAGGATCGGATTCGAAATTGAACGCGGATTTAAAAATTCCGGGAGCACCTTCTCCGTTAGTAAAGAGTAAAAATACACAATGGAAATCACAGCAGAAAAACTGAGAATAAAGCCCAGGTCCTGTATATACATTGGATCATATGCCAAAAGAACAGCAGCGGAAAATCCAATAATGTTCCAGATCTGCGGCTGGCGGTCCAGCACAGGAGCCAGCACATATAACACCGCCATGAATGACGCCCTAATCACACTGGGCTTTCCTCCCGTTAATGCTGCATAGAAAAAAAGACCCAGTATAATCACAAGGCGATTCCATCCCCAAGGAATTCGCAATATGGATGCACATATTGTTAAAATGATAAGAATATATCCTACATGCAGTCCAGATACAGCTAAAACGTGAATTACACCTGTATCTGCAAAATCCGCTTTCAGGTTTTCATCTATGGAAGATTTATCCCCAAGCAGCAAAGCCAGCAGTAATCCAGCCGTCTTCTGATCTGTGCTGTTCTGGATAGTCTGCCGAATATAATTTTGTACAGAATGAATAATCCTATCGCTGATAATTGTTTGTCCGCCCGAAATGATGCGGGGAGAATCCTTTTTATCGATGAAAATGCGGCAATAAATATTTTGTCTGGCATAATAGGCTTTAAAATTGAATTCTCCAGGATTGCGCCTGCCGGAAAGTTTTACAAATTTTCCTTTGGTAAAAACAGTATCGCCCTTTGCGGGAATTCTGCCGTGGCCGTAGACAATACCGAGCAATTTGGTTTTAATGTCTGCTGAATCTATGGCTAACAACCGACAGGTCGCCTTCCACCCTTTTTCAGTTTCACCAGCAGTCATGACTGCGGCCTGAAATGAATACTGTTTTTGATGGATACGATCCGCGGTCTGAGTTTTGTATTCAATTTCATGTAAACGGACAGATGAAATAAACCAGCCACTGGAAAACACTGTAATAGCAATAAACATATAGGTCAGATGAATACGTTTTGATATGATCACAGACACAATTCCAACAGCGGTGAATACCAGCGGACCATATATACTGGTAATGAAAAAGCTAATGAATATCCCGAACAACAATAATAAGGCAAACGATAGAAATATATTTACCCTGGAAAAAAGTGCAATTTTCTGTAATGCATTCATAAAATTAAAATGTATAAATGCGGGTTGTGCTAATACACAGTCCAGACTAAACTTAATAACCTCTGTTCGAATATTAAGGAGAATTTCATGAGCCGGAAAAATGCGGGCCTTGCTGCCTTTGCGATCATTTTATTTATTCTATATGTCTTTGGTGTAGAGTTTTTTGAAGCTGTGTGGTCTTTTCCAGGAAAGCGGGCGGTACCTCTGATGATACTGGCACTGGTGGGTACCGGAATCTACACCACAATTAAACTTGGATTTCCACAATTAAAATATTTAAAGCATGGCATAAATGTAACCCGTGGGATATATGATAATCCTGAAGATGAAGGGGACCTGAATCATTTTAGAGCCTTGACCACTGCCCTTTCAGCCACAGTGGGAATCGGGAATATTGCAGGAGTAGCAACAGCGATTTATTACGGTGGACCCGGTGCCCTGTTCTGGATGTGGGTAACAGCTTTTTTTGGTACCACACTTAAATATGCAGAATGCACCCTGTCCATGAAATATCGGGAGATGGATGCCCTTGGTTTTACTGCTGGCGGGCCCATGTACACCATTGAGAATGGTCTGGGCCGGAAATGGCGCTGGCTGGCTGTATCCTTTGCCGCATTCGCTATTATTTGTTCTTTCGCTACCGGGAATGCTATCCAGGCCTTTACGGTGTCTGACCAGGTTTATTCGGAAGTGGTACAACTGGTAGGCAACAATCATTTTCTTACGGTGAAATATGCCCTATTCAGCGGTTTTTCTGTTTCGGTTCAGCAAGTCATCAACGGCTTGATTCTTGCAGGAGTGGTAGGTGTAGTGATTATCGGCGGCATAAAACGGATTGGCCATGTCACTGGTTTTCTGGCTCCGATCATGGCCCTTATTTATGTTACAGCCGCTTCTATCATTCTATTAATGCATTTAGGTGATATTGGAACCAGTTTTGGTTTGATTATTGAAATGGCTTTTAATCCACCGGCGACTATTGCGGGAACAGGCGGCGGCATTCTTTTGACCATGCTGTGGGGTATTAAGCGGGGACTGTACTCTAATGAGGCCGGCCAAGGGTCTGCGGCCATTGCTCATTCCACGGCAAAAACAAAATATCCCGTGAGAGAAGGCGCCGTCGCTATGCTGGGCCCTTATATAGATACGATTGTTATCTGCACGCTCACAGGTTTGGTGATTATTTCCACAGGTGCATGGCACCATACGGAATTTTACAAAAATGCCATCGACCCCTACTTTACAGGTGAATTATTGAACAGCAGTTTACTTACGGCATTTGCTTTTAAAACCGGTTTGAATTCCCTTTTTGATTATGGGGATAAAATAGTCACTGCCAGTGTGTTGTTGTTTGCTGTTTCCACTGCGATCAGCTGGTCTTTTTACGGCGACAGATCAACAGAATATCTTTTTGGTGAAAAAGCGATCATTCCTTACCGCTGGGTGTTTGTGCTGTTTGTATTTCTGGGCGCGATTGCCAGTCTGGAAGCCGTATGGGCATTCGGCGATGCAGCATTGGGAATCATGACCTTCCCCAATTTGATATCCATCCTGCTATTGGGAAATACCTTAAAAACCATGACAGCGGAATATTTTTCCGGGGAGCATGTCCCCAATAGATAACGATGATCTGCTCCAGGCGGCAGTGGAATCTGCCATTGCTGCCTCCCATATCATTATGGATGCACTGGATTCTCCCCGGGTTGCCGATTTCAAAGGCAAAACAGACCTGGTGACGGAAACCGATCACCGGTCTGAGAAAAAAATTAAATCCATACTCAAATCCTCTTTCCCGGAGCATTCATTTTTAGCGGAAGAATCCGGCGAAGAAGCAACATCATCTGATTATCTCTGGATCATTGATCCCTTAGACGGAACAACGAATTTTGTCCACGGCTATCCTTCTTTTGGAGTCTCTATAGGCCTATATCACCAAAATACGCCCCAGATAGGTGTTGTGCTGGAAATGCCACACGCAATACTGTATTCAGCCATAAAAGGTGAAGGTGCCTGGTGTGATGGGCAGCCCATATCCTGTTCAACAATAAGCGTACTGGAAAATAGTCTGCTGGTAACTGGATTTGGTTATGAACACGGGGAAAATTGGGAGAAAAATATGCTGCTGTTTAAATCTTTTACAGATAAAACCCAAGGCGTTAGGAGACTGGGTGCGGCGGCGGTGGATCTATGTCATGTAGCCGCGGGGAAAGTAGATGGTTTTTGGGAATTTGATTTGCACCCCTGGGATACCGCGGCAGGCTTTATCATTGCCCGGGAAGCGGGTGCGATAGTTACCCAAATGGATGGTTCGGATTATTCGATATATAATAATAATATTTTAGTAACCAATCCTATCCTCCATGACAAAATGGTAAAGGTAATTAGATCGATTATTTGAACTGATCCCTGAACTGTTTTTCAGACCACACTCCCTTTATACTTTTAATCAGCCCTGTATTATTATCTCTTTGGATCAATTCCATAGCAAATAAATGATAGACAGCACCTTTTTCTGTTTTTGACCCTTCCCAGTGATAATGAATCATTATCTGATCTTTACGGGATAAAATATTTAGGATTTCCAGGTGATAATCATACCACTGTTTTTCATAGACAATGATATCTTGGAGAAAAGATTCAGTATTTTGAGAAAACTGGATCAATTGCAGTTCCAGACTATCTGTGGTGAAAGTCGAATCTCCAGATTTTGTTATGACGAGCTGGATGACCTCACCCGCCGGACCTTTCACCGGCAGTTGTATATTGGGTATTGTTTCACCGTTGATTTCATGAATTTTATCACCGACCTGTAATTTATTTGATACAGAATCCTCGGATACAAAACCGGTTATTATTAAACTACCATCGGAATAAGAAGTAGTGATATTTAAGCCGGAATAAGGGGTATG
>DKQR01000008.1 GCA_002471805.1 Fidelibacterota bacterium UBA7303 | reverse complement strand
TGTCCCATTCTGCGTTTTTGACCTGCTTTAACTGGAACATTTTCCTCTGATAATCATCTAAATTAACAATAATATTTTCCATCGACTTACCGATATCACCGGTCAGCCTATCCAGGTATTCAACGTTTTCCTGAAAATATTCCCGAAGTGTATCGGTATCCGATATTAGCAGCGGTTTTTCCAGGGCCAACGCTTCATAGCCAGCAGACAGTAGTGTATACTCACGTGTGGTCAGGGCAATAATAAAATCCGCACCGGCTAACAATTCCCAATATTTATCATCGTCCAAAAAACCAGTCAGCTTGTAGTTTTCACCTTCCACTTTATCAGGAGTTATACGAGCTTTTGTATAATTTCCAGTCACATATATGTAAATATTGTTTACTCCCTTGGTTTGTTCAAGGAATGGAAGCACCGGTTCATCATCGGAAAACCGGCTGACCAGTATGCCTACGAATTTCCCTTTAACGCCATACAAATTTTTTTCCCTGATATGTACAGGAACCGCTGGTATGGGGTCTTCCAAGACAAATAATTTTCCCGAATACCCGGGGATATTTTGATTGAAATAATTCTGGGACATTCGATTGTGTATTAGGAGGATATCAGCCTTTTTCCAAACCCATCGATTCAGGGATTTCAACGGAAATCGATAATGATCAAGGTAAGCGGCAGAATGAAGGTCCGCTACAACTTGGCATCGGTTGAATTTCTTATATATTGCAGCTGCCAGGGTTATCAAGGGATGGGCGTGGAATGTAAAGATTACCTCCGGTCTTCTATCCCGAAATAATGAATAAGTCCTGAAAAAATTAACTACCAAATTGAATAATCTTTTTAATGTTGGTCTGTCAACCCGTCCAAGATTGATATATTCTGCACCTATTCGTTTGCTCAGTTCAGCACTGCGTCGTGAAATCTGGTTCCACGCCACAAAAATTAACCGCTGTTTCATAAAACTATAATGGTATGATAAAATATTTTGACATCATTTTTCAACAAAGCAAATGTAATACAGTTTGAAAAGACTTTATTGTCAATAATCGTTTACTCAATGATAATACCGCTTAGAAAATCCTCGCCATTCACCCATTCCAAAAATATATCGCTTTATAAATTGAATAATAAATCCCGATCCATAGCCAAAAATCTGGAAAGGAATAGTAAGAGATGTATAGAAACCAACTTTAATACTCTTTGATTGATAGACAGCAATGATTGACATTAATAAAAGACTTGTAATTCCGAATAGGAAAATTGGAAAAAATACGGGCGGATTCACCAAACTTCCCATTATCACCAAAATGGCTAGGAGCGTAGCTGCAGCAGGTAAAAAGTGAATGGGTTCCAACATGGATTTATCGATTTTACCGAGATTTATCCTGGCAACGCCCCAGTTAAATACCTGGCGGAAGAATTTTTTCAGCGTGGTCCGCCTGCGGTGATAAACAACGGCATTTTTTAAGAATTTGACTCTTGCTCCACTTTTGTGAATGCGGTGGCTCAATTCAATGTCCTGGCCATGACGAAGGGACCCAAAGCCCCCCACTTTGTCATACACGGACCTTCTCATGGCCATATTATGGGACCTGGGATAAAATTTGGCCATCATTTTTTCACTATGACCCCGCATGCCTCCTGTTGTTAAAAAAGATGTCATGGAAAAATCAATCGCTTTCTGGATCGGTGTAAAATCATCCTTGGCGCTGTCTGGCCCTCCGCAGGCGTCAAATTCATTATTCTGATAAGCGGCATAAATTGTTTCTAGCCAGGTCTGATGGGCTTCACAATCTGAGTCAATGAATACAAATAGTTCTCCCGCCGCCTCTTTCAGACCTAGGTTTCTGGCTGACCCGGGACCCAGGTTATCCTGAGTGAAATATTTCAGTTCGAAATCGGTCTTCTGCTGCCAGCCTGCGATGAGATCTCCTGTTGAATCTGTAGATCCATCATCCGCAATAATCATCTCAAACAAGGAATAATCTATAGTCTGGTTGTTAATTGACTCCAGTAAAAGATCAATTTCATCAGCACGATTGAACGTAGGTGTAATAATACTGATGATAGGTGAGACCCCGGACATGGGAAGGGACTTCAGCCAGTGTGAGTGATTTTTCTAATTCTGTTTTCCTGCCCCTGTGCGGTTCGCGCCATCAACTCACCCAGCAGTCCCAAAGAGAAAAACTGAATCCCGATCACAATCAGCATGATACCAAACATTAAAAGGGCCATATGTTTCGCAAATGGTTCACCCAGTCCGTATTTAAAATAAAGGACTACACATTCTACTATCAGGCCCAAATGCAGCGAGATTAACCCAAAAAATCCAAAAAGATGCAGGGGCTGCTGGTCATATCGATTAAGAAATAAAATGGTAATCAGGTCAAAAAAACCATGGAACAGCCTGGAGCCGCCGTATTTTGTTTCCCCAAACTGGCGAGCCCGATGATTGACGATGATTTCGGTTATCGTGAATTTTCGCTGCCCTGCCAGAGCCGGTATGTAGCGGTGGCGGCCGCCAAAAACCTCAATGGATTTCACAACGGATTTTTTATAGCCCTTTAAACCACAATTGAAATCATGGATTTTTACGCCAGTCATTACTCTGGTGATAAAATTGAACAGTTTTGAAGGAAGAGTTTTTCCAATTGGATCATGGCGAATCTTTTTCCAGCCGGAAACCAGGTCCCATCCCTCTTCCAGTTTTCCAACTAATTTCGAGATCTCTGCCGGGTCATCCTGTAAATCTGCATCCATGGTAATGATATAATCCCCATCTGCTAATTTGAATCCCTCAGATAATGCGGCAGATTTTCCATAATTCCGATAAAACTGAATCAATTTATAGTGCGAATCCTGAGCGCAAAGATCTGCTAGGTACTCTGTTGAACCATCTGAGGATCCGTCATCAATAAATATCACTTCCCAATCGGGGTAGGCAGACAGATTTTTATCCAATTCTCCTTTCAAATCGGGCAAAGATTCGTTTTCATTGAAAACAGGAATAACGATCGATATCTTCATCTCAACTTTGGATCAAACCCCAAACTCTCTCCAGGTTCACAGCGGTTGTATGATGCATTCTTTTTTGAATATTGATTTTTATAGACTGATTCATATTCAAATCTTTGAATGTGGCTGAAATCAAGGAGAATGGAATTTGATCCAATTCCCCTGTTTCAAACTGTAAAGACAGATCCATCAAATCCCTGGATGGATCATCTGAGACAGGCTTAGCGATATCCGGTTGAACCCCCCACAAGAATTTTGTGATGTCTTTTGGTTCAACAATATAGAGAAAAGGAAAAAATTCCAGGATTTGTTCATAATCATACTGTTTATTTTCAATGAGGTTCCAGGCAAATACATTATGGGGAGTAAACCACATTAACAGTGCCTTTCTGCCAAGAATATCTTTGAATTGCAAAAAGGAACTATCATGCTGCGACATATACTTAAATGTTAGTTCTCCGGAGAAGAAACCTCTGGAATCAATTTTTCCGTTGCCGGTGCAGGAGATATAAGATTCTAGCAGTGATCCGTACTTTCTTAGCGCTGGAGAAACCGTTTCCGGACTGGCAGGTTTCATTGGAGCCACGCAACCGCTCGCGACAAACAACAGCAAAAGAAATGGCTTTGCCATTGATTATTCTTTAAACGGTAAAGTGGCCTTTGTGGTATCTGTAATTCCAGCCTGTTGAATACCTTTATCTACCACATGCATTGATTTGGCCTTGATTACTGCGTTCAAATGGTCTTGAATCACCGGGTTGCTGGAATCAATGCTTAAGGATTCGCGAATAAATTCAATCGCCTTTTCATAATCATTTAATTTATAATAAATCCAGCCGATGGTGTCCAGATAAGGCGCAGATTTAGGAACCAAGCGGATTGCATTTTTTGCCAATTCCAGTGCCAGCTCAAAATCCTCGTTGCGGTCCGCAAGACTATAGGCGTAGTTGTTAAATGCCTGGGCATCGGTGCTGTCCGTAGCAACAAGGTCAAGGTATAATTCATCCGATTTAGACCACTCTCCGATTTGATCATAAATAAGGGCCAGATTATGTTTTGTGTTCCGGGAATCAGGGAAAATACCTAACGCTTGTAAAAGATATACTTCGGCATTGCCGTAATCCTTTACCTGATAATAAGAGGTGCCCAGAAGATAGTGCACGGTAAATTCATTGGGAAATTTTTCCACACAGGAAGATAGTGCTACGATAGCATCTTCAGGTTTATTTCTGTTCAAGGCCAGGAATCCTGTATTGATAAATCCCCGGACATCATCTGGAAATTTTTCTATCAAAAGCTGATTATAATTCTCGGCGCGGTCAATTTGTTTATCGTTAAGCAGTAAATTCACCAGTCGGTTTAACAAATCACTGTTCAAACTATCTCTACCAAACGCCTTCAAAATTTCCTTGAGCGCATTTTCCGAGTCATCTAATTCTTCATATAAAGCACTTTTTTGGATCAACAGTTCAATGGTGGACCCTCTGGTAGTTTCCAGTATCTGTATTGTTTTGAGTGCTTTTTCAAAATCATTGTCGAATAGAGCCAAGTCCCGTAAAGTCTCTAAGTATTTTTCATTTTCAGGTTCTTCTTCTAGAAGTAGGTCACAGATTTCTTCTGCCCGTTCAAATTTATTGGTTGCCAGGGAGATCTGCAGCGCCTGTTCCAGACCTTTAACAGCCATGGAATTGACCCGGTAGGCTTCCAAATAATAATCAATGGCTATGTCCCATTGTTTCAGCAGCCGGGCAAGGTCAGCCAGTGCATAAAGATGATCAATATTATCTGGATCCAGACGGGTGAGTTCTCTGAATGCTGCTTCTGCCTGAGGCAGTCGTTTTTGCAAAATATAGATCTTTCCCAGTATTTCGTATGCTTCCACCTCATCGGGATTGAGTTCTATGGCGACCTGTAAATGATTTTCCGCCCGCTTATTTTTACCCAGCCTGTGGTAGGCATCAGCGATGGATACATGAATGGTGGGTGCATTGGGATCCAGATCCAGGGCGTCTTGAAATTCCAGAATTGCTAAAGCGTAATTGCCTTGGTTCACCAGGAACTCACCCTGCATGAAATGATGCAGAGCTAATTCCTGGTCTTCTTCAGGAATATTTCCTGCCAGTCCGGATAAAAAAAGACAACCCGCTGCGAAATAAAAGATAATTTTTCTCATTCTGTCTTTTCTACATTATGTATAATTGACTCAAAAAGAATAATATTATTCCCTCCCTGTTTTTTTACATGATACATGGCCTGGTCCGCAAGATCGATCAGCTCTTTCATGGTTTTATGATGTGTAGGGTATTCTGACATACCGGCGCTGATGGTCATTTTTACATCCTGCCCATCCATACTGTAAGGGTAATCAGCAATATTTTTTACAATGCGCTTGCCCACGGGCATGGCATTCTCCGCCGCTGTATTGATCAGAATAACCACAAATTCCTCTCCGCCGTACCGGGCAACCAAGTCAATTGCACGGACATTTTCTTTTAATATGCCGGAAACTGTTTGGATAACATAGTCTCCGTAGGGGTGTCCATAAGTATCGTTGATCCGTTTAAATTTGTCCAAATCAAACATCATAACCGTCATATACTGCTGGAATCGTTCCGCCCTAAGTATTTCATCCTGAAACCGTTCTTTGAATGTTTGATGATTAAGCAGTTTAGATAAACCGTCATGGGAAGCATCCTGATAAATTTTATCGAATTCCTGTATCCAGTACATGGCAGTGCCCATCACTTTACCTATCAGGATTAAGTTTTCTCTATCTCGGTCCGTAAATGCATTAGGATTGAGTCTCTCCAGCACAATTGACCCTAAATTTTCATTGTCAATAACAATGGGTACGCCCAGGACAGCACCAAAACCAGGGTCATCATCAGCACCGGTAGTGTAGCGGCCTAAATTTGGATAATCTTTCTTCCAATTCACGGTATGAATAATTTCGCCATTGGTCATTGGCAAGCCATGGAGAGAACCATTAACATTGTATTCACTACCGATTTGTAGATCTTTATTGATGCCTTCCGTCAGTTTCACGACACAATTCTGCCCCTTATCCAGTTTTGTGGATATCGTAAGGCAATCAAACTGAAAAGAGAAGATCAACAAAGATTTGAACTTTTCTAATGCTTCGGATTCCTCTGATTTAAAACTCAGCGCTGACAATAGGTCTAGAATTCGCTGTTTTCCGTCAACCTTATTTGTCTGGATTTCGAGAAAATCCAGATTTTTCAAACCATAGGAAACAAAACGACCTAGTTCCCCCAGTACAGCCTTATCTTTTTCAGTAATATCACTAAAATGATTGATCCGGGTCATGACAAAGCCAACTATATTATCGTGCAGGCTGATCACACTGATCACCACACACTCGCTCCCCCGCCAGCTTCTTGCATCAAATAATTCATTCCAAGCATCGGGAACATCTTTCTGGTGGCAGATGGCTTTACCTTCCGTATGCAATAATCTTGAGACAATCTCATTCTTAGAAGGAATTGTATTTGCAAACCCCTCTACATCGGAATACTGGAGTGTAAAAACCTGAATTTCAGGATCAATCATATAAACAGCAGTTTCAAAACTCTGATCCATCGCTTTCACAGTTGATCGCACCAGTATCTGGAGTTCATCATACAATCCTTTTGCAGGGGACAATTGTGTGCTGGATTGTACTTCGGGATGATCCGTTTCAGAGGCCGATACGCTCAGACTATTTTCAAAGCTATTTTCGTCCAGAGTATAATTGTAAAACAGTAAAAGTAAGATCACTCCAGCCAAGACAACATACCGCAGGATCTCTACTGAGGGATTACTGGTATTGGATAAAAGTGCAAAAATGAAAACAGCAAGACAAAAAGCAATCAATGCTTTGGTAAAATTTGCCAGGTTAATATGCGAAAACATAAAATTACTTTCCTCGTCAGCAAAATTAAGATGTTTGGACGGGGATTAAAACCTGTTTAAACGGGCTTAATCGTTTACAAGATGGATCCGTTTTGTATAATCTTTTTTAGGCAAATTTGCAGAATTTTCATCCAGGCTATCCTCTTCTGCTTCTGCCAGGTCCTGTGGTTTCGGATTGACTCGAGGTGTAGCCGGGCTGGAGAGAGTAGGCACAGGATCATTCGCATAAAACTGATTCTGGCTGGTGGAGGTATCCATATCAGGGGAAAATAACTGCATACTCACAAATAATAATGCAATCGTAAGCCCGGTCATTAAAGATGCATATACAGGCGTAAAACCCATGAACGTCTTTTGTCCTGAAACAGGTTTTAATCTGTGGGGCAGTTTTTCATTTTTAATGCGGCTCATCAAACGTTCATTGAAACGGTCTGACACCTTCACCTGTTGTATATTTCTTAGTTGATCCATGGTAGAATGAACATGATCGACCAGAGATTGTGCTTCCGGATCTTCTGTCAGATAGTTCTCAAACTCCTTCCTTTTTGATAAAGAAAGGGAGTTTTCAATGTAGTCTGAGATCAGATCTTCAAATTCGTAGCGATTCATTGAATATGTGTACTCCTTTTCATCTTAAATCTTTTAAATCAGCCTGCAGTTGCAAACGAGCTCTGTTAATTCTTGATTTCACGGTTCCCAGCGGAACGCCAACAATGGAACTGATATCCTCATAGGAAAGTTCCTGTATATCCCGCAAAATAATCACTGTTTTAAAATGTTCCGGTAATGCATGGATAGCGATCTGGATTCGTTTTGCAGCATATTGGCTTTCAACTTCCTGCCCGGTCTCCGGTTGAACAGCCGGTAATTCATACTCCCGTTCATCACGGGTCATTTGACTGAGTACGGTTACTTTTCTGCGTTTTCTTTTCCTGAGTTCTGTATTAGCCAGGTTTCTGGCGATCGTGTAGATCCAGGTTGAAAATTTGGCAATCTCCCGGTAGTAATGTTTTTTTTCATATAGTTTCAGCATGGTGTCCTGGACGACATCTTCGGACTGTTCCGTATCACCTAAGAACTGAAAAACAAAATTCATTAAACGGTCCCGATAACGATTGACCAATTCTACATAGGCCTGTTCATCACCAGCCTGGAATCTAGCGATTAATTGCTCATCGGTATAAACAAAGGGGGAATGTCGTTTATCCAATGACATGGCTGATAAAATGGACGAGCTCTGTCTCATCTGAAATGTATGCTGTTTTTTGTCTTTTGTCAATTTCACCCAGATAAGTCAGCGCTGATTTTAATTTCTCTTTCGTAAAACCTCGAGAGAATTGAGGAATTCGCTTTCTCACTGACGGTGATATGGGCATATAACCACGGGATCCCTGAAAAGTTCCATGATTCATTTTAACAAAAAGCATTTCCTGGAATAAGCAGGTCAGGGGATACAATAGTGAAATCAATGTTTCATTTTGGGTAATAATGGTTTTACCCAGGGCGATTGCCTGATCCAGATCCCGACTTCCCAATGCTCCCAGGAATTCCCA
>DKQR01000108.1 GCA_002471805.1 Fidelibacterota bacterium UBA7303 | reverse complement strand
TTGAAAGGCAGTATATAAGATTTATTTAATGTAAAGAAAATTACGTTTCATTGACACAACAAGTAAAAGAACACAAATACGATACAATCTATTTTTGGTCAATCCGATTCATTAGCTTAATTAATCGGTACGTGTTCCCTATCCGCCGGACTGAATTAACATATATGTTGAGTTTTATAGATGATAATAACCAAAAAATACTCGATTATGGCTGTGGTAGTGGTCATTTCACAAACAGAATAAAAAATTCAAAACCAAGTTGTACCGTAATTGGAGCCGATATAAATGCTTACGCAATTAATTATGCGAGGCAAAGATATAATAATATCATCTTTTTAAATCCTGACGACCATTTATTTGAACAGGAAGATTTTGATATTATCATTGTGTCTCATTTATTGGAGCATATTCACGATAGAGAAGAGTTTTTACAAAAAGTTTTATGCCTTTTAAAAAGGGGGGGCAAAATAATCATAGCGGTACCGCAGGAAAGAATAAGAGGGGATGGCACCTTATTTACAATTTTTATTAATGCTCTTCGAGGAATTTTTATCAATCCTCACGTAGTGAAATTGGTATATGAGGATTTATCAACTTTAATGGCCAAGGTGAATGTCAAGACCCAAAGTAAAATATATACAAATTATCTATATCCTTTTATATCTGATACCAGAAAGTGGCATTCCTTTAGTTTGGTGATTATCGGAGAAAAAAGGTTATAATATTTTTCAGTTACTCTTTAACATTTAAATATTTATTACCCGTGACAAAACAAAACGGGAACCGGAGTAAGATTGAAAGAATTGGATTCCCATCTGAAAATATCACCCGGGGATTTTATTGATGTAATACGAAAAGAAGGAAAAGACATCTATTGTTTAACTTGTAAATTCCAAGATGAAAAAAATACTCCCGCCGCTTGCAGTTATCTTCGCAGCTATTCTTTGGAGTTTGGATGGTTTTCTAAGACAGGAATTATATTCCGTTTCCTCTTTCCTTGTGGTCACTTTAGAACACGCCTTTGGTGCATTGCTGTTTTTCCCCTTGCTGATCAAAGCTTGGCCGGATATAAAATCCCTGGGGCAAAGACAATGGATTTCTGTTCTCTGGATCTCAATTTTTGGCGGCATCCTGGGTACGTTCTTTTATACAAAGGCTCTGAGCTACATAAATTATATTGATTTGTCTGTTGTGGTGCTGCTGCAAAAACTGCAGCCTGTATTTGCCATTGCGCTGGCTGCAATTATTCTCAGGGAAAAACTATCCCAGCGATTTATTGGCTTGGCCATCACTGCCCTGACTGGCGGATATTTTGTAACCTTTGGCACCACATCTATAGCTGATTGGAACGACAAAACCATTATCGCTGCTCTCTTGGCTTTGCTGGCTGCATTCGCGTGGGGCAGTTCAACCGTTTTTGGAAAACATGTTCTGAAACATTTGCCGTTCTCTGCAGTGACCGCTCTGCGACTCGTTGTAACGGCAATTGTGGCGACAATTATATTGTTTGCCACCCAGGGGCACTTACAGGAAGTCTCACTTTCAGCCACACAATGGCGTAATCTGATACTCATTGTTTTTTCCACAGGCGCAGTAGCGTTATTTATTTATTATTATGGTTTAAATCATCTTCCCGCATCCCATGCAACATTATATGAATTGGCCTGGCCGTTATCGGCAATGATTCTGGACTGGTTCGTGCGCGGGCAAACTTTATCCCCGGCACAAATTCTTGGTGCTATTTTACTATTAGGCTCCATGATCCTGCTCTCACGGGAAAATTCGAATGTATGAGTTTACACTAAAAGACCATCATCATAATTTGAGATACAACCTGGTGCATGAATTCTTCTGGGGTTTCGGTATTGCTTTCCACACTATTTATGCCGTGGTTCCCCTTTTTTTAAGGACCCTTGGCGCACCGGAAAGTATTGCCATGTCTTCTGCAGGATTATTTAATATCCTCATTGCTTTGCCCATGCTGGCCATTGCCGCTTTAGGCAGGAACATTCATAATATCAAACGGGCAGTGATACTGGTACATTGTTTGATTTTAGTTGTTTTGTTTCTGATGGGGTTTACTTTTACCTGGGTCAATATCAGCAATCTGCAACCTGCCTGGATAATATATTTTGTCTATTTTTTACTCTATGGTTTATCTATTGGCATAGTTGTACCTATCTGGGCAGAGTTTTTAAATAAAACCACACTGATATCCGAGCGGGGAAGGTTTTTTGGGCTAGGATTTGCTTTTAACAGCATTGGCAGTTTTATTGGCGGCATCGCATTAAGAGTATTGCTGAATAGCGACATTCCATTCCCTAAAAATTTTGGGATTGGGTTTATAGTTCTTTTTGTAAGTATCACTCTCGGCACGTTGGTTTTCTGGTTTTACCGCGTAAAGCCCGCAACAAATATATACCGACACAGAACGATTAAAGATTTTATCATAGAAACCAAACAAATAGTGACCGGCCACAGAAATTTCCAAAAGTATCTATTATCCAGGATTTTTTTCTGTGCCTCTCTGCCCGGCATGGGGCTATATGCGGTTTACTGTCAGAACAAATTTAACTTTGATATCAGTGAGGTTGGTATTTTCACTGTTTTAAACGTAATCGCTTCTGGGACCACAAGTTATCTGGTTGGGAAACTGGGTGATCGATGGGGACATAAATCAGGGATGATGATCGCCTATGTCACTCATTTTTCAGCGGTCATACTGGCCATAAACGCTCAGAACATGTATTGGGTATATGGAATTTTTATGGCCATCGGCGCCGGACAGGGAGCATTCATGCCTTCAGCAATGAATCTGGTATATGATTTTGCAGAAGAACGGGACACCAAAACATATATGGCGATAATTGATTCATTCATGGCACCTTTCGTGGTATTGTTTCTGGCGGGCATCGGGTTTTTGGTACAGCAAAATAATTATTCCCTTGTATTAAATATTTTGGGGGGCTGTCTGTTGTTTAGCATTATTCTGCTCCATTTTCTGGTGCAGGACCCACGGCACAGCAAGGAACCCGCTATTTACGTAGATGGATTTTCTTCTTGATTTTCCATTGATGAATCCTGAAAATTCTCGCTCTCATATGATGAATTTTACGCACCAACATATAAAATCTATCTTTATTCTCTGCTTAGTATTGGTTTTAGGTGCCTGTAAGGAAGATCCTGCAAGACATTTGAACCTGGGAAATTGGTATTTAAACAAAGGTTTAATTGACGAAGCCATTGTGGAATACCGTGAAGTGGCCCGAACGTATTCCGGGAATGAAAGCGAACTCACCAGAGAGGAATTTGGTATTTTGGGGAAAGCCCATTTTAAACTGGCGATCGCTTATACAAAAAAGGGCTGGTGGGAATATGCTTTAAATGAAGCAAGAACCAGTTTTGAAGTGCAGCCCAATAAAGACAGTCATGATCTGGTCCAGCTTATTGAACAGAAACTTGCTTTAAGGATAGATTCCTGATTCCCTTGGCTTGATTTTTTCTTATTTATTGATTGCTAAAGTGTTCCCGAGCGGTGTTCACCACCATCACAATAAATAATCGAACAATTGATAAAATCAGCTTCTGGCTGTAAAAGCATTGCGATGGTGCCAGCAACATCCTCCGGAGTGGTAGTTCTGCCCAAGGGATTTCGTTTTTTAGTTTTTTGAACCCATTCTTCCCAGCTCTCAGTGATTTTTGTTAGCGCCCGCGTAGGCGTTACACCAGCCTGGATTGCATTGGCAGTGATTCCAACCACTCCCAGTTCCCAGCCAATTTGACGAATGATTGCTTCCATGGCAACCTTGGCTACACTTACCGGGCCATAACCTTCCATGGCAACATAATTCCCTTCACTGGTTAAACCTATAATTCTAGAACCGGCTGCCAGGAGCTGGGCACCATACAGTTTTTGTGTCCAGTAAAGCAGGGAATTCCCCATAACATGCACGGTCATATCCATTTGGCGTTTTGTAACGGGTTTTTCACCAAAAAAATTTGTCGTGGTGCCAAATGCGATAGAATGTAATAAAAGTTTTAATGGTGCTCCGGCGGTGATTTCTTTTATTTCCGGGATATATTTTTCCATGGTTTCTTCCGCCGCCGCGTTGATATTCCAGTAAATAGCCCGGCCGCTACTAAGTTCCGTGACTTCAGAAATAGTTTTTTCTGCTTCTTTTTTTGTTTCGCCCCGGTCAAAATGAAAACCGATAATACCATAACCATCTTTTGCAAGACGTTTCGCAGTTGCACCGCCATGGCCCGTAGATGCACCAAGTATCAATACCCAATCCGACATTTTTGCTCCTCTTTTAAGAAAATAATTTACCGGAATTCAATTCAAGAATGGAGAACGAAAAGGCAGTTCTTTCTATCATATATTTTTTGTACTCTCACTATCTAATAATGCAGGAAACAATCGATTTTATATGAAACAAAAAAATTCATACACCCGGGAAGAGCTTTTACAATGTGCTGCCGGAGAGCTTTTTGGAATAAAGCATAGCAAGTTGCCTACAGATCCTCTGCTCATGGCAGACCGGATCACTACCATTACAATGGATGGAGGCAAATATGATAAGGGACTGGTCAATGCTGAACTTGATATCAATGAAAAGAATTGGTTTTTTCATTCACATTTCATAGGCGATCCCGTAATGCCCGGCTGTCTGGGTCTGGATGGCATGTGGCAACTAATTGGCTTTTTTCTTACCTGGAGTGGGTGCACAGGCAGAGGCCGGGCCCTGGGAGTGGGCAATGTAAAATTCAAGGGTCAGGTTCGTCCTTACCATGATGTGATTACTTACATAATCGACGTGAAAAAAATTATCAATAAACCCGTACCCATGATCTGGGGTGATGGTGAACTGCACGTCAATGATAAAATAATATATACCGCTAAGGGACTTCAAGTAGGCCTGTTTGATAATTTGATATACGATTTTGGCGGGGATCCAACTTCAGATACATTTTAATTTCATCATAAGTACACATGGCACTGCAATGCGGAATTGTTGGATTACCCAACGTAGGTAAATCCACTTTATTTAATGCTCTTACAAAATCCAGCGTTCCAGCTGAAAACTATCCGTTTTGTACCATCGATCCTCATCTGGGAATCGTGGAACTCCCGGACTCGCGCCTAGAAAAACTCGCAGAAATTTATAAACCAGACAAAGTAACCCCGGCAGTTGTTGAATTCATCGATATTGCCGGTTTAGTTTCCGGCGCCAGCAGGGGCGAAGGGTTGGGCAACCAGTTCTTAGGTCAGATTCGACAAGTAGCGGCAATTATTCATGTGGTGCGATGCTTCAAGGATAGTGATGTGATTCATGTAGAAGGAAACGTAAATCCTGTACGAGATGCAGAACTGATTGAAATGGAGCTGCTTCTGGCCGATATTGAAACAATAGTAAAACGGCGGTCAAAAGCCGATAAGGCTGCAAAATCAGGTGATAAGAATGCAAAAAAAGAATTGGATATTATAACGCGATTATTGGAGCACTGCAACAATGGACACCGTGCACGGACTTTTGAAACCCATGGGGAAGAATCTACTATTATTCGTTCATTACACTTACTTACCCAAAAACCAATTCTTTATGTCGCCAATGTGGACGACACAGAAATAACCCACAACAATCGCGGGGAAATGGAGCAGCAGCTAGTAGACTTCGCTGAAAAAGAAGGCAACCTGGCAATTCGTCTCTGCGGAAAACTGGAACAGGAAATAGCTGTTTTATCCAATGACGAGAAGGGGATGTTTTTGGAAGAATATAATTTATCTGAACCAGGTTTACATAAATTGATCCATATCGGTTTTCGTCTTTTGAACCTGAAAACATTTTTCACCGGCGGACCGATAGAAGTCCGTGCTTGGACCATCAAACAGGGATCCTCAGCTCTTGAAGCAGCCGGCCAGGTTCACACCGATTTTCAACGCGGTTTTATCAAAGCAGAAGTATTTAAATACAATGACCTTGTACGGCTGGGTTCTGAAAAAGCTGTGAAAGAAACTGGTCTGGCCAAATTACAGGGCTGTGACTATGCAGTAGACGAAGGCGATTGCATTTATTTTCATTTCAATGTGTAGTCGCTGAAATACGGTTTTTATAAGAGCAGCAACTTTCCTGGGAACGCGATCATTAGATATCTTGCAAGAAACCTTTCCATCAGGAACAAAAAAGGGCAGAAAATCTGCCCTTTTGACTTAGCTTTATTTAAATATTTTATTCCTCTTCATCATCATTTTCATCTTCCCAGTCTTCTTCATATTCATCGTCATATTCCTCTCCATAATAATAACCCGGCGGCGGATAAGCATAATAAGGATTATTCATCATCCCAGAGTGGTCCGGAGAGGCAGTTTCTGGTTTTTCTTCCTTTTTGTTTTCTTGAACCACTTCTTTTTCAGATATTTCCTGTTTGACAACAATTACCTTCGGTTCGGTTTTCCCATTTTCTGAGTCTACATTCTCCTCCAAAGCTTTTTTAACCCACTCACGATCCGAGTCTGTTAGCTCTGCTGCTGGTTGTGTAGTTGTTGGGCCACCAATGATCTGGTTGCGAAAAAGCATGCCCGTTAAAATTGAAAAGAAAAGGATTATAAGTGCAACAAGAGAACCTTCTGTTCGGAACTCAAAACCGCCAAACATATTCTGCGTCACACCGAAGGCCATAAAAATACCCAGGGTGAGCAAAACACCAAAAAAGATGATTAAATTGCCCAATTGAGATGGGGCTGGCAGCGGTGACTCCATGATCAACATATAGGTAAACCAGACCAGTATACCTGCCACAGCTATAACAATGCTTAGGATTGGTTCCCCTATAAGAAGCGATGTAAAAAAGCCGACGACGCCAGCCGCGGGGATAATATAGCCAATCCCAGATTTGATGTCGTGAGCCATATTGGCACTCCAAACTTATTTCGAATTACGGGTAAAATTGCCGGAAGTAAGCCGTAAATGCAAGATTTTAAATGCAACAGATTTCAATTTGTGAACGGTAATGCACATTTATGATTAAAGGGACTACCATTTTCTATCATTTACCCACGGATATCTGTTCCGTAACTTCGAAGTAAATAATGATAATTAATCCCATCAAAGTGGGTGTAGTTGGTGTGGGTCATTTAGGACAGCATCATGTAAAACACTACGCATCTATAAAGGAAGCTGATTTAATCGGTTTGTTTGACATTGATCCGTCTCAAGCAAAGAAAGTTGCAAAACAATACAATTCCTGTGCTTTTTCTTCATTGGCATCTCTGCTTAAACAAGTGGATGCTGTATCAATAGTAACTCCAACTGTTCACCATGCTGTCATTGCTGGAGAATGTATTCTGGCTGGAAAACATATTTTCATTGAAAAACCGATTACCAAAACGCTCTCAGAAGCGGATAAATTACTTGCTTTAGCCCGGAAACAGGGTGCATTGGTTCAAGTCGGTCATATTGAGCGCCTGAATCCTGCTCTGCGCGCACTGCAGCCCTATCAAATTCAGCCAAAATTCGTTGAAATCCAACGGCTGGCTCCGTATAGAACACGTGGAACTGACGTCCCGGTTGTTTTAGACCTGATGATTCATGATATTGATATAATACTTTCACTGATTGATTCGCCAGTAAAAACAATTCGCGCCAGCGGTCTTTCCATTTTAACGGATTCTGTGGATATTGCTCATGCGCGCATACGATTTGAAAATGGGACTGTTGCCAGTATGGTATCCAGCCGGGTGGCAAAAGACAAGGTTAGAAAACTGAAATTATTCCAACGTGAACTATATGCTACCATCGACTTGCTTCTGGGTCTAACAGAGATATATAAAATTGTAGACAAAGTGGAAGACCACCCCCAGGCGCTCGAGACCGCCCCTTTTGAGTATAACAGCCGCCAGCGTCACATTATCTACGATAAGCCTCCTATCAAAGGAGGGGATGCCTTGGAAATGGAATTGAAAAATTTCATTCGATCTGTGCAAGGTAAAGAATTACCAATCGTGAGCGGCCTTGCAGGGCGCGATGCGCTCGATATAGCTTTACAGATACAGGAAATAATTATTAGAGATATTGATTGATGGATTTAAGAAATTTCTTTTTTTCCTATAGAAGTTTTACCCCGGCCCCGATTGTATTCATTCTTCTTTATCTCGCAGAACCCCGGTTCCCTTTCCTGTGGATTGGTTTTGGATCAGTATTCATCGGGGAATATATCCGTTTTTTTGCTGTTCGCTATGCCGGCGGAATTACCCGTACCCGGAAAGTCGGCGCTCCTTCACTGTGTACATCTGGACCCTATGCCCACACCCGAAACCCACTTTACTTGGGTAATATGGTTATCTATATGGGCGTTACTTTTATTGCAGGAGGCGTTTTTATGTGGGAATTGTTCGGTCTTGTATTAATCTTTTTTGCCATTCAGTATGCCATGATAATTTCCCTTGAGGAAGAAACCCTTGCAGATTTGTTTGGTACAGAATATGATATATACAAAAACAATGTGCCCCGTTTTATTCCTCGAATTTCTCCCTGGAATGGTCCCGATAATCGCATACCCGCCTCACTGACCAACACAATCAACACCGAAAAACGTACTTTGCAAAACATTGTGTTCATCCTGAGCTTAATTTTTGTCAGAACTTACTTTGGTGATGCTATTTTATTATAATCAGCGCCTGCACTGAATGACTAAGGAAACTATAAAGTATTTTTTCGTCGCCGGGGAGACCTCCGGCGACATACACGGAGGAAAACTGATATCTGCCATAAAAAGAATTGATCCCAATTCCTCATTTATGGGACATGGGGGTGAGAATATGAAAAATTCTGGTATGCAGATACTGGAGCATACGGACAATCTGGGAATTATGGGTTTCACCGAAATAATAAAACATTTGCCAAAAATGATGCAGATCATGGGCAAAACAGTGGATACCATTGCCCGCACTAAACCTGACCGTATTGTTTTAATTGATTATCCCGGATTTAATCTCAGACTGGCAAAAAATACTCAGCATTTAAACATCCCTATAACTTATTTTATTTTACCCCAGTCTTGGGCCTGGAAAGAAAAAAGGGTAGAAACAATGAAATCTACTCTTGATCAGGCTTTATCTATTTTCCCTTTTGAGCAGGAATGGTATGAATCACGGGGACTGCCGACAAATTATATCGGTCATCCTTTTGTGGAAACAATATATACTAATGAATCTCCCCAAGAATATTTCACTCGCCATGGTCTCAATGCTTCCTGTCCAATTCTTTTACTATTACCGGGAAGCCGCCGGCAGGAAATAGAACTGCACTGGCCGGTGTTCCTTAGAGCAGTGGATTTGCTGAAAAATAAAATAGACAATCTCCAGGTCGTGGTGGCTCCTGCTCCCGGAATTACTCTGAATCATATACCAGAAAATTTTAAAATTGAGCCCAATGCCCGTAAAGCAATGACCTCTGCTACTGCAGCAATTGTATCCTCTGGTACAGCAACGCTGGAATGCGCAGTGGAAGAAACGCCTATAGTTGTATGTTACAAGTTTTCTTTGTTATCCTGGCTCTTGACCAAATTTATGATCAACATTCACTATGCTTCAATAGTCAACCTGATCGCTGATGACGCTATTGTTCCAGAATATCTGCAAAATAAGATGACTCCAGAAAATCTAGCTGCTGCAGTTGAACCTTTACTGGACACTTCTAATGCCAAAAGAAAAAAAATGTTAACTGGATTTGATACTGTGCGGAGAACCCTTGGTATGCCCGGCGTTTACGGCCGGGCCGCAGAAGCCATTGTATCACGGAACAAAGAATAATGCGAAAATTTGATTCCAGTCTTATAACCTTTTTTTATGCTTGGATGGGAAACTGGGTATTAAGGCTGTTTTATTCGACCAACCGCTGGAACGTAAGAGGTGCGAATAACTACCAGGATATCTTAAAGACAGGAAAATCCGTTTTGATCTGCTGTTGGCATGGTCAACTTCTCCCGATAATAAAAAACTTGTCTGGATATAATTATCATGCTATAGCCGGCACACATAAAGACGCCGAAATTATTTCCCGGATTTGCATAAAATGGGGGTTGAATATGATACGAGGATCCAGCAAAGAAAAGGGCGCAGAGGCATACAAAGAAATCGTACAGGTGCTTAAGAGTCCGCCTGCCTTGGTTTTTATTACACCTGACGGTCCTTCAGGGCCGGCCCGAATTCCAAAACCAGGTATAATCCGGGCAGCCCAGATAACCGGCACTGCAATTGTTCCAGTGACAGCATTTTCTACAAAACGCTGGGGTTTTACCAACTGGGATACATTTTACGTAGAAAAACCATTTGGCAGAATTTTTATAGAATATGGGGAACCATTGTTTTTCGATAGATATATGAATCAGAAGGAATGCGCAGATCAATTGATTGCGGTGATGGACAAATTGGAATATAATAACTTGCAGCATACAAGTAATGAGGCTGAATAAAGAATATCTTATCTGGTTCTTGTTCCCCTTGGCTTTATTTTACTGGGGAGTCGTCTACTGGCGTAACTTTTTTTACAATTTTGGGTTCTTTGTTTCTAAGCGATTGCCCTGTATCGTGATCAGCGTGGGCAATATAACAGTGGGGGGAACAGGAAAAACACCCATGGTCATATTTTTAGCGCAGTTGCTAAAACGTCACGGGAAAAAAGTTGCAATTCTGAGCAGGGGGTATGGACGCAAATCCAAAGGTACTGTATTGGTTACAGACGGTCTATCGGGTCCAATATCAGATTTTGAAGAGTGTGGCGATGAGCCGTATTTATTGGCCAATATCCTGGATGGAATACCTCTGGTGGTGGACGATGATCGTTTTAGAGGTGGAATGTTTCTAACACAAAAGTTTCAACCCCAAATCATCATTCTAGATGACGGATTCCAACACCGGGCACTGGAACGTGACTTTGATCTTGTTCTGGTGAATGCCCGTGACCGGATGATTGATCACAAATTAATACCCTATGGCATTTTAAGGGAACCGTGGGGAAATATTACCCGCGCGGATGCAATTATTGTAACCAAAACAAATCTGCAGAAGCCAAAGCCTTTTTTATCAAGAAAATTAAAGGAAACAGATTTAAGAATCTTTAATTCACAAATGGAGAGCACTGTTTCACCAATATGCTGTCATTCAAATTCAGAATCTGTAACCCTGAAAAATAAAAAGGTATTCATTTTTTCTGCAATAGGCGATCCTGCAAGTTTCAGGGCCAGTATAAATAACCTGGGAGCCATAATTTGCGGCATGAAGGAATTTGAGGATCATTACAGCTATTCTCAGCAAGACCTGGAAACCATCGATATACAAGCAAAAAAAACGAATGCAGAGTATCTAGTTACTACAGAAAAGGATTGGGTGAAGGTCCAGAATTTCACAAGTGGGTACCCCACTGTTGTGCTTGGCGCCCATATTAGGTTTTCCAAAGAGAAGGAATTAAAGCAGTTGTTGCAGCCGTTTATAAGCTAGACATTCCCCATGCAAAAACCACACCCACAAAAGTAAGCATCAGCGGCCAGCCTGTATTGACCAATTGCTTTGAACTGGGATCATGAAATACATGAACCTGAAATTCGTGAGCTGAAGTAGCCCCATGCTCATCAATGGCCATTAAAATAAAATCATTCATGCCTGTTTGGTTCTGGCGCGGAGTCCAATCAATTGTAGCTTTTTTCTTATCAAAGTCTGCATATTTTGGCAGACGGACAGCGCGGTAGGTTACGCGATCCTTATTCAAATCTTCCGTGGTCATTTTATAGCGCCAGGTATGACCGGTAAGCCCCACCGGCTTCGGGGCCGACATGAGGGTAGGGGGGTTGTTTACAAAAATTCTGCCCTGTTGTATATCCGTACCATAACCATCACTGACAGAAACTTCATAATTATTATAATTAATCTGGGCTGTTTTAGGGACCCATAAAATTTTACCGTAGCGATCCATTTGCATACCATGGGGGCCTTTTATCAGGTCGTATTCCAGATTTGCATTTTCATTTTTATCATCCACATTGATCTGGTATTTAAACAGGTCGCCAACCAAAGCCATTCTTGGCGGATTGGACACAATGGTGGGCATATGGTTAGCATACACTTCAAACGTTTGTTCATCCTTAGTGTACCCATCAGAGACAATCACAGTAATCCGCTGTGTATCCACTTGATCAATCTTTGGTATCCAGCGAATGGTTCCTGACCCTTCATCCACTACCATGCCTTCCGGAAAATCCAACAATGAATATTTGACTGGACTGATTCGTTCTACTACTACGCGCGGCGGTCGGCCCTTATCTTTACCAATAAAAAATTCCCACAGGAAATCTTTGATCTTGATGGTTCGACCATCCACAGTCTGCAGGATCACCCACAGTCTGTTCTCTTCAAAAAACACGGAATGTGTATAGCGCTTCATGTTCAACCGTGAGACCAGGGAATCAGCAGGATGCTTGGGATCCACATAATAAACTGCATCAGCGTTATGCCAGTCGGCGAGATAACGATCGATGTTTTCAACAGCTACATCATCGGTGATGTTCACTGAATACATTCTAATGGCAGAAACATTTTCCACTTTAACGACCTTATTAAACGGTAAAAGCGAGCCTCTGTTTTTATCCACTGTCATTATCGAGTACGCGTATTCTGCACCTACCGTGGCGGCCATGGACGGAACTGAAACAATTTGAATTGGTGCATTGACAAAAAATTCTGATTCTATGAACCTGGATTCATGTCCATCGGACACCTCAATCCTGAGTTTATGAAAATCGATATTTTGCAGGCCGGGCTCCCACCGTAAACGGCCTGTATTTGGATCCATACGCATACCTTGGGGCAGGCTGTGGGCAGTATAGACAATCTGGTCTTTTATATTGGGATCCTCAATCTCCAACTGGTAATCCCAGACCCCGCCCACATTGACTTTATTCATGGGTGGAGGTGCTTTTTTGATAACGGGTGGATGATTTACAAACAAATCCACAAACTGTGTGTCTGTAGCCACGCCAAGCATGGCCACCAGAGCATATTTTACTGTATCGACTTGAACAGGGTTGGGTGTCCAAAGCAGATTCCCTTTCGGATCCACTTTCATCCCATCTGGTCCATAAAAGAGTTTATACTTTACAATTTCATCCTCGCCCTGTTTCCAGACTTTCACCGCATAGGTATAGTTTTCACCAACTCTCCCCGTGGTGGGCGCCATAGATAAAATCCGTACCCCTGCCCGGGCAAACAGCTTGAATTCCTGAGCGGTTCTGTCAAATCCATCGGACACCACCAAACGAACATCATATACTTCAACATGGCTGCTGTCTGTTACCCAAGTTATTACCCCGTTTTCCAAGGTCATGCCTTTCGGGGCTATCTCAAGATCAAATTGAAAATTTGCATCTTTATTGCGGTCCTGAACAATGGGCTCGTATCGAAAAGTCGTTCCGGCAACAAATTCTGTCTCTTCCGGCTGGGTTAAAAATCGCGGTGGATCGTTCACATAAATCCACATGCTTTCATCGCGGCTTTCCAGGACGGGCAATGCTTTATATTCCTGATTCTCTTCAGTAGAGGCCGAGGTGGGTTCCATAATTTCATCAACTTTCATCCTGACATGGTAGCTGATCTGGAAAGCATCAAGCTGCTTTTCTGTAGGCACCCAGTTTATTGCCTTCGATTCATAAAAAAAATACATCCCCTGGGGGGGCAACGATTCCCAACGAAAACTGTAAAATTCTTCTTCCTCATTCTTTGGCAGCTCGTATAGAAAAGGGTGACCGGGAGTTAATACATATTTGGGAAGAATATGCTTTGGCAAACGCATTCCTACTGTTTCTTTTGGTTTAGGCTGTTTTGGCTTTTCAAGAGTTCTTTCAATTTTTTTAGGGGGTGTTACCCGTGGCTGTTCTTTTAATACTTTCCCTTCCAAGATTCTAGGATCCAAAGTTCCGGGAATGAATGCTCGAGGCGATTCGCCAAGATCCGTAATGATCCGTTCTTGAGTCTGCGGTTGTAGTGTAGTGATTTCTTCTGGAGACACTTCAATGTACACTTCAGGCACTTCCGGTTTATCATCCTGAATATTTGACAAAAGATCCGGAAGTTTTTCTGATATAAAATCGGAGCTCAAAATGAACCCTTGATCAAAACGATCTGATTTTTTACCAAGATCCACCACATAAAGGGAATTCTCTTTTCCATCCCAGCCTGAGAGCAGGACACTGCCGGTATAAAGCCCAGACTTGGTAAGAGGCAGCATGGCAAAGATCTGGATATTTTGCGGAACGTTGCTCATCGCATTCTGCACACCTTCAACACCTCCATCCTTGCCCGATACTAAGGTCAAGGCATTGATGTCGGATGACAGCATAAGCATATCTTCGTAGGTGTCCTGATTAAAATCCTCAATAGAAATCTGGGTTAAGGGGCCTGGGTTCACAGGTACCTCCTCTACAACAAGCGTGGCTGGCGTTAGAGTGAAGCCAATCACATCACCAGAACCGAAACCTGCTAGGACATCAAAAAATCCATCAGCATCCCAATCTGTAAGTTCAAAAGATTGGGGAAGGATACCGTTGATGCCATCAATGGTTTTTCTTATCATATGGCCGGAATCGAAAACACCGCCAATGTTATAAAAGGGCTGCGCTTTCAGGGTTCTTCCTTCCTGACTCATTGCCAAAACATCCGCATATCCATCGCCGTCATAATCTACAACGCCGACATACAGGAGCGCTGATCCAATCAATAGTTCATCGGGTCTTACCTTTTTTGTCAAAACAAATCCCTGCTCCCGGTAATCAACAATGGCAAATCCCCGGAAAGGGCTGCCCAGGGAAAGGATTAATTCCTCATCGCCATCAGCATCCTGATCCAGTAATTGAAAATTATTACAGCGCAGCGACCGGTTCCCCTTGCCAATATCAAGAGTCGCAGACGGCAGTTCTGAAAACGATGCTCCATCCCAAGAATAAGTCGCTACAAACACATGAGGAGTAGCATTGTCCCCGAACCGAGAAAGATTCATAACAATAATCAGATTGGGGGAACCATTCCCGATCAGATCCCCTATCCGGGCATCCACAAAATATCCCTCCAGACCTGCTGGCGGAGAAAATTCCCAGATCAGATTCTGATAACCGTCCACATCCATTTCATAATAACGCACTGCGGTTGGGAAAACATCTGTGTCAGGGTCCAGTTCTAAAGAAATGAATTCCAGTCGTTTATCACCGTCCAAATCATAGGAACCATTCATATGAATAATTTTCTGCCCCAGCAATATGCTGCCAGAAAACAATAATCCCAGAAAAAGACAGCGCTTAAATTTGATTCGGTACATAAATAAAGTTAATTATGATTAATTTTTATTGCCCATCGCCGTCCTTTGGATCAGGAACGGATGATTCGGGTTGTGATTTTTCCGGGACCGGTAGTGAGGATTCGGCCGGATCGTTGTTTTTCTCATCTGTTTTTATCGGCAGTTCTTTCGCCTTCTCAAGCTTGAGCGAGTCATCAAGCGCAGATTTCATATTCGGAGCAATAACAGTTGTATCGGCGGTTTGTGCAACGGCCTCAGGCGCATATGGTGTTTCTTCGATTGGAGGTTTCTCTGTTGAAGTTGATTCGGCTTCCGGCACCATGCTTTGAATCGGCACAACTGGAATTTCCGGGTTGGTCTGATCAAACTGTGCATCCGGCAGACGCTGTTCCCGAACAATCTTAGGCAATTTATCCTTCGGCCCAAATAAGGGTTCCTTCAAGGAGCCATCCTGTAAAAGCTGCACTTTCAGGGAATCGGGAAAATATTCCTGGATAAGCCTGGAAAACATGACACTGGGTTCTACATAACCATCCAGATCAAATTCTGTTGTTACTTTTTTGGAACCGTTTTCGCGCACAATAATTTCACCCCGGATGGCCTGTAATTTCCCATCATCCATAAATACGGCCAGGGATTGGGCAGGAACCGACGGTGTTGTGGAAGAAAGATAGATGCCCTTATGTATTGTTGTATCGGAGTTTCCGGAAAAGGAAAAACGAATAAGTTTGTCTGTAAAATCCATCCCCAGTGATGTGGGAAAACCATCAAAGAAATAATCAGGGAATTCAAATAATGTGGGATCAAAAGCTTCTGGTTGATAGGATTGCGACAGGGAATCCCTTTCTGGCAGAATTGACATAAAAACCACATTGGTCTGCATATCGTGTACCATGATCAAGGTGGTCACACTATCGGTCTGGACGTTACGGAGCGAATAAGCAAAATCAAATGTTTCACCCGGACGCAAGCCATTCAAATTGGCCGAAATTCCGTGTTGAAAATGAGTCGGGTCACCAATCTGTGGTATCTGGTTTACCGACACGCCAAATGGTACCTCGCCATCAAACACATACCGGTCTTTGGTGTCGCTCACAGCAGGTGTTATGGCCAACACATAATATAAATCAATTTCACCTTCAACAGGTTCAAATTGGCTAAGGTCCTGAGTGACCGGTTTAAAAGCTATCACTTCCTGCACTGCGTTGGTAAATGTGATTACACCATCATCCAAACTTGGAACAACTGGCGTTTTGGAGGCATCCACCAGTTCTGGGATATATTCTCCCAGTTCTACCTGCTCAAACCCTGCTTCATCTGCCCACCGCTCACTATGCATCTCTTGAGTTGCTTCCGGCACACCAGTCCGTTCAATCTCAGCTTCTACGGGTTGAGCTTCTGCTGCCTTGACAGAAGCAAGATAATCACCCAAAGTGGGTGTCAGTGCTTCTATGTCTTTTTTAAACGGCGCAATAGGTCTTTTTTCTTTGAATTGGGCTTCTTTATAATCGTACGGCAGACTGGTGAGTTCCTTAAAACTCATCCTTTCATTTTCAATGGGCATGGGTGGTGGTGGAATCATGCTACTTTCACTTGTTTTATCAATGACTTTTTTCTGTATTTCGCCATGTTGATATTCTACTATTTGCGGTATAGCTTGTCCGGTCATATCCGTTTCCTTTAGTTGCAGCTCTGACCCTTCAACCTGCAATAGAAAAACATCATCTGTTCCATAGGGTACCACCAGACCATTGCCTGCAGCCTGCATTGTCTTAAATGGCTGGATACCGGCACCTATCAAGTGCCGGGCGTCACCTACAAGTAACAAATCAGATTTCAACAACCGGCCCTGGGAATTCATATCAAATACAGCGGTCTTTATTTTATTGCCTTCCGGGGACAAAATCGCCAGATAACTAACACCATTACTGATAAAGCCGCTTGCAAACAGATGTCCATAGCCATTTTCAACGATGGGGGCACTCAGCATCTTTGTATTTCCCAGTGTAATCTCTTTGTCTGAAAGCGATAAATTGAAAATCATTGCCTGTCGCACCGGGGTACCAAATGCTACAGCTAATTGATCATTGCTTTCCGGTATTTTGGATATATTTAACGGGCGGACCGTACCCAGATCCAATGATTGATAGTTCAGAGTCATGGGGGCAGCAGTAAAAATAGTTTTTGTACCCTTAAAGACATAGAGCCAGTCTTTTGTGACTGTTGATGGAGTGAGTTCCGCAACCGCCACCAGATCCAACAGGCCATCACTATCAACGTCTAGCAATTCAGCATCTGCAAATTTGCCTTTATATGGCAATGAATATTGCCACAGAACCTGGTCAACCTTAGTTCCGGACAGTTCAACCCAGCTGGCAGACATCTCCCCGGAATTAAGCAACAACGCTTCCTGAATTCCATCTTGGTCCAGGTCATAAACACCTTGAAAATATAGTGCGCCTTCTGCCAGAAGTGCAGAAAACAACAGGACTGTTGATACGATTATCCGCAAGGAGGTTGTTTTTCCCCCATTAGACGTACTTAACCTCATGATTCATACCAAATTTGAATGCAATTTATCGGGAGGCAAATCACGCTTGATCTCCCTTACCTCGTTTACTCGCTAAAATTAAGGTTAAAAACAGTTTTTTTACAAGGAAAAGCACCTGATCCGTTTTTCGAGTAATTTTTCAGTTATTTTCTATAATTTCTTCATAATTTATGTAATGCTCCACAAACCGGTCTTCATGCGGAAAACCCCATTATCATGAAAAACAACATTATAATTATTCTGTTTAATCTAACAATTGCTCTGGGCCAATTCGGCTACCCTGTTGAAGACTTTTTTGGTGGAGGGATCGGTTATAGCCCCATGTATATTTCCCTTGATTCAATTCCTGGGGCTTCAAGATTGGAAAGCCTTGGCTTGAAAACAAATGACTTCAAAGATCCTTTTGTTATCCATGGTGGGGAAGGATTTGCTCACATAACCGGTAAATGGCGAGTGGGTGGGTATGCTGGTGTGGGCGCTTCCAGTATAAGTACTATACCAAATATCATTTTATATGAAGATACAAATAATGATAATATTTTTTCTGTTGGAGATATAACTAAATCTTATGAAGGAGATTTTAGTCCAACAATTGATGCAAAATTTTCTATAGCTCTTGGAGCCGGATCTGTTGAGTATGTAATGCCTTTACTACAAGACCTAGAATTATCTGCAGGTGCATTGTTAGGGCTAGCCAGGGCGAATATTGCAATCGAACAACAAGCTGGTACACCGACTTGGGATAAAACATTCCAGAATGTCTATGGTACGTATGATGAAAATGGAGAAAATTTATTAATTTTAGTATCTGATGGTACTATAGATCAACAAGAAACTCTTAGACCTACAGCAGCGCCTAGTCTATTACGGGATGTTAGTGCTACATTTTTCAATTTTCAGCCTTACATAGCAATGAAATGGCAATTTTTAGAGCGTATGGGATTAAGAATAAGCGTTGGTTTTAACAAAGGGACCATTGGAAACGGTAGTTGGAAATTAAATGGGCGTACTGAGATTAGCGATTCACCTACCGCTGCAATCCAGGGAGTTGTATTTAGAACTATGCTTTATATTGGCTTGTAAATACTTTTAAGCTATTCTAAAAAATGATAAAGAATTTCCGGCGTATCTGGCCATTATGCCTGTCAGCGCTTTTTGGTTTTATAATAGGAGTTTTTCTCCTAACGCCAACACTGTATCCAAACAACGAAAATATATACCGAATCCTTCGTGATAAAACCAAGGTTCTGCAGCAAATAATTTCCTATGTGAATCATTTTTATTTTGGCACCGTCGATATGGAAAAGATCATGGATGGTGCTTTTCATGGACTTATGGAGGAACTGGATCCTCATTCTGTTTATATCCCGGCAAAGGAACAGAATAATATTGACGAACTTTTCCGGGGTAATTTTCAAGGAATAGGAATTGAATTTGATATTCTAAACGGCTATATCACCGTCATTTCACCGGTGCCGGACAGCCCCTCAGACATTGTAGGCCTGATGCCGGGAGATAAGATTATTGCTATCAATAGTGAGGATGCCTACAAGATCACCAAAGAAGAAGTATTTAAAAAATTAAGGGGCCGCAAGGGCACTGCTGTAGATGTCACTATTAGTCGCATTGGTTCAGGGAAGCCGTTTGATGTGACCATTATCCGTGATGATATTCCCATATACAGCGTTGGGGCAGCTACAATGATCGATGATATCACGGGTTATGTTTCCTTACGGCGGTTTTCGGCAACGACTGAAAAAGAAGTAAGCATGGCATTGGACAAGCTGAATACGGCAGGCATGAAACGTCTTATTTTTGATCTCAGAGGAAACAGCGGTGGATATCTTGAACAGGCAGCGGCCATCTCTAACCAGTTTATTACCACCAAGGACACCCTGGTCTTTACAAAAGGAAAAATACGGGAATCCAACCAAGTTTTTATTGCCAAGCCGGAAAAAGGCAGAGATGGCTTTTCATTGATCGTACTGATTAACCGAGGGTCCGCCAGCGCCAGTGAAATTGTATCCGGCGCGGTCCAGGATCTGGACCGTGGGCTTGTAGCGGGCGAAACCAGTTTTGGTAAAGGACTTGTGCAGCGGCAACTGCCCCTTGACAGCGGTGGTGCTGTTCGCGTAACCATTGCAAGGTATTACACACCCAGCGGCAGATTGATCCAGCGGCCATATGAGGATGGCAAAAACCTGGCCTATTACCGTGAATTATACGCGGTTGATCGTGAATCTAAGATTGACAGCCTGAAAGAGTTGCGACCAAAATACAAAACAAGGGCTGGTAGAACTATTTATGGAGGAGGGGGAATTACTCCAGATATTTATATCCCGTACAGGCAACAGTTTACAAGCGAAACTGGAAATATATTGCGCAATCCCAAACGTCCCATTTTCAATTTTGCTTCGGAATATGTTTCAAAACATAAAAATGAATTCAATTCTTTTGATGTTTTCAGAGATTCGTGGACTGTTTCTGATCGGGTCTTTAAAGATTTCCTCCACCTTTTAGAACAGGATTCCATTGAATTTGTTGAGGATTCTCTACTTGCGGATCTGGCATTCATCCATAATCAAATTAAAGGAGAAATTGCAGGTGCTGCATGGGGAAAGGACAAATCAGCAAGTATAAGATTGCAAATGGATAATCAGGTTCAAGAATCAATAAAACACTTTCACGAAGCGGACGCATTCTTAGAAACCTTGAATTAATTAACGCCTTTAAAGCAAGAGTTTGAACAATATATTCTTTCTTATTGTGTTCAACCCATTTGTTGTTATATTCAGGTTTGTACATTATATAAAATCAAATATGGAGAAATAAAATGGTACAATATTTTCATGATGGTGGAAATTTTATGTGGCCCATTCTGGTAGCCCTTGTTTTTGGCCTTGTATTTACGCTCGAGCGAATTTATTCGCTAATGATGTCTAGAATCGATTCTGAAACATTCTTCGATGATATTACAAAAGTAATTGATAACGATGGAGCTGAGGCAGCATTGGAACTTTGTGAGCAGACACAGGGTCCGGTTTCTGCAATATTTCACGCTGGCTTATCACGCCTTCACCGCGGCCTGGCTGATGTAGAAAAAGCGATTCAAAATGCTGGTGCCATTGAGATGGCCTTCCTGGAAAAGAATATGATTTGGCTAAATGCTGTAATCACTATTGCTCCCATGCTGGGTTTTACCGGCACTGTGATCGGTATGATCAGCGCATTCGATGCCATTAAAGCCGCCAACGATATTTCTCCGGCCGTTGTGGCCGGAGGCATTTCCCAGGCACTGCTTACAACTGCGTTCGGACTGGTTGTAGCCATGATTATTCAAACCTTCCAAAACCTTTTCGTATCCCGTATCGATAAACTGGTTTTGGATATGGAAGAACAGTCTGTGAAAATCATGGACCACCTATACGAAGCTGAAACGAAAAAATAGTTTAGTCGTAATGCCTCATGGCGAATAAAAAACGTAGGTTTAAGGGAGGAGAAATTCCTACCTCATCTATGGCAGATATTGCCTTTCTCTTACTGATATTTTTTCTTGTAACTACCACGATTGACACAGATAAAGGCCTTGGTATCGTTTTGCCACCTGCGGGAGATGTCGAGATCGAAATACGGAAAGAAAATATTTTAAATTGCCTGATTAACTCCCGAGGGAAAGTTTTACTGGATGAAGAACCTACACCTGCGGAACAAATCAGCAAGATCGTAGGCAGAAGGCTGCGGGAGAATGACAAATTGATTGTGTCTGTTAAAGCCCATCCCAAAACAGCTTATATGGATTATATACGTGTGATCGACCAGTTGAAAATGGCAGATGCCAAACGAATTTCCATTGCTAATAGCGAATAATGAAATTTTCACGTAAAACTCAAATCTCAAGCGAAATACCCACGGCTTCCATGCCCGATATTATTTTCATGCTGCTGATCTTTTTCATGGTCACAACGGTATTGCGTGAATATTCTGGGCTGCCTGTGAAACTCCCCAAAGCAAAACGGATAGAAAAACTAAAATCCAAAAGGCATACATCACACATCTGGGTTTCAAAGGATGGGCTTATATCCATTGATGACCGTCTTTTTACCATCGAAGATATATCCAAGATCATGTATGATAAACGAGTGGCTGACCCTCAAATCGTAGTCTCATTGAAAGCAGACGAGGAGGCAAAAATGGAGCAGGTGTCCGGCATTCATGAAAAACTCCGTGACGCTGATGCTCTGAAGCTTAATTACTCCACAAAAACACTGGTAAACTAATGGGAAAAATAAATCCGCTGAAGCATGCCTATCCGGTGAATGTACGATTGGCCGGTTTGGCGGGAATTGCTTTAGTCATTATTATATTTATTATATTCCCCCGTTTTCTGGCTTCAATGGAATTTGAAGATGTTGACCAGATTATAATAGAGAATATTGATATTCCTCAGACGCAGCAAATTGACAATACTCCGCCACCTGCCCGTCCATCTATCCCTGTCCCGTCTGACGATGAGGATATTGCGGATGATCTGACTCTAGACGAATTGGACTTCGACGACTTTTCAAGTCTAGATGCGCCGCCGCCGCCGCCATCAGGACCCCGAGTTGTCTTTATCCCCTACGATGATCCGCCTGTCGCTTTATCACCGATTCGCCCGACCTATCCGGAGATTGCCCAGGAAGCAGGAATAGAGGGTGTAGTGATTGTTCAGGCTTTCATTGATAAAAAAGGCCGTGTAAAGGAAACTTTAATTCTGAAAGGTGTGCCAAATACCGGCTTAGATGAAGCGGCCATGGAAGCAATTCGAAAAACAAGATTTCGTCCTGCAAAACAGCGTGAACGTGCCGTGGGTGTTTGGATTTCTATTCCTGTAAATTTCAAGTTGAAATAACTCCCACCAAAAGCATTTAAGCAAGAGCCTCGCAGTAGCGGGGTTTTTTGTTTGTGTGGGATGAGGGGTAGCTTTTGGTAATACAAATAAAGCAATCATTAAAGGGCAGCGCCACGTGTTTACATTTTATGTTACTTATTTTTTAATGCAACCAACTTTCTTCTGATATAGGCAATTTTATGCTGGAGAGGAAGGTCTTTTGGGCAAACATCTTCACAGCCCATAAGCGACATGCAGCCAAATACTCCATTTTCATCGCCAATTAACTCATAAAAGTCATCATGGGTTCTGTTATCGCGTGGATCTACCTCAAAGCGGGCAATCTTATTGAGACCTACAGCTCCAACAAAATCTTCTTTCATCCTGATCGTACCGCAGCCAGCCACACAACAGCCACATTCAACACAGCGATCCAGCTCGTAAATCTCCTCCGCTTTATCAGGGTCCATTTTTTCTTCTATTTTAGAAAAATCAATTTCTTTTTCTTTATCATGGACCCATGTTTCCAATCTTTCGCTCATCCTACGCATCCATTTACCGGTATTTACAGATAAATCCCCAATCAGTTCAAAAACGGGAAGCGGTGTAAGTCTGATTTCAACAGGAAGGGATTTTGTACTCGTCCTGCAGGCCAAACTCGGACGGCCGTTAATTATCATGCCACAACTTCCGCAAATACCTGCCCGGCAAACAAAATCATACTGCAGGGATGGTTCTTGTTTTTCCCTGATTTCATTAAGGACGATAAACAGCGTCATACCGGGCGCTTCTTTTACCCTATAGGTTTTTACTTCCGGTATGCTACCTTTAACCTTTGGATCATACCGAAGTATTTTAATCTTTAATAATCGTCCCTTTTCTTCACTCATGACAATGGTTCAATTAATCTTTCGTTCTTGCCTTTATACTTATTAGGGAGCGGATAATCCAACAATGCTTTTTGTATCTCAAATCTATCAGCGTTGGGCATATTGGATTTGATTTCTTCTATTTCTTTCTCCCGTTTAGCAGTATCAGGATGGTGCCATATATTATCTTTACCATAGCCTCTGGAACCCGGAGGCATCTCCATTTTCATAATATCAAGCGGCTCGTAATCTAGTTTAGGCAGGGTTGCATCATCGCTATCCCAAGTTGCAAGGGTTCTCTTCAGCCAATCCCTATCGTTTCTTTCTGGATAATCCTCTCTTGCGTGAGCTCCCCGGGATTCTATTCGTTGCTCAGCGCCCAAGGCTACGCACAGAGCCAGCTTAAGCATCTTTTGCACTCGGTAAGCTGTCACCAGCTCAGGATTTGATGCTGAGGAATTATAGCTGACCTTGATGTTCTTACTTCTTTTATATAGTTCTTCCAGTTCATTTACAGCATCTATTAGATCATCACCATTTCTAAAAATCCCAACCTTATCCATCATAATGGTTTCCATAGCATCCCGAAGCTCAAATGCGCTTTCAGTTCCATTCCCATTCAGTAATTGATCGATCTTTTCTTTTTCCGCATTATAAAATTTTTCTATCAATGCTGTCGAGATAGATACATTATTATTCTTTTCCAGATCTTCTGAAATATATTCAGCAACTAGCATCCCGGCAACCACGGTTTCGGCAACTGAATTACCTCCTAATCGGTTAAACCCATGCATGTCCCAGCAAGCAGCCTCGCCGGCAGACCATAACCCTTTGAGGGTTGGGCTTTCCCCGGTATAACATGTTTTTATTCCACCCATGGAGTAATGCTGTGTTGGTCTTACTGGAATCCAGTCTTTAGCAGCATCTATGCCAAGGAAATATTTACATATCTCAAATACTTCCCTAAGATTTTTCTCCACATGTTTACGACCCAATATGGTTATATCCAGCCACAGATGATCACCGTATCTTGATTTTACTCCTTTTCCTTTCCGAATATGTTCCGTCATTCTCCTTGATACAACATCCCTTGATGCCAATTCTTTTTTATCCGGTTCATAATCAGGCATAAACCTATATCCATCCACATCGAGTAACACACCTCCGTCACCACGACATCCTTCCGTTGTTAGAATCCCTGCAGGCACAATAGCTGTGGGATGAAATTGCACAGCCTCCATATTTCCCAATGCTGCTATCCCTGTTTCCAGTGCTATGGCTGTTCCAATACCTTCACTAATAATGGCATTGGTAGATACTTTATATATTCGCCCATATCCTCCAGTCGCTATTGTTGTTGCTTTTGCTATGTATGCAATTAATTCTCCGGTAATCAGATTTCTGGCAATACAACCACTGCACCGTTCACCATCATGGATTAGGGCCGTTGCTTCAATGCGTTCATGAATCTCTATTTCCTGTTTAATGCTTCTGTCGCTCATCACATAGAGCATCGAATGTCCAGTACCATCGCTAACGTAGCAGGTTCTCCATTTTTTGGTACCGCCAAAGTCACGTGACGTGATAAGACCATGAGCTTTTTCATTTTCCGTAATTGTCACTTTCTCCGCATTGATCACTGCTTCACGTTTTCCTTTGCGCACCCTGTTCCATGGTACTCCCCAATTGGCGAGTTCTCTGATAGCCTTAGGGGCAGTATTTACAAACATCCGGGCAACATCCTGGTCACATCCCCAGTCACTACCTTTCACAGTATCTGCAAAATGAACATCTTCATTGTCTCCCTGTCCCTTTGCTGAGTTTGCCAGGGAAGCTTGCATTCCTCCTTGTGCTGCCGCTGAATGCGAGCGCTTTGGCGGAATAAGAGAAAGAACGATAACATCATGCCCTCTATCCTTAATTCCTGTTGCAACCCTAAGACCAGCCAGACCAGCGCCAATTACTAATGCATCTGTATAAATCACTTTCATATTTTAAGTATTGTCTCTAGTTGTCTCTAATAATGATGAGATCTCATAACGCTCGCCGACTTTATCCTCATGAGCTATTCCGATCTTAATGTAGGCTGACAAACTCAGTAAACCAAGAGTGAGAAAAACTATAGTCACAATCCATTTTGCCTTTTTCAATTTCTTTCTGCTGGCCCTAGGGTTTTTACCGTCAAACCAGCCCCATTTTATTGCCAGACGATAAAGTCCTATAGACCCGTGGAATTCTACAGCCAGCAAAAGCAAAATATAAAGGGGCCACATATACTCGCTCCACACCCTATCAGAAGAAGCATATGGACCAATCTCTGCGGGATGAGTGATAATAACGTAAAGATGAATCGAGCCAAGAAAAAACATAGCAAATCCGGTGAATATCTGCCAGAACCACAGGCTTGTATCGCTGTGTTTCATCATCTTCATATGAGCTCTGTACTCCTTAAACTGTTCCCAATTATTAGGGAATTTCCTCGCCGCTATCGCTGCGTGCACAATAAAAATAAAAAAGATGCCTATTCCTGCCATAGAAACAATAATCGGGTAACTTTCTCCAAAAAAGAATTTCCCTTCCAAGAATTTGGTGACATAGAACATTGCTTCTTTACCTAGGAGTATGGATGAAACAAGGAGCATATGTGCCCACATGAACAAAGCCAAAACTAATCCGGAAGCACTCTGGACAAAATCTAATTTAGCATACTTCCTGCTCTTCATTACTTGAACGGCCCGGCCAGCTTGCTGTATCATATCAACAGAATTGTTCACAGATATTTCTTTAATATTATTCTTAATTGAAAAATGGTTGAAGATTTGTCATAATCATTAATTATACAGAAATACAAATATCAAATCCCCAGATAAGGTGAATAGAATAGTGATAAATAACTACCAAAACCTACCGCTCATGCAGACCATCAATAATAGTGGCCCTGAAATAATGACCAGGT
>DKQR01000216.1:21789-21977 GCA_002471805.1 Fidelibacterota bacterium UBA7303 | reverse complement strand
TCAGTAATTACCTGGAAAAAATTACCCAGGAATTAAGATCAGAATTATCTCAAATGGGCTATATACATTTGCAGTCTATCATAGGCCGGACAGATTTGTTAAAGATCAACAATACCTATAAGAGATATTTGAAAGGCCGCGGACTTAATTTTGATATCCTATTAAATAAAAACGCGAAAAAAGGCCTG
>DKQR01000216.1:17794-21465 GCA_002471805.1 Fidelibacterota bacterium UBA7303 | reverse complement strand
CATTACAATCTGATATGAAAGTGAAATACACAGATGTGAGGCAGAAAAAAACTATTGATGAAGAAATCATCGATGAAATAAGATCAGATTTATTAACTCATGGGCATGCGGTTGTATACAAAAATATCCAAAATACAGATAGAGCAATTGGGACACGTATCTCCGGTGAAATTGCTTATCTGTTTGGAAGAAATAACTTTAAAGGAAGTATCCAGTGCCGTTTATTTGGAACAGCAGGTCAAAGTTTTGGCGCATTTTTAAGTAAGGGTATCGAACTTCGCTTAAAGGGCATTGCCAATGATTATGTGGGTAAAGGCATGTCCTCAGGATTGATTACCATTCGAATGCCGGAAATGATCCGCAGACAGGATAAAGATCATACAGTTATTGGCAATGTAGCCCTTTATGGAGCGACCGGAGGGGAAGTGTTTATTGCCGGCAGAGGTGGAGAAAGATTCGCTGTTAGAAACAGCGGTGCATCGGGTATTGTAGAAGGGATCGGTAATCATGGGTGTGAATACATGACACAGGGAACGATCATTATTCTTGGACAAATAGGGAAAAATTTTGGAGCAGGCATGACAGGAGGTATTGCTTATGTTTATTCCAAGAATAAAAGGCTGGAAAATTATATCAACGCAGATTTTGTAAATGAAGTTGATTTGGGGATAAAAGATCAGAATCTGGTCTTAAGGTTTATAAGAAACCACATTTTTCATACAGATTCATCCATGGGGAAAAGGATAGTAGACAATTGGGATCATGAATTGCAGTTTTTTAGAAAATTAAAACCCACAGCCTTGGATATTGTGGATCTGGATGATATCTACAATTTACATGTTGCCGATCGAATCAATGTGATGTTGAATGAGTAGTTCGCGAACCATCAGTAATATATACATTTCATATAATTAATATATAAAGTGTATTAACTTTATATATTAATTATTATACGTAGTAACAATTGTATATTGTTACTATTAATATTCATATATCTTAATAATATTAAATATTTCTTGCCATTAAATTAAGGATTCATTAATATTGCATGTCAATATCATTATAAATATTATAATATAATGATTAAATGTATATAATATTAATAAAATAAGGAATACGGACATGTCTAGAAAAATAACCATATGCTTTTTAGTTACAATTGCAGGGCTGACAGCTCTATTCGCACAGGAAGATGAATCCTCATGGGGAGTTTCGTGTGATATCTACAACAGGTATATATGGAGAGGCACCGATTTTGGCAACAATCCATCAATCCAGCCTGGAATTACCTATACCACTGGCCCACTGACCTTGGGGGCATGGAGTGCTTGGCAATTTAGCGGAAATGGTAGTGAAAATGATCTCTTCGCATCCTACAGTGCCGGGCCATTATCCTTTACAGTTACAGATTATTATTTTCCAACCAATTCTGGTTCCGATGATAATTTTCTTGATTTTAACCCGGATTCCGGTGCCCACTTTATTGAAGCGAGCGCATCTGGAGAGTATAAGGGTGTAGGCGTCTACGGCGGATATTTCTTTCATGAACCTGGGGCGGACAATGCATCTATTTATCTAAATCTGAGCTATGGACCTTTTAGTCTGGGCTTGGGGAATGGGATGTATACAGCAATCGATAACGAGGATGGCACAGATAAATTCGATGTAGTTGAATTTGGGATAACTGCCAGCAACGGTGTCTACAGTTGTTCCTGGATCTTAAATCCGAATCAGGAAACCACATTCTTAGTGGTTGGTAAAAATTTCTAATCTGAGTTGAAAGGAATAAGGAAAAATGATGAAAACTAAAACACTGTCGGGAATATTATTTTTGATGCTGGGTTCAACCCTGCTGGCAAATGGTGAACCAACAGCGGCAGATGCTATGTTTACTGTAAATAACACCTGGATGCTTGTTTCGGCATTCTTGGTGTTTATTATGCATTTGGGATTTGCTACACTTGAGTCAGGATTAACCCAGGCCAAAAATACGGTAAATATTCTGTTCAAGAATGTCAGTATCATTGCTATTGGTATATTGACCTATACTTTATGTGGATTTAACCTCATGTATCCGGGGGACTTTAATGGATATTTTGGGTTTTCTGGATTTGGTATTTCTGCACCGGCTGGCGTAGCCGGACTGATTGAATATGCTAATGGTGCCTATACGTATTTTACGGACTTCATTTTTCAAGCCATGTTCGCAGCAACAGCAGCCACTATTGTCTCCGGTGCAGTAGCGGAAAGGATAAAATTAAGCAGCTTCTTAATATTTTCTACTATTTACGTTGCATTTGTGTATCCTATTGTGGGATCGTGGACCTGGGGTGCCGGCTGGCTGGCTGATAAAAACTTTCATGATTTTGCTGGCTCAACCCTGGTACACAGTGTTGGCGGGTGGGCCGCACTGATAGGCGCATACACACTTGGACCCAGGTTAGGTAAATATGGAAAAAATGGCAACATAAAGCCAATCCTGGGGCATAATATGCCTTTGGCAGCAATTGGTGTATTCTTATTATGGTTTGGCTGGTATGGATTTAATGGCGGGTCGGTCCTTTCTGCAGATCCTGGCGGTGTATCCCTGGTATTTGTTACGACTACATTAGCTGCCGCAGCAGGTGTGATTGGAGCCATGGTCACTTCCTGGTATATTAGTAAAAAACCGGATTTATCCATGATATTAAATGGCTCATTGGCAGGTTTGGTTGGTATCACCGCAGGTGCAGACGTTATCAGTCCAATGAATTCAGGAATTGTAGGTTTTATCGCCGGTATCATTGTCGTTTTATCTGTTATCCAATTAGATAAGCTGAAAATAGATGACCCTGTCGGGGCCATATCGGTTCATCTTGTATGTGGAATTTGGGGCACGCTAGCAGTTGGAATTTTTAGCAGCGAATATAATCTGGGTATACAGGCGTTGGGTGTTCTGGCCTATGGTATCTTCTGTCTGATAAGTGCATTGGCCATTTTTCAGGCAGTCAAAGCTTTCATGGGACTTCGAGTTTCAGAAGAAGAAGAGATTCTGGGGCTGGATATTGGAGAGCATGATATGGAATCATATGCTGGTTTCCAAATATTTACCGTAGAATAGGAGAAAAAAATGAAATTGATCATTGCTGTCATACAACCGGAAGAATTACCGGCTATTAAAGAAGAACTTCTTAAAAGAAACATTTACAAATTTACCGTTACCAATGCCAGAGGACAGGGCAAGGAGATACCGGTACAGGAAGTGTATCGTGGTATTTCTCACGAAATTACCCTGTTGAAAAAAGTTAGATTGGAAATTGCAGTCAACGATGAATTTGTAGAACCAACAGTCGATGCCATAACGACAGTAGCTAAAAAAGATGGGGACAAAGGCCGGGGCAAGATATTTGTCGTGCCCATCGAGGAGTGTATTCGCATCCGGACTGGTGAAACCGGTAAGGAAGCAATCGGGTAATAATCAGTCAGGACTATTTGAAAATACTTATCCCAAGGCAGGATTAGCGTTTAAATCTCAGCATCAACTGTAACATTTTTGAGAGTTGCGCCAACCCGATCATCGGTTTCCATCATGGAGGCCGATGATCTTCTTTATTTATTGCTATTAATCCATTACGGATATAGAATAAAATCAAGTTAATATTACTAATAATATTGGATTATATTGGCAAAAT
>DKQR01000216.1:1666-17412 GCA_002471805.1 Fidelibacterota bacterium UBA7303 | reverse complement strand
ATATTAATCGCCCTATAAACATTGCCCTATTTGGCTTTGGTCGTATTGGCCGCAACCTTTTTCGGCTAGCCTACCAAGATCCCCGTTTTAACATTGTTGCCATCAGCGAACATAGCCATGTAGAAGCACTCCATTATCTGCTGGTCCGGGATTCCATACATGGAACCCTGGATGATGTTATAGAACTGGACGGTGATGCTTTTGTTGTCCATGGGAAAAAAATTCGGATTTTGCCGGGGGATAAGCCTGGAGAACTGCCTTGGATTACACTTGATGTGGATGTAGTTGTAGATGCTACAGGTAAATATTTATGGCGTAATGAATTGGATAGACATATTCAGGCCGGAGCGAAACGTGTCATTGTTTCACGTACTCCCAAAGATGAAATCGACCGGATTGTAATTCATGGTGTCAATGAGGATACTATTCAACACTCTGATAAAATCATTTCTGCTACCTCTTCCACTACACAGGCTTTGGCCCTGATGCTGAAAATCCTGAACGAACACTATTCCGTTAAACGAGCAATGATGACCACAATACACGCCTTTACATCAGACCAGCCATTGGCAGATGCCATAGGCCTGGATCTCCGCAGGAGCCGCTCCGCGGTTGAAAATATTATTCCCAACACCACAAGCGCTCCAGAGATTGTGGAAAAACTGATGCCCGAATTTGCTGGTAAACTGGACGGGATCGCATTTAATGTCCCAGTTCCAAACGGTTCCTGTGTAGACCTGACTACGGAACTGGATACAATACCAGCTGCCGATGAAGTAAACCAGGTTCTAAAGGAGGAAGCGGAAAACAGGTATGCGGGTATTTTGGGGTATACAGATGATCCTATTGTTTCCAGTGATGTGAACGGTCGTGAGGAGACCATGGTTTTTGATGCTCAGGCTACTATGATAACATCGGAAACATTATTGAAAACCATTTGCTGGTACGACAATGGCTGGGGTTTCTCTAAACGGATCCTGGATACAATTGCACTCTATGGAAAGGAGGACCTTTCCTGATGCGGGTCGCTGTGAACGGATTCGGCAGAATTGGACGGTCTGTATTCCGAGTCCTAAATAATCATAAAGAAATTGATGTAGTAGCCATCAACGATATATTTGATAAAGGTGCCCTTGTTTATTTACTGAAGTATGATACTGTCATGGGTCGGTTCCCCGGTAATGTCTCCTTGGAAGGAGATGTCTTAATTGCTGGTCACCAGCGAGTGAAATTGCTGGCTGAACGAATTCCTGAACAATTGCCCTGGGGTGAAATGGGGGTGGACATTGTTGTAGAATCCACGGGGATTTTCAGGCAGCGGACTCAGCTGGAAGATCACATTTCTGCGGGTGCAAAAAAGGTGATTCTGACCGTTCCGGCCAAGGATGAAATCGATTATACTGTTGTACTGGGCGTGAATGATGAGGGGCTAACAAAAGACCATAGCATCGTTTCCAACGCCAGTTGCACCACCAATTGCCTAGCACCCATGGCGAAAGTACTCCATGAAGCATTTGGAATTGAACTGGGTGTTATCAATACGATTCATGCCTATACCAATGATCAACGCCTTGCAGATGTCCCTCATTCCGACTGGCGCAGGAGCCGTGCTGCGGCTGAAAATGTAATTCCTACAACAACAGGCGCTGCCCGCGCTGTAGGTAAAGTGTTGCCGGAGCTGAATGGGAAGCTGGACGGAATAGCTATGCGAGTACCAGTCCCTGATGGTTCAGTCGTAGATTTTAATGTACGCTTAGAACAGGATGTTACGGTGGATAAAATAAATGATGCCGTACGTGCGGCTGCTGACAATGGCCCTGTTGCTAAAGTATTGGAATATTCTACTTTGCCGGTTGTTTCTACAGATATAATCGGGAATCAGTATTCATCTATCTTTGATGCGCCCTTTACACGGGTGATCGGAGGCAATTTTGTAAAAACGTTGAACTGGTATGACAATGAATGGGGTTATTCTAACAGGGTGGTAGACCTCATGGGGCTTTTAGGAGAATTTCTCTAATAATTGCCCTTATTTAGAACTGGTCATATCTATAGAGGACTCAGCCGAACGATACGGCCCGGGTCTTCTAAAGCCACATAAATCAGTCCTCCAGGGCCAACTTCCACGTCTCGAACCCTGCTGCCGGCATTGAAAATAATTTCTTCGTCTACCTTTTCCCCATTTTCAATAACTACCCGGTGCAGTCGCTCGAATTTCAAGGATGCAGCCAAAAGGTTGTTTTGCCAGGGTCGGAAAGCTTTCCCACTGTAAAACTGGATCCCACATACAGCAATGGAAGGTGTCCAGTGCCACACCGGCTGATCCATGCCTTCTTTATGGGTGAAATCTGTGATCTTGGTACCAATGTAATTGATGCCGTAGGTAATGACCGGCCACCCGTAATTGTGACCTTTGTGAATGATATTTAATTCATCTCCACCGCGCGGGCCATGTTCCGATTCCCAGATATTGCGGGTAATGGGATGAATTGCAAGACCCTGAGGGTTGCGGTTTCCGTAGGTCCATATGGTGCGGGCAGCACTTTTTTGATAGTAGAAAGGATTGTCTTCAGGGATGCTGCCGTCATCATGGATACGATGAATCTTGCCATTTGGCAGCGTGATGTCCTGAGCCTGTTCACGGACACCCCTGTCACCAATGCTGAAATACAGGTATCCAGCATCATCAAATACAATTCTTGAACCGAAATGGCGTGATATTTTGGTGAATAATTGTTCCGGTGCCTTGTAAATAATCTGAAAGTCTTCTAATGAATGGTCATTCAATACAGCTCTGGCGACCGTGGTATGGCTTAGGTTTTTGCGTTGAATATCACTATAACAGAGGTAGATAAGGTGGTTCCGCTCAAAATCAGGGTGTACCTGTACATCCAGCAACCCTCCCTGGCCTTTGTAATAAACCACCAGGGAGTTTCCAATCTGTCTTTTTTCACGCCCGTTCTTGGATACCCGCCATAGAGAACCGGAAATATCCGTGACTAGTAATTCACCGTTTGGAAGAAACGCCATACCCCAGGGAATATCGTACCCAGTTGAAAAGGTGTTGACTTGAAAGGATAAAAGTTGGGTATCATAGCTGCCCTGATCCCAGTCGTCACCGATATTTTGAGAAAATAGAACAGTGAAAGTGAAAATTATTTTTGCAAATATCTTGGGCATCTGTTTAGGTCTTTTCCATGTTATCGGTCTTATTGTAGTAATATTATTGATACATGGTGATGAATAATAACGTGTTTAAACTGAATTTTTAAACCAATATTAGCATACAAATTATTCTGGAAAATAATAATTAAATGAAAATATATATCAGCGCGGATATGGAGGGCATCACCGGGGTGACGCACTGGGATGAAGTGGATCATAATAAATCTTCCTATGGACAATTTCAAAAACAAATGTCACTGGAAGTAGCTGCCGCCTGCGAAGGGGCACTGGAAGCGGGAGCAAAGGAGATCTGGGTCAAGGATGCCCATTATTCCGGGCGTAATATTTTAGCGGAAATATTGCCTAAAGGTGTGAAACTGATCCGGGGCTGGAGCGGCCATCCCTACTCCATGGTTCAGGAATTGGATGATTCCTTTGATGCTCTAATGATGGTGGGCTACCATTCCCGAGCGGGTCAGGGGGGCAATCCTCTAGCGCATACCTTATCATCATCGAAACTGGATTCTATAACTATCAATGATCGCCAGACCTCCGAGTTTTTTCTCCATGGCAACATTGCGGCCAAACACGGTGTACCATTGGTATTCCTTTCCGGCGATGTGGGATTGTGTGAAGAGGTGCTGGAAGTGAGCCCCGGCACCACAACGGTTGCCACCATGGTCGGAGTGGGTGATTCAACGATCAGTATTCAACCCCAGGAATCGCTGGAGGCCATCAAGACCAAGGTTAAGTCTGCCCTGTCCGGTGAACTGTCTAATTGTCTGTGGGATCATCCCAAGTCATTTGTCGTGCACATCCGGTTCAATAAGCAGCAGTTGGCTTACCGGGCTTCCCATTATCCAGGGGCGGAACTCTTTGATCCGAAAACAATTGCATTTACAACAAAGGAATATGATGAAGTGATGCAATTAATCCTTTTTGTGGTTTAATGACAAAATTTGCTGTAAAACATTCTGGACCTGTATTGATACCTGTACGAGGCAGTGAAAAACAATTTCCAGTGAATATGGTTTATTGTGTGGGTCGAAACTATGCTGCTCATGCACGGGAAATGGGAACAGATGAACGCCAACCACCCCTTTTTTTTTCTAAGCCAGGATGGACAGTCAATGCAGCGGGCAGCAATATCCCTTATCCCTCATCTACCTCAGACCTTCAGCATGAGATTGAACTGGTCCTGGCCATGGGTTCAGAACAAAATATTTATGGTTTTGCTGTTGGTGTGGATTTGACCCGTCGTGATTTGCAGGCCCGGGCAAAGAGAGAAGGTAGACCCTGGTTTTCGGCTAAAGTGTTTACGGGAGCAGCCCCAGTGTCCAAGATTATTCCGACAGATGATAATTTCGATTTTTCTAACCTTATGCTGGAATTGTCAGTAAATGGAGAAGTGCGCCAATCTGCTTCCTGCAGGGATATGATCTGGTCTCCAGCAGATATTATCCGTAACCTGGCAGGCGAAGCCCAGGTAAAATCAGGGGACCTAATTTTCACAGGCACTCCTGCAGGAGTCAGCACAATAAAAAAAGAAGATAAAATTCATGCGGAGATAAATGGTGTTGTAGGACTGGACTTTACAATTATTTAATTGATGATATTTCACGATGAATACAGATAAGGAAATTGAAAAACTGCGACGCAAAGTCGATGCTTTTGATGATCGGATTCTGGATATTTTAGTTCAGCGGTTCAGTGTAGTAAAAGAAATAGGACAGATCAAATCAATTTCTACTATAAATATCGACCATCCCGATCGTGAAAAAGAGATTATTGAACGGTTAGCCGATAAATTGAAAGGAAAACTGCATCGAAAGGATATTATGAAAATACTAAAGCCAATTTTTGAGATCTCTAAAAAATTTCAAGTTGAAGAATAATAGTGTTAGTAACCATGGGTTCCTTACCTTAATATCCGCACTTATGAATTGCATGTACACAGGAAAATTCAGCATCTGGTATTGGTATTTTAGCCAGAGAGGGGTTTTGTAGTCTCAGGAAGACCTGTACATGCTGACTGCATTTAACCCCGATGACTTATCGGGGTTTTTTTTTGCATAAAAATGGATAAAACACAACTTACTTTCAAAGAATTTCAGTATCTGGCTGCCAGGAATCAGACCGTACCCGTTTATAAACGGATTTTAGCTGATCTTTTGACTCCTGTAGCGGCCTGGGTTCATCTCAACCAAAATGTTGAGTATGCTTTTCTACTGGAGTCCGCAGAAAAAGGAAATCAATACGCCCGCTATTCTTATATTGGAATCAATCCCAGCAAGATTCTGGTTCACAATGATCACAGAACCACTATCACAGAAAATGGCAAAGCCACGGACTCGAATATTCCATTTTTGGATATCCTGCGGGAAATACAGGCTCGATATAAGATGGTAAAACTGCCTGGTCTTCCTGCGTTTACAGGCGGGTTAGTGGGTTATCTAGGATATGAAACCATATCCTGGAATGAGAATGTCCCTATCCATAATGAATCGGATTTGAATGTACCCGATGCGGTGTTTATGCTGTTTGAAGATATAATTGCATTTGATCATTTGAAAGGTACGGCCCTAGTCATATCCAATGTAAATGTGAATCATGATATTGATATGGAGCCGCAGTTTGACCAAGCCCACAGGCGAATAGACACCATTGGTGAACTGTTGCATACCGATATTGATTACCAAACACCGGTGAAGGTGGCACAGAGCAGAGTCTTGTCAAATTTGGATCAAAACACCTTTGAAGCGGCTGTTTTGAAGGCAAAGGAGTATATACGTGATGGTGAAATATTCCAACTGGTCCTCAGCCAGTGTTTTCAAAGGCAGACCACAGTTAAGCCTGAGACCTTATACCGGGCTTTACGGACGATCAATCCATCACCCTATATGTTCCATTTAAAATTAATAGATTTTGATATTATTGGCGCATCGCCCGAATTGCTGGTGAAAGTGGATGATGGAACCGTGGAAATCCGTCCCATCGCGGGTACACGCCACCGCGGAAATACGGAAGCAGAAGACATAGCCCTGGCAGAAAGTCTGATCAATGATGAAAAAGAATGTGCTGAACATTTAATGCTGCTGGATCTTGGCCGGAATGATGTGGGGCGTGTTTCAGAATTCGGATCAGTAACGGTTCCTGAAAACATGGTTATTGAAAATTATTCCCACGTAATGCATATTGTTTCCGATGTGATGGGGAAATTGGCCAATGATAAAGACTCTTTTGATGCGCTCATGAGCGGTTTTCCTGCCGGTACCGTGACAGGTGCGCCAAAGATCCGTGCCATGGAGATCATTCATGAACTGGAACCAGACCGCCGGGATGTGTATTCCGGGGCTGTAGGTTATTTCGACTTTGCAGGGAATGTGAATACCTGCATCGCTATCCGCACGATGATCATGAAAGATCAGACGGTCTATTTCCAGTCCGGCGCAGGAATTGTACATGACTCTGACCCTACCAAAGAATATGAAGAAACGGTAAACAAGGCCAAGGCCGTCATGGCAGCTATTGATTTTGCAGAAAATGGTTTAACAGCATGATTCTGGTAATTGATAACTATGATTCATTTACCTACAACCTGGTACAGTATATTGGGTCGATTATCCCCGATGTAAAAGTGGTTCGAAACGACAAGTTCAATTTGGATGAAATATATGATTGGAATCCAACACATATTGTAATCTCTCCCGGACCAGGTCGGCCGGAAGATGCAGGCCTTTCTATTAATGTCATAAAAAGATATGGACCAACAATTCCAATACTGGGAGTCTGCCTGGGGCATCAGGCCATTACTCTAGCCTATGGGGGCAGTGTTATCCATTCATCTGAAATCGTTCATGGAAAAACTTCAAACATCCAACACAATGGATCAGTATTATTTGAGGGAATGAATGGTTCATTCATCGCTACACGCTACCATTCCCTTATCTCTAAACGCGAAACACTACCGAAAGAATTAATAATAACTGCTAAACTGGATAATGGACTTATTATGGGCATTGAACATGAATCTCATCCTGTTTACGGGGTTCAGTTCCACCCGGAATCCATCGCAACTGAAAAAGGGTTAACAATGATTCATAATTTTTTAAAGATGAAATAATGAAACAAATACTGGAACAATTATTAGAGGGAAATGATCTTTCAAATGATAGAGCATTTGATGTGATGCTTTCTATTATGTCCGGGAAATTTAATGACGCCCAAATCGCCGGGTTTCTTATGGCATTACGCGCTAAAGGTGAAACGGTAGATGAAATCGCCGGTTTTGCCAACGCAATGAGAGAAAAAATGGTATCCGTTCCACTGGCTTCTTCGGCCATTGATATGTGCGGAACGGGCGGCGATGCCCGAGGCACATTCAATATTTCTACCGCAGCCTCATTCGTAGTCGCAGGTGCAGGTGTGAAAGTAGCCAAGCATGGAAACCGATCCATGACTTCTCAATCTGGTTCCGCCGACGTTTTACAATCCTTGGGGATTGCGATTGACAATTCTTTAGAAAATTCAGTGGAAGATATAGAAAATATCGGTCTGGGGTTCCTTTTTGCACCGGCATATCACCCGGCAATGAAACACGCCATTGGAGCGCGGAAATCTTTGGCTGTTCGAACGGTTTTTAACATTCTTGGACCACTATGCAACCCCGCCAATGTGAAAGCCCAAGCTATGGGGATATTTCACTCAGACTTGACCGAAGTTCAGGTCACTGTTTTGAAGGTACTGGGTTCCACCGATGTCATGGTTTTTCACGGCCGTGATGGGCTGGATGAAATTTCCACTACGACAACGACCAAAATCAGTCAAATGCGTAATGGCGGTAATGTGAATACATTTGAGTTTGATGCAACTGACCTAGGCATCAGCCAGGTCACCCTTTTTGATCTTCAGGGTGGTAAACCTGAGGAAAATGCTGGAATAATCGAGGCAATTATAAAAGGTGAAACAGGCCCCAAACGGGATATTGTCCTGCTGAATGCTGCTGCGGGAATCGTGGTGGGGGGCAAAGCACAAACACTTGAAGAAGGGTTAAAGCTGGCTTCCGAATCAGTGAATTCCGGTGCTGCTTTACATGTACTGAACCAATTAGCCCAATGAGCATTTTAGAGAAAATACTGGACGCAAAGCGGGATGAACTCCAAGAGGTTCGCGTTCCCACTGGTCGGGTAAAAAAAATCGACCATGTACGCAGTTTAAATGAAGCCCTTAAAAATCCCGATATATCTGTTATCGCTGAGATTAAAATGAAGTCCCCTAGTGAAGGTGATATTTTACCCAATGCTGATCCTGTTCAAATTGCAAAAGATTATGAATCAGCTGGTGCCGCCGCAATTTCTGTATTGACGGATAGGCAATTTTTCGGCGGAAGTCTAACTATACTGGAATCTGTCCGTGAAGCTGTATCCATCCCTGTTTTATGCAAGGATTTTATTATCCATGAACATCAAATCATGGATTTAGCCCAGGCTCGTGCAGATGCATACTTATTGATTGCTGAAGCACTGCAAAAGACCAAAATGGTGGAACTTTATTCATATGGAATTGAATTGGGGCTGGAAGCGTTGGTGGAGTTCCATGATGAAGAAAATGCTAAACGAATCGCTGAGATAAATTCATTAATTGTAGGAGTGAATTGCCGCAATCTGAAAACGATGACCACTGACATCTCTTATTTTGAAAAAATGATTGCGTTCCTTCCTGACCACGCTGTGAAAGTCGCCGAAAGCGGTATCTATTCATCTTCGGATTTGAATTATGTAGCAGACCTGGGTTATGATGCTGTTCTTGTGGGAACTTCCCTGATGAAAACAGGAAAACCGGGGATGGCTTTGGAACGTTTGCTCGGAGGAGTAGCATGATTCCCGTCAAAATTTGCGGTATCACCAATTTGGCCGATGCAGAACTGGCTGTGGAACATGGCACTTCCGCAATCGGTTTCATCTTTTACGAAAAAAGCCCTAGAGCCACTACCATCCAAGTCGCTAAAACTATCTCAGAACGTCTGTCAGCCTCCATATCTAAAGTTGGAGTTTTTGTGAATCACACCAAGGATTATATTGCTCGAGCTATCTCTTCAATTCCCTTGAATGCTATTCAACTTCATGGTGATGAATCTCCAGAATTTTGTGATCAGTTTGCATTACCTGTTTTTAAGGCCCTTCGCATCAAGAATGAAACAAGTTTAAGGATGATGGATGACTTCAATGTTGAAGGTTTTTTGCTTGATTCATTTTCGGATAACCAATATGGCGGGACGGGAAAACCATTTGACTGGTCCATATTAAAAAAGTACCAGCATAACACACCCATTATTCTTTCCGGTGGTTTAACTCCGGACAATATTATAGATGCAATTCAAGAAATTTACCCCAGTGCAGTAGATGTGAATAGCGGCGTGGAATCATCTCCTGGTGAAAAAAATCATGAAAAGATCAATCACCTTTTTAATCAATTAAAAGAAACTGAGAATACGGGATTCCATTTTGGATAACACTTTCAAAGATTATCAATTGCCTGATAAACGTGGTCATTATAAACAGTTTGGAGGAAAGTATGTCCCAGAGACACTTATTCCTGCTTTGGAGGAATTAGAGCATCACTATGATAAATCCAAAAAAGATTCTGTTTTCCAGACTGAACTCTATAATCTACTGAAACATTATGCCGGCCGCGAGACTGCCCTGTATCATGCCGCACGGATTTCGGAAGAATTAGGTTTTGACGTTTGGCTTAAGCGGGAAGATTTAAACCACACTGGTGCCCATAAAATCAATAACGCTCTCGGGCAGATACTCCTGGCGATACGGATGGGTAAACAACGAATTATTGCGGAAACGGGGGCTGGTCAGCATGGAGTTGCCGTAGCTACGGTTGCGGCACGTTTTGGTTTAGAGTGCATTATTTACATGGGGGAAGAAGATATTCGCCGCCAGAAATTGAATGTGTTTCGAATGCGTCTTCTGGGTGCGGAGGTTCGGTCTGTGGTATCAGGAAGTAAAACACTTAAGGACGCAACAAATGAATCGATCCGTGACTGGGTCACCCATGTGGATACCACTTACTATCTTATAGGATCCACAGTCGGTCCCCATCCTTACCCCATGCTTGTGCGGGATTTCCAATCTGTGATTGGCAAGGAGACCAAGGAACAATTCATAAAACAAACAGGGAAAGATCTACCCAATCGCCTGGTGGCTTGCGTAGGCGGAGGCTCAAACGCCATGGGTATGTTTTATGCCTTCCTTCAGGATGATATAAAAATAATTGGTGTTGAAGCTGCGGGAAAAGGACTTGAAAGCGGCGCGCACGCGGCCACGCTGACCAAAGGAGAGTTCGGGGTGTTGCATGGGGCAGCCAGCTCACTGCTTCAAAATGAAGACGGACAGGTTACACTTCCACATTCTATTTCCGCCGGGCTCGATTACCCAGGTGTGGGGCCTGAACACAGTTACCTGAATCAGACAGGCCGTGTGAATTATCATACCGCTATGGACCAGGAAGCATTAGATGCTTTTAAATGGCTTTCGGAAAAAGAAGGGATTTTGCCTGCATTGGAATCAGCTCATGCACTGGCTTATTTGCGTCAGGATGATAACGGGATTGAGCAGGGCGAAGATGTGGTTGTTTGCCTTTCAGGCCGTGGGGATAAAGATGTACACACTGTTGCTGGAGCATTAGGGGTTGATTTATGAACCGTATCAGACGATTATTCAACGAACCCAAAGAAAAACTGATTCCATTTCTAACGGCGGGTTATCCGGAAATGGACTGCACGGTGGAATTGGTTTGCACTGCGGCTGAAGCAGGTGCTGATATGGTTGAAATCGGCATTCCTTTTTCCGATCCTCAAGCGGACGGACCTATAATCCAAGCATCCAGTCAGCTGGCACTGGATAAAGGTATCACGCTTAAAATGATCTTTGAGCAGGTGCAAGAAATTCGGACTCGAACAGATGTTCCTATCGCACTCATGGGCTATTATAATTCAATTTTAAAAATGGGTCATGATTCTTTTTTGAATCATTGTGTTAAGGCTGGAGTGGACGGAGTTATCCTGCCCGATCTGCCGTTGCATGAGGCAAAACCGTTTTGTGAATCAGCCAAATCGCAAGGCGTATTCCCAATCCTTTTGGTTGCACCAAATACAACCAGTGAACGTATTCGAAATATATCCGAGTTGGCAGGAGGTTTGATATATGCGGTCAGTATTTTGGGTGTAACGGGCAATGATCTATCATCGAAAGATGCATTAAAATCTTATTTAATCCGTGTGCGGGAAAATAGTGCTGCACCTTTTGTAGTGGGTTTTGGTATTAGTACACGGGAAGACGTTCTTTGGTTTAACCAATATGCAGACGGTGTTGTCGTAGGTTCGGCTATATTAAAAAATATGGATGGTAAGGATGACATTTTTAAAACTACAAAAGAATTCATACAAACATTGAAAGGTATCACATGATCAAAATAGGAATACAAGGCGGGAAGGGCAGTTTTTCAGAAGAAGCTGCTTGTGAATTTGCAAAAAACCATGGGTACGATGATTTTTCCACCAAATACTTAATTTCATCGGAAAGTGTTTTAGCTTCTGTAGAAGATGAAATGGTGAATTACGGAATTTTTGCTATGGAAAATGCCCAGGGTGGTGTAGTCATAGAAAGTGTTGAAGCACTGGCAGTACATCGATGTGAGATTGTTGAAATGTTCTACATCACAATAAGTCAGAATCTTTTAGGCCATCAAGGTGTACATTTGGGCGATATTACTGAAATTCATTCCCACCAGCAGGCACTTCGTCAGTGTAAAGATTATTTGAGCGAACATTTCTGGACCCGCCCTCTCATTGAAGCAGATGATACAGCAGAGGCGGCACGGAGGCTGGCAGAAGGGCAACTACCGAAGACGGCAGGCGTTATTGCTAATCTATCCTGTGCTGACCTGTATGGCCTGGAAATCCTGCAGGAAAGTATCCACGACCTGAAACATAATCTGACCCTTTTCCTGGGTGTAAAAAAGCTGGAACGGTCGTGAGCAGTATCGGGTTAATAGGATTTGGCCGTTTTGGTAAGGTCCTGGCTAACATCCTGCAAAAAGGATTTGCGATCAAAGTTTACGATCCCAATCCGATTTCATCATTTCCTGCAGTCCAGTTTACAGGTCTGGAAACTGTACTAGAGGAAGAGAACATATTTATTGCAGTGCCAATTCGTGATTTTGAAACAGTAATAAAAGAAATCGCTCCGAAATTGGAACATAAAAGTACCATCATTGATGTCTGCTCTGTGAAAATACACCCGGTTGAAGTGATGGAAAAAACACTTCCTGACCCAGTGGGAATTATCAGTACACACCCCATGTTTGGGCCAGACTCATACAGAACGAATAAGCGCCTGAAGATGATGATGAATAACACCAGAGACCGTCACAATCAATTCCATTTCTGGAGGCGGTTTTTCAGTGATCAAGGAATTCAAATTCTGGAAATGTCTGCAGATGACCATGATAGAATGGCTGCACAAACCCAGGGTGTTACGCACTTTCTGGGGCGAATGCTGAAAGAATTCGGGATCCGGAAGACTACCATTGATACACAGGGATTTCAGGATCTTATCGACTTGGTGGATCAAACCTGCAATGATACCTGGGAGCTTTTTATGGATCTGCAATCTTATAACCCCTACACCAGAGAAATGATAGATGATTTGAAACAGGCAACTTCGACTGTCGATAAAAAATTAACTGAGAAAAACCATGAAACAATGGCAACCCAATAGCTGGCGCCTTCATCCGGTAAAACATATTCCTGATTACCCCGATAAGGAAAAGCTGGATGAAGTAGAAAAGACCCTGCTGGGATTTCCACCTCTGGTATTCGCAGGGGAGGTTAGGTCACTGCGGAGGCACTTGGCAGCGGCAGCGGAAGGCAGTGCATTTCTGCTGCAAGGGGGAGACTGCGCTGAGAGTTTTAGTGAATTCCATGCCGATAATATCCGCGATACCTTTCGCGTACTTTTACAAATGGCTGTGATTCTTACTTCTGGAACCAATATGCCCGTAGTGAAAGTAGGCCGTATGGCCGGTCAATTTGCAAAACCGCGCTCCAGTCCCACAGAAGTAGTTAATGGTGAAGAACTTCCAAGTTACACAGGGGATATTATAAACGATATTCGTTTTGATGCTGATAAGCGTAAACCAAACCCCAAACGGATGCTCAAGGCCTATTCCCAGGCCGCATCCACTCTGAACCTTTTACGGGCTTTTGCCGATGGGGGCTATGCGGATCTGCGCCATGTACAATCCTGGAATATGGGGTTTGTGAAAAGTGGCCCACAGGGAGAAAGATACCGTTACCTGGCAGAACAGATCCAGGAAAGTTTGAATTTTATGGAGGCCCTGGGCATTTCATCCCAGAATACACCCCAGCTGCGAAGGGTGAAGTATTTCACGAGCCACGAGGCTTTGCTGCTCCCCTATGAAGAAGCATTGACCCGTGTAGATTCCACTTCCGGAGATGTGTACAATACATCAGCACATTTTCTGTGGATTGGAGACCGCACACGCTTTTTGGACAGCGCCCATGTGGAATTCTGCCGCGGGATCCAAAATCCCGTAGGTATCAAGTGCGGACCATCAATGAACTCGGATGAATTGATTGAATTATTAGATATACTGAACCCCGATAATGAATCAGGTCGCATTACGCTCATTACCCGCTTCGGTCATGATAAGGTAGAAACGTATTTGCCGGGCTTAATCCGCAGGGTCCAGGCAGAAGGCCGCACGGTACTCTGGTCCTGTGATCCCATGCATGGAAATACAATAAAAAGTAGTAAAGGGATAAAGACGCGGCCTTTTGACCGCATACTGGATGAAGTAAAAGAAAGTCTTAACGTTCATCGAGCAGAAGGATCTTATGCAGGCGGAATTCATCTGGAAATGACTGGCCAAAACGTCACTGAGTGCACCGGTGGTCTTGACGATATCTCCGAGGCAGATTTGTCAGATCGATACCGCACACATTGCGATCCGAGGCTCAATGCGAACCAGGCTATTGAACTGGCGTTTCTCATCGCAGATGAATTGAAACAGAATGGCCATTAAGGGTACACTCAAACTCCCGGGAGATAAATCCATCTCCCATCGTGCGCTCATGTTTGCCGCATTGGCAGATGGAGAATCCCGTATTTCCGACCTGTCCACCGGGACAGATGTACATTCTACCCGTAAATGTCTTGAAGCATGCGGTATTGACATTAGAGATGACGGGGATGATGCTATTGTAAAAGGCAGTTTATTTTCGAACCCTGCGGAACCCTTAGACTGCGGAAATTCCGGAACCACTATTCGATTGCTTTTAGGACTTTTGGCAGGGCAAGGTATCAATGCTACTTTTATTGGAGATGAATCACTGTCAGCGCGCCCCATGAATCGCATTCTAGATCCACTATCTCAAATGGGATTGAAATGTGAAAATAATGACGGAAAACTGCCGGTTACAATCTATCAAAGTAATTTGAACAGTATTGAATATGATTCACCCATCGCCAGTGCCCAAGTGAAGTCCGCTATCCTGCTGGCAGGGCTTGGTGCATCAGGAGTAACTACGGTTATAGAGCCGGCCCTTTCCCGAGATCATACAGAAAAAATGCTGCAGGGCTTGGGCGCAGAATTTTCATTCAATGGATTGACGGCCACTGTTTCGCCATTAATATCACCCCTTGAATCCTTTAAACTATCCGTGCCGGGAGATTCATCCACAGGTGCATTCTTTGCCGCCGCCGCGGCCATGATACCAGGATCAAGTATTATAATAGACAGGATTTTGTGGAACCCTACGCGAATCGGTTTTTATTCAACGCTTTATCAAATGGGCGCCGGCGTGGATTGTCTGGATCAATGGGATGAAGCCGGCGAACGAATTGGGAAATTGAATGTATTTTATCAATCATTAAAAGGTGTTCACATAACCAAAGAAGACATACCAGGATTGATTGATGAATTGCCCATCATTGCAATCCTTGCGACCCAGGCCGAAGGGAAAACAGAAGTCAGCGGAGCCGGAGAACTCCGCGTCAAGGAATGCGACCGTATCCATGCTATTTGCTCAAACCTGGAACGTATGGGGGCTGACATTGAAGAATCGCAAGATGGTTTTATCATCCATGGCCCAAAACAATTAAATGGCGCTGAGATTGAGACTTTTCACGATCATCGAATTGCCATGGCATTCACAATTGCCGGCCTGGTGGCAAATGGGGATGTGATGCTTGACTATCCAGAATGTGCATCGATTTCTTTTCCTGAATTCTATAATGAACTGGAGCGGTTAAAACAATGAAACAATTTGCCGTCATCGGTGATCCGATTGCACATAGTTTGAGTCCACTGCTTCACCAAGAGATCTATCGCCAATTGGGAACTAATACGTTATTTGAAAGAGTCCATGTGACACCGGGATCTTTAGCATTATTCATGGATGAAAACGTATTGGATGGATTTAATGTGACTATTCCCCATAAAGAATCGATCATTCCATATTTGTCTGCTCTAGATGAATCTGCTCA
>DKQR01000216.1:0-1253 GCA_002471805.1 Fidelibacterota bacterium UBA7303 | reverse complement strand
CGTAGAGATTACTGGAAAAAATTGCCTAATAATCGGTGCCGGCGGTGCAGCCCGTGCCGTTGGCTACGCCCTGGTCCAGGCCAAGGCAAAATCGATTATTTTCCAAAACAGGACAAAAAGCAGGGCAGATCAGTTAATTGCCTGGATTAATAAATTATATCCCGAAAATGAACCGGGTGAAAAACCAGATATAATGATCAACTGCACGCCATTAGGCATGTGGCCGGAAACGGAAGCTACTCCCACAGATATCGAGGATATCATTGAAATCGGTATTTTGGCGGATACGATTTACAACCCGCTGGAAACAGAATGGCTCCAACGAGGTCGGGCAGAAGGAGCGAAAATTATAAGAGGAATGGATATGTTCATTGCCCAGGGACTGGCATCAGCGGACATCTGGTTTGGTGAAAAGATTTCGAAAAAAATTGACTTAGAACCAATCAAAAAGGTATTAAAATCAGAATTATGTTAACACGATTGAAATTTTTAACAGCAGGGGAGTCCCATGGCAGGGGACTTTTGGGTATTGTGGACGGCATTCCTGCTGGGCTGGAAGTCGCAGAGGATTTTATTGGTGTACAACTGGCGCGGCGACAAATGGGTCACGGCCGCGGCGGGCGAATGAAAATTGAAAAAGACCAGGCGGAAATCTGGTGCGGTGTGCGTCATGGCCAGACGCTGGGGGCACCCATTGGCCTGATTGTACGCAATAAGGACTGGGAGAACTGGACCAGACATATGTCCGTATCCCCCGTGGGTGGTGAAATAAGAAAAGTGACACTCCCACGTCCTGGCCATGCAGATCTAGCCGGTGTGCAAAAGTATGGTTTTGATGATATCCGAAATGTGCTGGAACGTTCCAGTGCTCGCGAAACCACCATGCGGGTAGCCCTGGGTTCAGTCTGCCGCAAGTTCATCGAAGACCTGGGTATCCAGGTTGGCAGCCGGGTCATCCAAATTCATGATGTAAAGGATGATTCAGAAATCCCTGATGGTATCGCTCCCAATGAAATGAGCCAAACCGCAGATGCGTCTCCTGTGCGCTGCCTGGATAAGAAAACTGAAGCGGGAATGATAAAAACTATTGATGAAGCGAAAACTGCCGGAGATTCAGTAGGCGGTATTTTTCAAGTCATCGCCACAGGGTTGCCCTATGGGCTGGGCTCGCCTATGCAATGGGACCGGAAACTGCAAGCACGGATCACCGCTATGATGATGAGTGTGAACGCCTTTAAAGGGATAGAGATCGG
>DKQR01000024.1 GCA_002471805.1 Fidelibacterota bacterium UBA7303 | reverse complement strand
GATTGAATAATCTATCTTTAATATAGTTGATGTACGCCAGATACGGTAGTTAAGCCCTGCTCCAAAAGTCGGCCCTTCAATAGATTCATCTTTGAACAAAGACGGATATCCAGCACGGAGATAAAGCATATTGTTAAATGCAGCCTCCAAACCCAGGTTTACATACTCTGTATTATCATTAGGGTATAGGGCATCCACTCCGTAGGACAGTCTTAATTTTGATAGATTTATAATTTCACCAGATAAACCAACCCGGAAATATAAAGGAATCGGGTATGGATCCGTTTCAAGATTGGCATTTACAAATTCAACATTCCCCTGGTTATATGGATCGGGATCAATACTTACCTTCTGGTCCCGCCCTTCCAACTTCATTTTTCCGCCATAATTGCTGATAGAAGCACCAAGTCTAACCCCATTAAAAGGAGTAACAAACAATGCACCTAAATCGGTCGCAAATGTCCAGGCGGATGTATGCCATATATTCTGTTGAATATATTTGACACTGCCGCCTAAAGAAAAATGATCCGTTAAATTGCGTGCAATGGTTACATTAAAGGCGACATCATTGGCAGAAAATTTCTCACCGGTTCCTTCCGGTTTAGCAACTGTTCTTACCAGGTCATCCGGGGCAGATAGACTAACAATACCAAAGCCCAGTACACCTAACCCCTTCAGTTCAATTCCTGCTAACAAATATTGATATTTCATGGATGCCAGCCAATCGTGGTTCCCAAATTGGACTCCAATTCCGGAATGGCGCGCCAAACCGGCAGGATTCCAGTAAATACTGTTTATATTGCCTCCCATCCCAGCTGCGGCATTGCCCATGGCGGTTCCGCGGGCATCAATTCCTATCTTTAAAAACTGGGCCACGGTTGTACCTGTTTTCGTTATAATCTGGTCGTTACTTATTTGCCCAAACAGGGCTGTGGAAATAACAGTGATCATTGAAATAAACCGTATCATTTTATCACCGCAAATCGACCGACTTTCTCTCCTATTCCAGGTGCATTTACATGATAAATGTACATGCCAAATGCCAGAGGAAAATTATCTTTAGTTGTAAGATCCCAATGCTCTGTCCCATCATCCAACCCTGATGAATGAAACAGGGTTTGAATATGGTCCCCAGCAACCGTATAAATTTTGATAGTACATTCCTGCGGCAGATGGTTAAAATAAATTTTTCTAGGGCCACGGTCTTTGGGGTTCTGAAGATCCAGTCGTTCCAAAACATTGGTTACAACGTAGGGATTGGGAACCACAGAAATTTGGTCCATTCTGCTTTTATCCAGTGATCCTTCCACCCTGCTTGCCACAGTAGAAAATCGTAATGTATCCTCTGCACTGAACGACCGATGGGTTCCAATATAAAATATATCTCCTCCCTGGGATGGTATGGTATCTCCATATTCTGGCTCCAGAAACGTAAATTCCCAACTAGGCTCTTTAGGTTCACCATTTAATATTAGTGCCCGGTCACCTGGTGACCATAAGCTATCTGGATTGGATAGTTCTATTATAACAACATCCTTTTGAGCTGGTGCCCGGCCATTAGTAACATCCCAGACCTGGAAATTCATTTTACTATGGGCATATGCCTCAAAATCAGCACAGCTGCTGTCTGCAATATCATCAAAGAACCGGACTTCATAATCAGCAGGATACATCCGGGAAGATATTCCATTGAATGGCTTGACATCTGGAATCCATGTTGAATTGACAGAATAAGCCCATTCTGTTCTGGCCGCATCCAAAGCCAATTCATAATCACGCACGCGAATTCTGAGACCATCAAAAAATGGATTGAATGCCTCATTTTGTAAATATTCACTTTCTACAATAGGAGAATAAAGGTAGGATGCAGTATAAAAGGTATTATTTGACAAGGATCCATTTGTCAATCCTAAGACTTTCCCTAATTCAGCATTCAACTCAAAATCAACTCCCAGGACGAATTCATTTCCAGTACCATCTGTCAAATTAAAGGAATTAGAATCAATATTTGCATTCGCAAGACCAACGTACTGGTCAAGTCGAATCATAATACTTTCATCGACTGGGGCAAGGTCTTTGAGGTTGTAACGAGTGGGTGATTCCAAGAAAGTTAATTCATAGGAATTTTCATCTTCTAGTGCATCAGAATTAATAATATCTAATTCAATGTCACCATTGCCAGTTCCTGAGAGATGTTCAATAACATTATTCTTGATGTTCCCTGCACTATACCCAAGGGCAGGTGCACGAGGGATAATCATGTGGGTATTTACATCTAAAATAACCTCATTTGTTTCTGGATCAATTGTAATAGTCTTTGAACATTCACTGGGCGGGATTTCTAGGGGTACGTCCCCATGATCGTAGGATACGACAGCATAATAATAGGTTTGTCCATTGATTACATTATTCGAATCAACAAAATCATGAATGATACCTGAATTGCTTCCTAATGTATAATAGGTTCCTCTATTTGGATATACAATATCACTCAGACCCACATAATCGTTGTCAAGATCAAACCTGGCAGAAGCACCATTAACCATTTTTAAGGGTTCAAAAAGGAACTTTGATCCATTTGCATCAGTGATGGTCTGCTGATCCAGAAATTGAGGATCAGTACTACGGTAAATCACATAACCTTCGAAATCATATTGCTCTGATATAGGGTCTAAGGAAGATTCTGCTTCAGCATCCCAATAAAGGGTCACCTTTTCATCACCAGGTACTGCTGTGACTTTTGGTTTTTCTGGCGGTTTTGCGAATTGATAGTTCTTTTCATAGATATCCTGGGCGGTTATGGCATTGAGGGTAAGGTCATCATAATCTTCTCCTAAAAGCAATGCAATTGAGAACCTCCTGGATTCTCCAGCTGGAAGTTCAATGGGGCCTGAACTATAAATAAAAACGTAATCACCCGCCTGGGTTGCATTAGCAGAGTCAAAAACACCCGGAGTCATAAAATCGTTAAAAACACGATCATCATCTGAAATGGTCATTCCAGACCAGGGTGGGGCTGAAAAACCTGTTAGGCCTACCATATCAGATTCATCCAGGTCAGTCCATTCAAAGTTGGGTTCTCCAGGTTTCCTTATATCAAATTGATCACCGGAAGTTGGTATTCCATCACCCTCACCCTCATCTCCGCTATTTGGAACACCGTCTATTCCCACATCATCCTTTTCAGGGTTCCAGTCACTATCGTCGTCAATTCCATTGCTCCTACTTTCATCAACTAATCCATCATTGTCATTATCAATACCATCATAAGGATTGCCAGGACTTTCTAAAAATTTATAACCAAAATAGCCAGGTACCCGTCCGGTAACATCGCTTAAGCCATCTTCATCCCAGCAGTAAACCATGTTAATATCCTGGTCAAAAAATGATAGATCATCGCTGTAATTGCTTGGCCCTCCAACATGCGGATCTCCCCACATGCCAAACATAACTTCGTGGAGGTCTTTAGGGCTTATATTAGTCACTTTATAAATTAAAAAAATAATATCCTCCGCCAGGGGATTCGACCACTGGTAATACCTGAATTCCACTTCAAGGCCCAATCCTTTTCTCGATGAATCATCAGGAAAAGGATAATAACTGAATTCTTTGTTCATTCGATCATCGCAAACAAAAAATGCTTCTTCATCTGAATTAGACGAACCTTGTCGTAATGCACCCGGCCATACATATTCCTGAAGGTTAGGATTATACCAGTCTTCAGCCCAACTGTCAGGCTTACCATCTAAATCTCTGTCTATATCATTTGAAGTTGGTATTTTATCATGATCAAAATCCGCGTATTGAATTCCCTGATCATTGTAGGCCAACGGTTCCCATGTCCAGTATTCTGATCCGTCTGGAGATCGTTCAGGACCATCTACAAGTCCATCACTGATAACCCTAGCATACCAGGTTGTATCTCCATCCTCTACTTTATAGTATGCGTCAGGATGGCTATTAGGTTCAACTTGCACTTCTGCAGCGATGAACGGTCCGAATTCATATCCATAGCCTAATCCTTCCCAGAGGATATCGGTTACTCTATTGCCTGGCTTGGAGATTGAACCGTAGTTCCATATTTCTGATGTAATCTTATTTCCTGTTATAATTGCGTACTGACGGCGGAGAATTTGAGGATCATCATTTACCATACGATCCATTTTTCTTTCCATCCAGCGATAATAGCGATGGTATTTTCTAGGACTCCAATCTTTTTGGGGCCCCATAAGAAATTCTTTCTGTCGTGTAAAAGGAAGATCTGCTCTAACCAATGTGCTTGAGAGTATGATGAGAAAAAGGGCGTACAAATATGTAAAATTCCGATTCATAGATTGATGCTCCAACCGACAGTAATGAGTCGCGGTGGGCTATAGTAATCAGGCCGGGTATGGTATTCTTCCCAGGTATGAACCCCTGGTTCACCATAATGGCTTTTAAATGCTTCTGTTTCCTCGAGAGTTCGATTGACATAGGTATAACCAGAACGCCCTGTGTCAGTATAAATATACTTTTCATTTCTCTGATCAAAAACATTGTATGCTTTAAGAAATAGTTCAAATTGCAATTTTGCAATTGAAATTATTTTGTAAAACCGGAGATCCATTGATTTTTGGACTGGTTTACGCGAACTATTTGGATAAGGAACATAATTCGCGAAGGGGATGTTGGGTGTATAAGGCCATCCTGTGCTCATTTTTCCAATGAAACTCAATCCCCATCCTTTTGCGCCAGGTTCTGTTATTGATATTGTGGAATTAAATACATGGCTCTGATCCCATGAAAGAGAAACGATCTTCTTTTCTTCCTCTAAACCAGTCAACGCATTAAAATAAAACGACCCGCTGTTCGTACTGTTGCCTTCGGTTGTTTGATAAGAATAATCTATAAATGCTGAAAGTTTTGTTTTTGAATCTCTTCTTTTGGTCAGGCTGAGTGTTATACCTTTGACCATCGCGTAATCCTTATTCAAATAAACAGCATAGGAAGATGGACCATAGGTAGGAGAATTGTAGCGAATGGATTGTAAAGCCAGCAGATTACGTATATCTTTATAAAAAACACTCCCATTGATCGCTAGATAGCGGCTCAATTGTTGTTGCAGGCCAAATTCATACATGACTGTTTTTTCTGGTTTTAAGTTTCCGTAACCCACACTGGGAGAAAGGCCTGCTCCAAAAATACTGGTTAAAAATAAATTCCTGAGCGTTGGCATCTGATAAAAATGACCATAGGAAAAATGTAATACACCTTCATCAGTAATCGGGAATGCCACACCCAAACGAGGTGACCACATTGTTTTCTTGCCGCTGGTTTCTTCACCACCCTCAGGATCTACCAGGTTCGTGATATGAGATGTTTGTGGATCAAATGAATCATATCTTAGTCCTGCATTCATAATAAAACTTTGATATTCCAACTTATCCTGTACATAAGCAGAAAAAAACAAGGCATTCTCAGTATAATAACTATGGGATGGGGATCCATTTTCTGGTGTGATGGTTGGAATCGTATAACTATTGCCATCAAATAAAACTGTAAAGTTTCTTTCATTCAGGTCATCATTTCTATATTGTATCCCTGCTTTTAATTCATTACGATTATTTATTTGTGATGTTATATCAAATTTTCCACCAATTGAATTTGAGACCCTGTAAGAGTGCCCTCGGTTGGAACCCCCAAAAGAAAATGTTGCCGAACTAGGCGATCCTTGAATATTCAAGGACGAAGCATAATTAGAGTTGGGTAAGATATAAACATTACTATCCAATACATTGATAGTCCGGTTCCCAATTGTATATGACCCGGGTGTCTCTATTAATAGTACTATATCTTCACCATCTCCAAATGAAGAATTATTTGTGAAATGAATAGCATTATCCAAACTGATGGGTGTGAATTGAAATCCTTTATAATCAGTATTATTTAAAAATACATGTCCTTCATAAAAGGTTTTTCGCCCAATAGCATGATTGATCTTCAATGAAAGATTGTTATTATTGGACAGATATTTTGAACGGCCATCCGGATTATATTTATAAAAATGTGAATAGGACTGCGATTCACCCTGACTCCCCAGATACTGCATGGATATCTTCAGTTTAGGGGAAATTTTCAAAGTGAATTTTGCCAATTTATTTAAGGATTCGCTGGGATTCATGGATACGATACTGCTGTCCCCTCCCATTTGGATATACCAGTCATTGCTTTCAAAATTAGCATAATCCTGTACAGTATGCTCTCGAACACCATATAGGTAGCCATCCTGCCCGGAATACCGCAGACTTGTATTGAAAGTAAGTTTCTTTCTGGTAAATGGAATCGGTCCACTAAGGTAACCTTCAATAGTTTTGCGATTAAAAATTTCAAAATCATCAATATTGGTATAAAGTTCCGTATCAGTGGAATAGCGATCACCTATATACATGGAAACACTGCCATCCAGTTTATCACCACCTTCTTTGATTTGAATATTTACGATTCCGCTCATGGCATTCCCATATTCGGCATTAAATGCTCCACTGACCACTTTCAGTTCCTGCAATGCCTTATTAGAGACATTGACAGAGAGGCTGTTGGTAAAAAATGGATTTGCTACAGAGATGCCGTCAATGTAATAACCAACCTCATTACTCCTGCCGCCGCGTATATGCAGTTCCCCGCCTGCTCCCTGGTTAACACCCGCCTGAGCCGTAAGGACGCCTAAAAATGATTCTACAGGCATGGCACTGATTTCTTCTGCTGTAGTGATTTTTTGCGATGATGTTAAATCTTTGTGGACAAGTGGGCGTTCTGCCGTTACTACAACTTCTTCACCCGCAATAACTTCCTGGGTCAGTGAAAAATTCTGTTCAGTAGTACGGCCGGTATTAACACTTAAGTTTGTAACCTTGATTGATGCATAACCAATATAGGATGTACGAAGTGTATATTCACCTGGGGGAACATTGAGTATAACATAACGGCCTTCGCCATCCGTGTCTGCACCAATCCCTACGCCTTCTACAAGGACACTAACACCCATCAATGGTTGGCTGGATTCATTGTCAATTACCAGTCCGGATATTTTACCGCCTTCTCCAAATAAAGACGAACAGACTAAAATAATAGTATAAATCCGTTTTATATCAATCATCAGGATATATTATTAGTCGGTATAATATTTATAATTATCTTACTTCAAATAAACCATTTGTTGGGAAACAGAGTTTCCATCCCATTCCAAAGTATAAAAATAGACGCCACTTGAAGCCGGCTGCCCGTTATTATTTAAACCTCCCCAGGAAACTTGGTGAGATCCACCAGCCATATTTTGATTATTGATCAATGTTTTGACCAACTGGCCTGCTTCATTATAGATATTTAATGAAACTGTTTTTTTAATTGGGATCTCAAATTTGATTGTGGTGGCATTGTTAAAAGGGTTGGGGTAATTCTGGCTTAGAACATAGTCCTCCGGGTGTATGAATTGGATTGGCTGGACTGAGACACTGGATTCACCGAATTCATAAATAGCAACGATCCAATTTCTCTCATTTTGCACTTCTGTGGATGTTGTATCATACCCGCTACCATTCCAGGTAGCATATTTATAGGTTGTCTTGGCATGGTTTCCCTGGTGAGAGACAATTATTTCAAAATTACCGTCATTATCAAAATCAATAGGATTGCCATTGAATTCAGCCTGAACCTTTGATGCGAACACACCGCTCCCCAACGACACTACGGTGTCTAGCACGCCAGCAGAGTCAGTAATCGTGAATTCCTTGGGCATACGATCAGTCCCGTCATCAATCGTTGTGACCGTATAGGAAGACGGATCAAGAGGGTTACCACCATTGCACTCCGCACTTTTAATTCCACTCAGGCCTCCAAAAATATTAGGGTATCCATTTTGGTCCACATCATAGATGCCGCCATAAAAAGCTCCAAAATCCTCAGCAACGACAGCAACATGATCCTGAAGGTTTTCCAAGGGGTTTTCCCCTGGACTATAATCTACAACAATTAGATTGCCCTGGTCCTCATTAAGCCCCCCATCACCGTAGACCACGTAACAAACCTCGTCACTGCCGTCATTATTGACATCAGCTACTGCTCCTCCAAATAAGGAAACAGCATCGTTTGGAACAGTAGCAGCCCACCAGCCATCACCAAAGGTAGAGTTACCGATTTCATAGGTATCCGGACCTGTCACATCAATCACAAACAGGGTAAAATTTTGCCAGTAATGATTCATAATCTCCCAGGTACCGTCACCATCCAAATCTGCTGGGATTGCCTGATAAGGAGACCCTGCATAAGTTCCTATATGTGTTGAAATATCGATATAATATTCTTCCACCCAGGTCTCAAAACCGGCACTGCCATTGTCTGTATAAATATCACCTATTAAACTCATGACCAGCGTGCCACGATTAACGGCTGGAGCTGACCTTCGTACTGCACTGATGTGTTCCTGCCTGCCATCACCATCAATATCAATTCCGTTGGTAACATATTCAGTATTCCCAATAAAGAATTCTGCCGAACCGTCACAGCAGATTGTTAACTCCGTTTGGTTTCTGGATGAATATGTGGTACCGTAATAGTCACTACCAGTAACACCATCCCATTCAAAATAATACCATCCACCCATAAGTGAATCTGCGTCACCTTCATGGGATAAGGAATAATAGATCTCACTCTGCCCATCATTATCAAAATCGCCAACCCCAACATGCCGGGGGACCGCATAGGAACCACGGACAGCTAAACTTGACGGTGAGCGCCATTTTTGCTCAAATACCTGGTTCGCCGCATCATATTCATATAGTCGAACCCCATAGATGAAATAATCTGTAAAAATAAGTTCATCGGCACCATCTTGATCCAGATCAAAACCGCCAATCACGGTCCGAGATCCATTCGCAGACAGGGTATCCCCGCCTGGTAAATCCCAGGCTTCAACAAAACCCTGGTTAATCCATCCGGGGGCTAGTGCATCCTGTGCAACCGAATAATTGATAATTAAGACCAGTGAACTCAATAAATATCTTTTTTTCATGGCATTTCTCCAGATAACGTCAAAATATATTGATTAATAAACAGAAAAGGGGTGATAACAATCACCCCTCTTCTATTTACAAATGTGATGTTTATTTCAATAGAATCATTTTTTTCGTTAGAGTTGATTGATCAACCTGTACTTCGTATATGTAAGTACCTGCGGCAACTGCAGAACCAGATTGATTTGTCCCATCCCACATCACGTTATATGCACCTTCATGTTGTTTCCCACTGAATAATTCTGTCACCTTATGACCTGTAAGATCATAAACTGAAACATTTACTTTCGCTTCAGAATTGAGTTCATATTCAATTGTGGTAGAAGGGTTAAATGGATTTGGATAGTTTTGCTTAACATCAAAATTCAGCGGAATTGTATGCCGAACAAAAATGCCAGCTGTTGCATCGTAGTCTAGTACGCAAATATCCAGAGTACCATCATTAGGGAATACACCAGCTGCGCCCTGGTGTCCATAAAGGATCTCATCTTCCGGATCATCATCGATATTACCAACTGCAACCACGTCCCAGGCATTACCACCTTCTCCATAAGCACTATCCACAACGGTGAGTTCATAGCTTGCGGGGTCAGTTATGGTGCCGCCATTATATGACAGCCTGAATATGCAGGCATTTTGCAGAGACATTCTGCTACCCCAAACAAAATCGAGATTTCCATCACCATCTACATCGCCCTGGGCACTGCCCATAAATCTAGTCGATGTAGTAGCATATGTATTTGTATCCATTGTTGCCAGAACAGTATGAACAAGCGTATCCGCATCTGCCTGCAGCAGAACAACACTGGATACGGCTACTGATCCGTAATCGTACTCAGCTGTTATAACTTCTTCTGTTCCATCACCATCCAAGTCAGCGACCTGGGAGGCATTGAAGAGCATTCCACCCGCAGCAGGAGGCAGTTGTACTGCTGAATAGGTATTAGCAGCAGATGCTGTTACCTTAGTAATGGATGATTCTTCCGGCAAATACAATGAAGAGCCAAGTACGAATGAATCATACTTGTTTTGCAAAGCGTATTGGGTCCCGGCCCCTGTTCCGGTAGTATCAACAGGTGCACTCAGCATGGTCGCTTCTACGGTCCAGGTTTCACTGCCGTCACCGGCATCGGGAATGTCACTTACAGACATAACACCATAATAGAGTCCCGTACCAAAACCGTTAGATCCACCTTTCCGGTCATTAAAGCAAAGTTCCATTGTGCCATCCCCATCTATGTCTGAAACCCAGAATCGGGTTGGACGTACATTGAGAGGGTCTGCCACAATAGTTGATTGTGCATTCGGAGAGTAATGAAGTTCTTCACCGCCACTATGTGTTTCTGTTGTAGCAATACCTAAGACATCTGTACCATCGCCTGCTTCCTCATATACTAAAATGCGAGGGGGGTTTGGCATATTGGTTGTTGGCCAGTTAGCTGGACCCCAGATCACTTCATCCTTACCATCCTGGTCAAGATCGCCAATTGTAAGTCCTGCCCAGGTGTTTTGCAGGTCAATGGGTGCTGTAGCTGCCCAGACAACTGCCCAGCTGCCCAATCCATCTGGTTCCAGTTTATAAATCCTGGGAATATAGTCACCGGCACCATCCCACATACTATTAGCTACATAGATATCCGGCTGGCCATCACCATCCAGGTCATTACCCGCCAGAATACCGGCATATCCTTCTACATTCGAAGTTGGCTCTGGCGCAGGAACACCTTCCCCGCGAGTAAGGCCATTAAGCGCATAAACATGCGATGTCAATACTAATAATGCTGTTAATGCATTAATACTGATAACCTTTTTACTCATACTTAGCTCCTTTTTTTTTATTGTCGTTTATTTTCCTACAAATAGGAAATTTTCGATTATATTATAATATCCATTTCAAATATGAATTACCTTAAAATAATCAATTAGTACCTAGAAATCTATTTTTATTTATGTGGTAACTTGGAACACGATGGTAGAAAGTAAGATATCATTGATTAACGGTCAATAAGTAATTATTAATTTTTCCTAAATTCCATTGATATTTGCTGATTCCCTCGCAAACTCTTTAAATCACTATAGGAATAATGGACAGCAAGAATTTTATTCTTCAATTTAAATTTGGTGCCAAACCCAAAGGTAATCCCAGAAATATCAGCCTGTGTTTTATATCCCGTTCTTAAAAAATATTGATTCTTATAACTATACTCCATCCCCAAATTATAATCTTCAAGATTATTATTAGAATGGATCATGTCTGTAGCCAGAATAACAGAGGACGGGCTTTTTGAATAAATATTGATACTTGTACCAATTTTAAAATTCATGGGTAGAGAATAAGTCTCAAATTCTTTTTCCCCATTCAATGCATTAGTGTACGATTCATCATCACTATAATCAATATAGCCGCCAGAAAACCGAACATCTGGACCAAAATTTTGTATAGCCAATCCAATTTTGAATTCTCTATAATTTGTATGGTATTGAGTCCCAATATCTGCAGCAATGGTTGAATAGGTATAATCTAGGTACCCTTCCTTTACATTTTTAATTGTAATACCAAAAGCGACCTGGTCAGTTAAATATCGTGAAAAAGTAATCCCCATAGAATGATTAACCAAATCAAAGGTATTTCCCGTCCCATCCGGTTCTTCCAAGGTTGTGATTTCCATGGCATCGGTCTGGAGAGAAAGAATATGGAATGCTAAAGACCCCAACCGCCCTATTTTTGTCCCTGCAGCTACATAAGAAAATGTAATATCAGCAGGCCATTGATTTTGATTCATATAGATAGAAAAATTTCCCGTTTTTGCCAAGCCTGCTGGATTCCAGGATAAACTACTAATTCCATCAGCTATTGCAATCCCGGTATGTCCCATACCTATATAGCGTGCACCATTACCTACTTCTAAAAACTGAGCAACGGATGTTCCAACTGGTGCAAAATCTTGCGCAATAATAGATGACCATAAACAGGCTGAAATCAGTTTTTTGACTACTGGAAAATATTTTTTCATCGGATAATCACAAATTTTCCAACTTTTTGTCCTAGAGATTGTGAATCTACAATAAACATATAAATACCGGGTGCTGCTTCCTGGTTATTTCGGGTGATAAGATCCCATTCTGCCACACTTTTCTTTGTATCTGCTAAAAGATCATCACCTGATCGAACACCATATCCAGATTGCACTTCATCTATAAAGTCCCCATCCAAGGAATATATTTTCACAACTGCGTCACTGGGGAGATTGGTGAATTGCATACGATGCTGCCATGGGAAAGTATCACTGGGGAGATTGTTATTCCATCGGGCACTCCCTATGTAGGGATTCGGAACAACTTTGACCGAATTCAAATTATCTGCTATGGCATTAGCCGGTGCAATTACTTTAAAACTATTTTTATCGAGAATACTTGTAAAAACAGGCCCAAGGTTAATAGGATCTTTAATCGTATCCGTATAGACTTGAACAGAATAATAGTAATCAAACCCATTGGTTACAGGTGCATCCACCAATTGATAGGATCCTGCTGCTGTTCCACTAGGTGGTGGCCATGTACCATCTATATCATATATTCCAGCACCCAGGGGTTCCCAATCAATTTCACCAGTGATGGTTCGAGAATCTCCTCGCCATATTTTATATCCTTGAAAATTTTCGTGGGATATTGCTAAATCATTCCAAGTAACACCAATACCGGTTACAACGCCGTTTACAATTAATTCTTCTGCCGTTACTTCCGGTGCGGCAGGCACCATAGCACTAATATCCAAATTATAATTGTTATCTACAATCCATTGTGCAGTATTCATTATATTGAATAAATCTACCAAACTGTAGGTGCTGCCTCTCGCAGGATCTGATCCGACACCATAGGCTATGGTTACTATCACAGAGTCACCTGATCGAAGTATGTCCAATGGCCCTACTGTAAAAAGACCCCGGTAATCATAGGCAGGATATCCCATTTCAAAAATATTCTCAAATGACGGGTCACTAATCATGCGGCTCCAAGCTTCCTGATCTGATGCTGGATCATTGGAAATATGATTCACGTGAAAAGAATGTTTTGGCATTACCGGTTCAGTTTTCAATACTTTTAGACCGATAAATCCAGGTGATTGCAAAGTTCCATCCACCCCTGGATTTCCAAAATCATCAGGCTGACCATTTTCTGCATTCTGGTGACGGTTATCTCCATCCCACATAAACATCATTGAGCTGTCTTTATCTTCTTCCGATAATCCATGATCAACCCCTGCCATTTGTTCTATGGTTTCAAGCCAGTCAAAATTGGTTCCATCAGACATTACATAATCATCAATATTGGAGTATACATCTTCTGCACCCCAATCCGGTAGTTTAGAAACATCTGCATCAAGCCGTACTGTAAAATAAAAATCAGTGATATCTCTTTCTATATCAGGATAGTGATCTCCATCTGAATCAATGCCCACATTTTTGATGGAATATTCATGAATGATAAAATCATCGGCAAAACTTGCACTCCAGGCGAAGGTTCGCTCAGTTATTTCGAGTCCTAAAGGCGTATGGTTTTCTGCCAATGGTGTGTAAACATCATAATATTTAGTATAGGTTTCCTGTTCACCTCTGACAGCATCATCACCGGTATAGAGTATAACTGAATCAAGCGGAGAAAATTCATGGTCACTTCCCTGGGAAGAATGAAATATTCCATCTGCAAAACCTGAAAGCCATAGAGTTCCTCGGTACAAATATGAATTACCGCTTCCTCCAGGATAATCACCCGAGGGTGTTCGTCCTTCGTAGGCATCATCACCTACATAATTAAAATTGGTAACTCTGTTCCAAAAATTCCCGATTGTATGGTGTTTCCAATCGTCTTCCACTATAGGTGATGTTAAATCAGTGATCCTGCCCCTCAGTCTTTTTGATTCTGGCGGATCTACTGCAATCAGTTCTGTAAAACTAGTTATTAAGAGCAGTATATTTATACTTACCGCCTTAAAACGCAATCGAAACTCCTACCCGATATTGTCTGGGGTGACTGTAAGTCTGAGGATTTTGATAATAAATTTTCCCACCTGATTCTATTAACTCATCACTCTTAACAAGAGTTGGATCATTTTTTTCTTCATAGAGTAGCGAGTTCCCAATATAGTCCACATTACGTCGATCAAATAGATTAAAAACATCAAATGTCAGAGATGCTGAATAACGTTTCCAATTCAATTTCCTTAATAATCTCATATCTGTATTTACGGTAGCAGGCATTCTCATATTATTGACTAGCGTTGAACCATAGGACGTGTAAGGCAAACCACTTCCATATTTTGTGATAAAATTAAAATTCCAATCACTTAAAGGTTTAAATCCCATGATATTAAACCCAAAAAAAGATGACTGAGGTGTATGGAATGTTGTAGATGTATTAATGGTATGGCTTTGATCATATTCTAGAATATTCAGCCTTCTTGCACTTGTAAATGAACCACTGCCACCCCATTGGTCTGAACTCCGACCCTTTGCAACGGAGTAAGAATAATTTAACGAAAAACCGAACAGGCCATTGAACCTCTTTTCTAAGGATAATTCCAGCCCTTTTACATTGCTGTAATCCGCATTAGTAAAAACATTCATTTCAATATTTTGAATCGTACGGCCAACATATTTTTGCCAATTGATTAAGTTAGTAACATCCTTAAAAAAACCCGTGAAACCCAGTTTGATCTTATTCCTAAATAAATGTTCTACTCCTGCTTCATAGCTAACTGTTTTTTCAGGCAATAATCCAGGGTTCCCAATATAATTTCCAACCTTTGTTAGCGACTGTAACTGATTATTCCGGTATAGATAATAAGAATCCGGTCTTTGAAAATAATGACCATAGGTGAAATACAAAATATCATCATCCGTTAATGGGAATGAAAGGCCCACCCGTGGACTAATTTGTGAGTGTGTCTGAGGGGTTTGGGGATCAAGAAAAATAGGTACGTTATTTTCATCCATTTCTGAAAATGGCTCTTCATAATTCCCAGGATAATAAATGTCATCTCTCTGACCTGTGGGGTCAAATAAATCATATCGCAGCCCAACTAGAGCCGTGATACCTTGAAATTCAATTTTATCCTGAGTATAAATTCCCAGATCCAACGCATCCTGCTCCCAGATATCTTTTCTCAGCCTTCCCAAAGAGATAGTCGCACCTGTTGTATCCACAGCACCCCAAGTAATATTTTCAACATCGGTGGTATGTTTCTGAAAATCAATACCTATCTTTATCAGATGATTAAAAGTTACCTGACTGGTTATATCCAACTTCAATACGTGGCTGGTGGTATTTTGATCGCGGAGCCCTCTGTCATCTCCCCGTATCCACCAATAATTATCCTCGCGGTCACGGTATTCAGGAAAAGGTCCCTCAGATGCTACATCCCATTGTAGGTATTCATCCAAGTTATTATCATTATCTCTATCTTCAATATCAGTAGTTCCACGTTCATAATTTGACTTGGAACTTTGGTAGCGAATCTCATAAAATGTTTTAGGACTAAGTGTATGGGTCCAGATTCCATAAAAAGAATGGTGATCACTTTTATGGTTCCATAAGTATTCCTGCATGCCATTAACATAATAGGAGCGTATACCATAATAATCATAATTGAAGGTGGTATCCCCGCTATCACTAACCACAATGGTGATAGAAGTATCCGGAGTGAAAAGACCTTGGTCAAAATTTTGCGGATCGTCCACATATATATATTTGACTAATACATTGTCCCGAACCTCCTGGAATTCATTAAAAGGGTATTCATTTCCGGGGCCATATTTAGATGCGGGGTAATAAAATGTATCCCACGATTTTTCATTCATGAGTCCGCCCACGGAAATCTTAATACTGGGAGTGATTCTGAAAGATATCTTTCCCTGATACGCTTTTTTATCAATTTGCTGATTTAGAAAATAACCCTGGGTAATATCCGTGTATTCACCGGATAGAAAAAAATTGCCGCCCAAAGGTAATGGCCCACTAATGTCAAACTGGTTTACTTGTTCCAATTTGTGCTGATAGTGGTTGGTCCAGCGCATGGAATCAACAACAGCTGAATCATCATCAATGTATTCATGATATGCTCCAAGCCACTCTCCCTTACTACCCATCAATGAGTTATTTAACTTAGAACCAAAATCAGTTGTACGCGTCCGGATACTTCCGTGAAATGATTTTCCTCCCTCCTTTGAAGCCAAATTGATCACACCCGATTGGACATTCCCGTATTCCGCACTGAATCCACCTAACGTAACTTCCATTTCCTGAATTGCTGCTTCAGGGATATCACCGGTAAACCCACCCAAACTTCCCGAATATGCACCTGCAGGATCACGAATGGGAATCCCATCTATTAATACCAAAATTTCACCTGTTCTCCCACCGCGAAAATGATTTCCTATCACTCCCGCTTGATTTTTAGCAACAGCAAGAAAATTATCGATAGGTTGCTCTTCAATCTCCGATGCCGAAACCATATGTCGTGAAGCAAATTCATCTCGTTTAATAAGTGGGCGTTCAGCAGTTACAGTAACTGTTTCTCCTCCAATCACTTCCTGAGTCATCTGAATATTCAGCGTTTCCGTAACATCAATGGAAACTTTTACGCCCTTTAAAACATAATTGGAATAACCAATCATACTGGCTTTGACATTGTAGGTGCCGACCGGTACATTTAATATAAAATATTCACCTTTTTTATTTGTCGCTGCACCAAATGAAGTGGTTTCCAATATCACATTCACACCGATTAGTGGTTCACCTGATTCGCCATCTATAACATTACCAGTGATCTTTCCAGTAACACCGGCGAATGCAATTGAACAACTCAGAACTATAAATATTAAATTATTTTTCACCATTTTTTGCAAGTTCTATATGTGTACAATTTATACATAAAACGAATAACGGTTATTTTACCTAAAATTAAATCATGTAGAATAGAATTTTTTTATGAAGATTATTTAATGATATTATTTGCTCAGTAATTCATTCATAAATTAATACAATGGTAATAAATCTTAATTCAATAAAACCTTTTTCGATCCTTGTTATTATGATTGTTTTATCAATCACTATCAATGCTCAAACCACAATTACCATACAAAATGAATTTCCCATTAATAAAGAAGAATCATTTCTAACTGTTAATAGTTCCCATCTGGTATATAACAGCGAGGCACTTAGTTTTAATGGCAATATTGTATTTAAACAATCCGATCGGAAAATCTTTAGTATTCTAAATTCAGGTGATTCATCTTCTGATAAGTTTGTGGTATTCACTGTCGATAAAAAACAGGGGAAAATTGATAAAGAATTGCGTGTGCATCAATTTGATCATAGACAACCTGTCGGCCTACCATGGTCAGTTCCTATTTACTACGATTCTAGTATTCCTGTTCCAATTATCAAACAGAATAGAATCATATTCTTAAGACCAGAGACCCAGTCTTATTCCAGCTATGATTTATATGGAGAGAACCAATTTCATTTTAATCTAGTTAAGGATATAAAATGGAATCATGAAATGGTATTACAGTATTTATCAAATGATCATGCTCAATATCTTGTAGGGATGGAATCAGCAGATCTTTTAAATAGGGAAAACACAGTCTTATATCAATTAGATGATGAGATGAAAGCAATTCGTCTAGGATCTCTTCCTATAACAATTCCTTATAAAAGTTCAATCACAAATGACCAATTTGCAATTATTGGAACACGTGCTGAAAAAATCATTTCTGATCAAATTCCATATTTACTCATAAGTAACCTCGGAATATTAAATGCCATCACCGAAATTCCCTTAGATGGAATTCCAAGGGAAATCATCTGGCACACCAATAATATCTATCTCATATATAAAGATCATTATGTAACTGCTACTAAAATGAACAACTATAGATTAGAGCCAAAATATTTCAACCATCCTTTTTATGCTGTTAATTCTTTTGCCATCAATCAATATTTATATTTTTTAGGGGCCAGGGGTTTCAATGTTTCCAGAACCGCCATAGAATATTCAGATATTGAATTAATAGAACTCAGTGTCAATTCAAAAAGTATGTCCACCTATTCACTTTATGATGGATCAACATCAAAAATTCAATTGAAAAAAGGTAAAGGCCAAAATGAATACTTTCTGACGACAGATAATCGAGTGATCCAGTTCAAAATAGAACATTAATACTAGTTTTGAATCGGACTCATTTATCATTTCTTATTATTATTTCTCTCAACTATTCTCAGTCTTACAACTGGCCTTGTGAACCTTTCGATGAACAGCATTGGATAAATGGAACATTCTGTGAATGCCGGTCAGGTTCAGCCGGTGATATCGATCATTTTCATGATGGGGTTGACATTCACCTCCCTCAAGGAAATGCCGTGTATTCTGTTATTAATGGTACAGTCACCAGTATTGGAACTGCAAGCTCTTATGGAATCAACTCGTGGGTGCGGGTTGGCAGATATTGCTATGTTCATGTTGACCCAAATCCTGCCCTAACTGTAGGTGATAATATTACCGCTTACCAAACCATATTGGGTTGGACCAACTCCTGGAATCATATCCATTTCAAGGATGGATATCCAGGATCAGAAATCAACGCAATTCGCCAAAATGGCGGATTGAATCCACTTGAAGATAATGATGACCCACAGGCAGTATGGGTAAAATTTTACCAGGATAATTCCACAATACAATTTCCGGATAATCGTGTTACAGGATTGGTGGATATTGTTTGCAAGGCAAGTGACAGAACTGATGATGGCCCAATTGGCGATAATAATGGCATTTATAAAATCGGGTATGAAATATTCAATAGCAGCGGTGAATCTGTTTACGGACCCTATTTACCATTTGAGTTTAATGAAATCCCCGTTTCGGACAGTTATATCACAAATGTTTATTTCCCCGGTTCAAGTACGAGCACCTATATCTACACAATTTCAAATAATCTTTATACAAATAATTCCTTGAATGTGATTGGGTGGAATGCAGGAGATTACATAGCGCGGATTTACGTCTTTGATCAATATTTAAATGCAGATACGAGCGACATGAATTTTGAAGTTGTGGAAACCGATACAGAACCACCCTCATCCCCGGAAATTATTTCAATCCTGCAGGAAGGAAATGGATTCATATTGAAATGGTTTGCCAATACAGAAGTTGACTTAGCAGGGTATCGCCTTTATTTCAGTTATAATATGGAAACCTGGTACAGCAACCATGATGAATCCTATTTAACCGCTGAGGATACGGAATTCCAAGTTGGATCGTTTTTTAATAATACAGGATTTTTTCGAATGTCTGCCGTGGATAATGCACCTTTCCCAAATGAAAGTGCACCTTCAGATATTTTTGTTTTTCGACGATCCTATGGAGGGCAAAAACTTCTATTCGTGAATTCTTTCAGCCAAAAAAATACCGTTTCTGAACACCCCTACGCCGGCAATGCAGGATTACTTGCAGACAGTCATGGCATCGGCATCGGGATGGTGAATGATACACTTTTTTTCATAGACTCAACATTTACAATTCCGGTATCTTATTTACCCATTATTTTTACAGGAAATTCAGTAAACCCACTCCCTGACGCATTCGTGAATCAATTAAATAATTCTTCTTTTTGGATGATTGGATCAAAATCAAGCGAATCACTTACCTTGTCTATACCCGGGACTGATTTATTAGAAAATTATCTTGGAGTCTATTTTCCAGGTTCCTTTCCCATTCCAAATGAATTAATTGGCATCGATGCCCCTTATAATAATTATTATGCTTCAAATATGATTACAACTATTGGGATTGATAGTCTCAATAGTTTTGCTGGAATATTGGATGAAACTTTATCTTATTCAATATTCGCAGACACCTCCGGATTTATCTTTGGTGTTGCTGTACCTGACCCTCCTTCTATATTATCCTCCATACCAATAGAAATTTTGGGAGAAGATGACAGAATCGATTATTTTGATCGCGCCATGGAATTCCTGGTGGATACAACACTTGCAATCTCCAATGAAACCCTGATCCCCAAAAAACCGGCCATCACTTTTTATCCGAATCCATTTAATACCCAAGGAATCATTCAAATATTTGGCAAACCTGGAAAATACCATTTAACACTCTATAATATTTTGGGGCAGACCGCCTGGGAGAAAAAGATTCAATTATCCCAATCAGATGGTCTATCACTCCACCTGCCAGAATTTCTTGCCAAGCGCATATCAGCAGGTACTTATTTTTTACTACTAAAAGGCCAGAATTCCACGCTGACCAGCAAAAAAATTCTCTACATTAAATAAAATAAACATCCTAGTTTTCCTCCTTCAGATCTGAAACAACCATATATTATTTAGTATGAATTGTAAACACTTAATGGTGATTGACCCCGCAGTAATAAAACCTGCGATTGAATCCTACAACCGCATTGTCCGAGCAACACACCACCACGTAACCTATCACCTGCCCGCCCTGCACGGGCTTACCAGCATCCAGCAGATGCGGGACAATATTTCTGGTATTATTGTAATGGGCAGTGCTTCCTCAGTACATGATGGCCATACCTGGCAGGAAGCCATTACAGAATTACTTCTGGAAGCTTTTGACTCCAATATCCCCGTGATGGGTATCTGCTACGGTCACCAGCTTTTGGCCCACATCTGCGGTGGAAAAGTTGGTCAATTATGGGAGGGTAAGAAAGAACAGGGCCGGCGAAATGTGCAACTGATGGAAAATCCACTTTGGGGAGCAGCAAGATCCGGTCCAATGATCTTTTCCCACCAGGAAGGCGTGACCCAATGTCCTGATGGTTTTGAAATCACGGCCGTGAGTGATATGGTCGCCATAGACGGTTTTGCCAGTAAAACAAAACCAATCTGGGGCTTTCAGACCCATATTGAAGCAACACAGGCCTTTATTGATGATCACGGCATCCCCATTAAAAACCCGCAGGAAGCTTTTACATTCGGACACCGGATACTTGACAATTTTATTTTATCTATAGCCTAATCATTGCAGATTATTAAACAATTCTATATACTCTTTCTGTTCTGGTGCATATCCTGCACACCTCACAAGGTATTTTTTGACAATCCCGGTTCACCTCTTCTGATTCGCAAAATTAATGATCTAATTATTAATTCTGGACTGGATGTGAACATGGGTATCAAGATTATAGCCATTCAGTCAGGAAAAACACTTTACGCGCTCAACAGTCAGAAATTGCTCATGCCAGCCAGCAATAATAAACTTTATACCTGTGCTGCAGCCCTGGAATATCTTGGACCTGATTACCGTTTTACAACATCCGTATTTCAACAAAGTAACAATTTAATCCTTAGGGGAGGTGGTGACCCAGACCTGACCATAGAACAGCTGGATTCCCTAGCAAAGATCACCGCAAAAAAAATAACCCATGTTGATACCCTGTTTGTTGATGAATCATTCCTGGATTCTCTCCACTATGGCCAAGGCTGGATGTGGGATGAAGGAGCCTGGTGGTACGCCGCACCTATCAGCGCATTATCCCTTAATGATAATTGTATTGATTTTTTTGTGGATCCGGGAAAGCCGGGTGAACCGGCCAAAGTAACTATCCATCCAGAAACTGATTATGTGCAATTTGTCAACCAATCGATCACTGTAAGTGATACGATCGATTATGAAAAAATCAAAATCGATCGTAACTGGTCTGGTAGAACTAATCTTTTCACTATCAGTGGTGAAATCCTTGATACAGCAAAAACAGATACTTTCTATCGCAACATCCATGATGCGGCCTCATTTTCAGGTACTATTTTTTCTGAATTGCTGGAAAGATATGGTACAACAGTAAAAAATATACTACCCGGTAAAAGGTTTATAAATCTTGATACACTCGCAGTGCATATTTCAGATTCCCTGATTGTTTCAGCCCATAATTTGATGCACAAAAGTGATAACCTTACAGCAGAATTATTTGCCAAAACCATGGCCGTGAACGATACCACAAGTGGTAATTGGAGAGATGGCCTAAAGGCTATCAAAGCCTTTCTGGCTGATTCTGCTGGTATGGATACATCTCTACTCCGCCTGTCGGATGGTTCCGGTGTATCCCGCTACACCCTTACCAGTGCTGACCAGATTATTCAACTTCTTACCTATATGCATGACAGCAGCAATAAGGATGATTTTATGTTTACCCTGCCAGGTGGCGGATCAGACAGCACCCTTAAAAATCGTTTAGAATCTGTTCATTCTAAGGTAAAGGCCAAAACAGGAGGCCTTTCTGGAGTGAGTTGTTTATCAGGCTATATTTTCTCAGAAAAATACGGCCCGGTGGCTTTTTCCATGCTTATGAATGGATACATCGGAAATGCAGCACCATTCAGAAAACTTCAAGATAGAATTGTGGCAACAATATTATATGATTAAACCCAAATCAATGAATCATGGTGACTGCATAGGCATCATCAGTCCTTCATACTGGCTATCTGAAGATCATCTGCGGCGGACAGCATCCTACCTGGAAGCCAATGGTTACAGACTTAAGTTTGGTTCCAGCAATTTACTACGCTGGGGTCCATTTGCCGGCCATCCCCAGGAAAGAGCTGACGATATACACCGTATGTTTTCTGATCCGGAAATTAATGTCGTTATCTGTGCTCGCGGCGGATATGGTGCCAACCGGGTTCTTCCCTTGATTGATTATGAACTTATCAAGGAAAATCCCAAAATATTTATTGGTTACAGTGATATTACCGCATATCTTGCCTCCATCACCCAGAAAACCGGCCTGATCACCTTCCACGGCCCCATGCTGGTTAGTTATAAAAAAAGGTTTGTAAAGTATAATTTTGAACTAATGGAGCAGGTATTAAAGGGCACAAAAGAAGTAAAGATTGAATACCCAAAGGCTTTGTCCCCAAAGGTATTAAAGCTCGGTACGGCTACTGGACCTCTTTGGGGAGGTAATATGACCCTCCTAGTGAACAGATTGGGGACGACAGATCATTTAGATACTAATGGTGTAATTCTCTTCCTGGAAGACCTGGATGAATATCTATATGCATTTGAACGTATGTTAGTCCAGATGCGTACGGCAGGCTTATTCGATCATATCAAAGGCCTAATAATTGGAGAACTTGATGAATTCAAGGATCAGGAGGTTCCCTTTGAACGAAACACGGACCAGATTGTCATGGACATCTGTGGTGACCTGGATATTCCCATTGTATCCAATTTCCCCTGCGGGCACGGGACCTACCAGGCTACGCTGCCCATTTCCATTCCTGCTGAATTGAACGCAAATGAACAAAAACCATACCTCAAGCTGCTGGAACCGGCAGTGGCAAACGGATAGCTAGATGCTAAATTATATCTGGTTTGGTATGATGATGATTGCTGTAGTGATAGGTACCATCACCGGCAACATAGACGCTGTGACAGAAGCTGCTATCAACATGGCAAAAACAGCAGTAGAAATTGCCATTGGCCTCATTGGCATTATGGCCCTGTGGCTGGGAACCATGAAAATCGCCGAAGAGTCCGGTCTGATCCGAATTATTTCCAGGGCCTTGCGACCTATTACCATTCGTCTTTTCCCGGATGTCCCGTCAGATCACCCTGCCATTGGCTCAATTGTGCTAAACATGGCAGCCAACATTCTGGGACTGGGCAATGCCGCCACACCTCTGGGACTAAAAGCCATGGAAGAGCTCCAGGAGTTGAATCCCAATAAAGATACTGCCACCAACGCCATGTGCACTTTTCTGGCTATCAATACTTCCAGCGTACAACTAATCCTTCCGGCAACGGTGGTAGCGCTCATGGGTGCGGCTTCCAACCAGATATTTCTCACTACAATTGTTGCCACTGGGCTGTCGACGATAGCAGCAATCATCGCCGTAAAAACATTGGAAAAAATGAATCGTTTTAACGTAGACAGGGATAAACAGGATGATTGATACACTGGTAGCATTTACCAACGAATTGTCCCGCTATATTATTCCCTTGCTGCTGGCGGGAATCCCTTTCTATGGCCTGGCAGTCAAAAAAGTCAAGGTCTACGAATCCTTTGTAGAAGGTGCCAAGGATGGATTTACCATTGCGGTGCGAATCATTCCCTACCTGGTGGCTATCCTGGTATCCATTGGTATGTTTCGCGCTTCCGGTGCCCTGGATATGCTCTTGACCCTGCTGTCACCTGTGCTTAATCTAATCGGCTTCCCGCCGGAAAATCTGCCTCTGGCTCTCATGAGACCACTCTCTGGAAGTGGTTCGCTGGGTTTATTAACGGACTTGATCAATCAGCATGGGACAGAATCTCTCATCGCTAAGATCGGGGCCACCATGTTCGGTTCTACAGAAACCACATTTTATGTATTGGCAGTATACTTTGGTTCCGTAGGCATCCGCCGCTCTCGTCATGCCCTGGCAGCAGGGCTTATTGCAGATGCGGTTGGAATTATTAGTGCAGTGTATATTTGCCGGTTTTTATTTGCAGCCCCCGCCCTAACCAATGATACCATTAAACAATATGATCTGGTCAACATACAAGATCTGGATCCATCAATATTTGTTGAGCTAAAATATTCATCCGCGGATAATTTTATGAATTCAGATGTCTACGGAGACCTGGAGACATGCTACTTGAGAAAGGTACCTGCCCAGATGCTGGTCAAAGCAAATTCTTTTTTAAAAGAAACTCATCCTGGACTCCGACTGTTGGTTTACGATGGCCTTCGACCTAGGCATATTCAATGGAAACTATGGAATACAATTGACCATATTTCTGAATCTGAGAGAACTCAGTTTGTCGCTGATCCCAGGTCCGGCTCGATCCATAATTTTGGTGCGGCAGTTGATCTAACGCTTGCCGATTCATCAGGGAATCCCTTGGATATGGGGACACACTATGATTTCTTTGGTGAACTTGCTTTTCCTACCCTGGAAGATTCATTACTTGAGATTGGTGAATTAACCAGCCACCAAGTCACAAATCGGCAGATCTTAAGAAATGCCATGGAGGCAGCCGGGTTCAGCCCCATCACCACCGAGTGGTGGCATTTTGATGCATTCCCCTACCAGGAGACAAAATCAAAATATGTGATTATTGAATAGTCATAGCCAGTAAAATTTATTATTAAACAGTACACCTTTTTATGACCGAGTATAAAAAAGATCTGGGGCTTAAGGAATCAACAGCCATTGTGATCAGCCGGATCATTGGCTCCGGAATTTTTCGCACGCCAGCACCAATCATGGCTCTGGTGGGCTGTACTTCTCTTTTTGGCCTGGTCTGGGTCATTGGCGGTATCATTACTATTTTTGGCGCTGTAATCTATGCGGAATTAACCGCTATGCTCCCGAAATCTGGCGGTCCTTACGTTTTTTTAAAGGAAGCCTACGGTCCCTACATCGCATTCATTCGCGGATGGGCCATGTTTTTTGTATCTGAGACAGCTTCCATTGTGGCAGTTGCATTGGTTTTCACTGAATATGTAAATGCAATCTGGGAGATTACATCTGGTACTCCCTTTAACCTTTTAGTCACCTTCACCATAGCGCTTATAACAATATGGGTGTTGACCAGTATCAATCTTTTTGGTGTAAACCTGAGCGGGAAATTCCAAGTAATATTCGGCCTTACGAAAATCGTCGCTGTGGGAGCCATTATTGGCATAACATTAACATCTTTCTCAACGGGTAACTCCCAAAATTTTGTCAATCCTTTGTGGCCAAAGACCTTTGACTGGCACACCGTTCTGGCCGTTGGTGCTGCTCTTCGATATTCATTCTTCGCCTTCAGTGGGTGGGAAGGCTCAACCTATATGGCGGAAGAAATAAAACAGCCACAGAAGACATTACCTCTGTCCCTCTTTTTCGGCATCAGCGGTGTCATGCTGCTTTATCTTGGCGCCAACATGGGTTATTTGTTTCAGTTGAACGTAAATGAGATTATAAAAGAAAAGTGGGTGGCAACGGCTGCCATGAAAGTTGTTCTGGGCGCCACGGGAGGGATTCTCATATCTATTGCGGTAGCCATCAATGCCTTTGGGAATATCAGCACCCAGATCTTATGCAAGAGCAGAACCTGGCACGCCATGGCCAGAGACGGTTTGTTCTTTGAAAAATTCAGGGAACTTCACCCTCGTTTCAATACACCAAATAATGCTCTGGTTGGACAGGGAATTTGGGCAACTGCGCTACTCGTTTTTGCAGTTTTATCCACCTATTATCAATCTGGTATTGGTGGTACAAATACCTATGAAATCATTATCGATTTTTTCTCTGCCACCAGTACCATTTTTAACCTGTTGACCTTCGGTGCTATTTATGTATTAAGGAAAAAATGGCCGGATAAGGACCGCCCCTATAGAGCACTTTTTTACCCCTGGAGTATGATTATAGTTCTTCTCCTGTATTCTGTATTCCTGATTATCACGTTGATTACAGCTTTCGTGCCGTCGTTGGTTGGAATTGTCCTCACAGCCAGTGGGACATTATATTATTTGAAAAAAGTGAAAAATTAATCCTGAAAGATCAATCGAATGCCCTATAAACATTACTTATTGATCCCCCTGTTTCTGCTTTCGAATTTGGTGAAAGGACAAAATAATTTTATTCCCCAATCCACAGAAAAATGCGGAATTATTCCTGATGATGAAACCCAGTTTTCCCGTGATGCTCGAAACTGGGGCTATGGCTATGACAGTTTACTTGTGGACCTTGACCGCTGGGAGGCATACTCCTATGTAACCATTGATTCATTAGGCGCTACAGTGCAAAACCGAGCCATTTGGGAATTAACAATATCGGAAAATCCTGAAATCAGCTCGAATCATCGTATATATATTCACGCCAGGACACATCCTGGTGAAGAGGAATCTTTCTGGGTCACCAATGAAATTATCAATATCCTCATATCGGACTCGCCTTTTGCGGAATTTGTCAGATCAAATTGTATATTCCATATCATACCTATGTATAACCCTGATGGCGTGGAACTGGGATATCCCCGTGAGAACGCCAATGGAGTGGATATTGAAAGCGGTTGGGATGACATACCCTTAGAACCGGAAGTTGCTGTATTGAAAAATCGGTTTATTGAACTTATGTGGACTACAGATAATCCTGTAGAAGTTGCTTTAAATATGCATTCTGCCTACAGTTGTAAACGCTATTTTGTTTATCATGATGCAGTTGGAACATCTGATAACTTTACTGTTCTTGAACAACAATTTATTGGTGGTACCCAGTCTTATTTTCCTGGCGGGTTCGAGAATTGGGATTATTTTGTCAGCTGGACATCCGGGACACCGGACCAGTATCCTGAGAGTTGGTGGTGGATGAATCACGGTGAAAATGTCATGGCTTTAACGTACGAAGATATGAATTGTATAGAAGCTGGATTGTACGATTCTACAGCGAATGCCATTTTGCGGGGCACTTGTGATTACATCGGGTTAAATTATTCACACATATCGGAAGAAAATAAAGTCCATCCTATGGAGTTTTCTTCACGCCAAAATTATCCCAACCCTTTTAACGCCAGTACATTAATTCCCTATACTATAACCCAGCCTGGAAAGGTGACTATAACCATTCTGGATATCATAGGTCGTGAGGTCCTGCAGCTTGCGAATGGACACCACAACGTAGGAGAATATCTTGTGAAGTGGGATGGAATGAACAGGTTCAAACTGCAAGTGGATTCAGGGATATACTTTTACAGGATCCAGGTTGGTAGAGTTAATAATACCAGAAAAATGTTGCTTATTAAATAACATCACCTGACTGTATGAAAATCATTTATGTAAGTTTCTACATGA
>DKQR01000150.1 GCA_002471805.1 Fidelibacterota bacterium UBA7303 | reverse complement strand
CCTGACGTTCCTGGAACCCTATATACAGAATGGTGAAAAAGCTCAATGGGATCTGGAAAACGGCAAAACAGGTTGGCACCCAATCGATCTAAATGGTATCAAATTCTACCTGGGGGATGATACCGGCCTGCAGCATTCCTATGTGGATGATAATGTAGTAAATGGTCAGAGATACTATTATGCTGTGGTTTCTTATGATTATGGAGGAGATCTTTCTAATGATATTATTCCCAGTGATTCACCCATGCGCCTGAGAGTTAATTCCTTGACAGGTGAAATAGATTTAGGACCCAATGTGGTAGAAGTAACTCCTTCCCCTCCTTCTGCCGGATACAATGATGCTGAATTTACGGGTGATACCATAAATCACATCAGCGGAACATCCAGCAGTAGGATTTATTATGAAATAATCAATCCTATGGATATAAAAAGTGACCATACCTATCAGATTACGTTTACAGATACAATACTAGCAAATCAGCAAGGCCCCGCCGGCTATGATACAGTAACCACCAAATCATATTTTCTTGTTGATATTACTAATACAGAATACCCTGATACATTGGTTAACAATGAACATGAACTCCAAGCAAGTGATGGGCAGGTTATTGATGGGTTTCGGCTGGCATTTAATAATGTTGACGAATTAAGATACAATGAAGAAAATTCTTACTGGTCAAGGGACAGCATCTGGACATTTAATTTTTTCAGGTATGCCACCTTTAACATTGTGGGAACTAAACTTCCATATGATTATAGGATAATATTTACTGAAGAGCAGTCTGATTCATCTATTGACCTATGCATGAGGTATCTTCCAAACACTACTATCTGCTACCCTGGATTCTTGTATGCTGGAAAGCAGGTTAATTTTAAGGTAGAAAGACGAGAATCACTAACTGGAGTGGACTCAATAGATTGGGTAAAGATTCCTGTTGGTTTTATTGATGTAATACCTTTGGGTGATCCCGATGGGTATTTTAATGCTGAGGGAGAAAGGGAAAGCGACTGGATTGTACTTATGGATTATGAAGATGATAATGGTAATCCATGGCCATCCTGGGCTTTATACCTGAATCTTCATCCAAACGATTCATTGTTGATTTATAATGAACCACAACCAGGTGATACGGCAATGATCATTGTTGAAAAACCATTTCTCCCAGAAGATATATACCAATTTACTACAGTCTCCCCCTACATCAATACACAACTAGCTAAAGACGACTTAAACAAAATTAAGGTGGTGCCTAACCCTTACTATTCAACCACTGCCTTTGAAGGACAAAATACGTTTACATCCGGCAGAGGTCCAAGAGAGATTCAATTCAGAAACTTACCCCAACAATGTATCATCCGGATTTTTACAATCTCCGGAGAGTTAGTTAAAACAATTCATCATTCTGAATCCATCAATTTTGGTACAGGTAAATGGGACCTGCTCACAAAAGATAATCTTACCGCAGCCTACGGTATTTATGTATATCATATAGATGCATCAGGCATTGGTGAAAAAATTGGTAAGCTGGCCATCATTAAATGACAAGAATCCGTACTATATTATTTTTCTTCTTGTTGTCTTCTCTTGGATACTCTGTTGATAAAACAGGTACCACGGCAGCAAAGTTTTTATCGACAAATATAGGATCTAAAGCAGTGTCTATGGGTGGCGCTTTTACAGCTCTTGCCAATGATGGTTCAGCCATGTACTGGAACCCTGCAGGGATTGGATTTAATCACCTTAGAAATGTGTATGTGAATCACTCAGACTGGATCGCAGATATATCATTTGATTATTTTAGTGTGTCCATGCCAATTAAGGGTAATCAATTTTTTGGAATAAATATTACTTCAGTTACAATGGGAGATATGGAAGTAACCCGCTACGGAAATGAGGACACTGGCGAAAAATTTTCTGCATCTGACCATGCATTTGGGGTAGCCTATGCCCTGAATCTTACAGATCGGTTTTCTATTGGCTTTAATGGGAAATATATTCAAGAAAAAATCGCAAATAATAAAGCTAGTGGTATCGCACTTGATATAGGAACACTTTTTGAGACACCTTATGGCTTCAGACTGGGAACATCTATCAGCAATTTTGGGCCAAAGATTAAAATGACAGGTGATGATCTTCTCGTGGCTGTTGATATTGATGAGTCTATCCACGGAAATAATGAAAGTGTCACCGGTTTTTTAGCAACGGATGAATTTGATTTACCCTTGTTGCTCAGGGTTGGAATATCTGATGATGTAAATTTTGGAAAGTTAGTTCGAATGACCTGGGCACTGGATACTAATAGTCCCAATGATAATTCAAATTATATTAATGCAGGTATGGAATTAGGTATACTCAATGACCTTATTACCTTCAACATAGGGTTTAACTCAATATTAATGAATGATAAGGAAAAAGATTACGCCTATGGTCTTGGAATTAGTCCTCATATGATGAATAGCAAACTCAATATTGTATATTGTTTTGAAAACATGATTAACTTGGGAAACACTCACCAATTAAGTATCAATATTAATTATTAATTTTCAAAAAATTTATTTTGATTATTAAAATAATAGTCCGAAATTGAAAGTGACTCAACGATGAGTTACTAATAATGTCTTAATTAATCTAACAGGAGTTACAATGAAGAAATCTGTTATTGGAAATATAATATTAACTGGATTACTCTCATCTCTTTCAGCCGGGGTTACCTTTAATTTAAATACATCAACAGCACCAGGATTCACTGACTCGACCAATACAATCGTTCTTCGAGGCAGCTTTAATGGTTGGGGTGGAGACGGTTGGGCTATGACGAATGCAGGTGGCGACTACTGGACATATACGTCTGATACTTTGAGCGCTGGATCCTACGAATTTAAATATGTCTCAATTACCGAAAGCGGGGAGCAATGGGAAAGTACTGATAATCGGGCCGTTACCGTAACTGGTGAAGATAATTTTCCAATGGATTATTGGGAAGCTGGCGCCACTGCACCTTATACAGAAACAGATGATATAGATGCATGGTTCCGAGTTAGTACTGCAGGGATACCAGATTTCAATGACGCTACAGGTATGTATATTGCAGGTACAATGAATGGATGGAGTGGCGAATCACTTACCCAGGAAGCTGACGGTAGTGATTTCTGGTCTGCCCAATATCCATTTACTTCAGGTACAGTTGTTGAGTACAAATTTTTAAATGGTACTGATGGCTGGGAAGGCATAGATAACAGAACCTTTACAGCAAATACAGATACAACTCTTGCTTGGGTATATTTCAATAATACCCCTCCAACAGATGAAGCGCCTGCACTTGCCACATTTAACCTAAACACGTCGACTGCACCAGGATTTACAGATTCCACAGCAACCATGGTTATCCGGGGAAGCTTTAATGGCTGGGGTGGAAATGAATGGGCAATGACAAACGTTGGCGGTGACTACTGGACATACACAACGATGGATTCATTACCACTCGGTGAATACATGTATAAGTATGTTTTTATCAATGCAACAGGCGACGAAGCATGGGAATCAACCGCTGACCGTCCATTAAACCTCACGAGCGACCATACTCCAATACTAGATTATTGGGAAAGTGACGTCACTCCGCCATATGAACCTACGGATAGTTTAGACGTCTGGTTCCGAGTCAGTACTGCTGGAATTGTAGCATATGAAGGTGATACCATGCATATAGCAGGATCGATGAACGGCTGGTCTGGTACGGCTCTTACGCATGAAGGTGATGATTTCTGGTCTGGGCAATATTCATTTTCAAATGATGGAGCGGCTATTGAATACAAGTTCTTGATTGGCACCGATGGCTGGGAGAGTAATGACAATAGAACAGCTAATATTACTGGTGATACAACCTTGGCTTTTTCCTATTGGGACAATGCACCACCCACAGGTGAAGATCCCGTAACCAAGACTATCATTTTCTCGGTTGATTTGACCGAATGGCTGGATGAGGATGGTGCAACAGGTATGCCGGTATTTAGTGTAGCCCGGGGAGACCAGATGCAGGTCCGAGGCGGTTTCAATGGCTGGAACTGTGATGATCCCGCTGATTGTGAAATGACTCGTACTCCAGGTACAAATATTTTTAGTCTAGCGGTGAGCCTGACGTCCCTTCCAGATGCTGAGCAAGAATATAAATACTACATGCAACTTGATTCATCATCCATTGAACTTTTTGAATCAACTAATGGAGACATGTATAGTGATATGGGTTGGGAAGATTCTCCACAATTTGGAGGCGCTAACCGGATCTTCACATTAGGAGCAGATGATGGTACAGGCTTTTTAGAGCTGGAATTATCAGGCTACTACGATCTTCCTGCTGGTGCTGTAATACCTGCTGGACAGGAAGTCGACGTTACCTTTACGGTAGACATGACAGGTGCCGATGCAGATGGATTTAGTGCAGAAGACACTGTCTCTTTAGTGTTAAAAGACAAATGGCTTAATTACCTGCAAGGGTTGGGCGATAATAGTGTGCATGTGGCTACTGCAAATGGTGATGGCACATATTCTGCCACGGTAACATTTACTGGACCTTTTCCGTGGCATATGATCTATACCTGGAGCTTCTATGATGTGGATAATGTTGCTGATATAGAAGAAGGTGGTGGGTTTGGTTTTGGACGCTTTCGCGCTCGTTACCAACACGCTAATTCCGACAATAATTGCGAATGGGAAAATTACACTTTCCCAATGGATGAATGGCAGAAAGACCCACCCTTGCCCTTGGAAGATTATGATCCAGAATCGGTTTGTATTTCACTGTATGTTCCAATTCTATATAATGGCGGCTTCGAAGATGGTATTACAGGTTGGTCTCCCTATCCTGAAGCCAATGCCAGCTACGTGGTTGAGATGACTGGAGCCAATATCTACAATTCTGACGCCGTTTTTGAAGCTTACGAAGGAGATTACTCTCTTAAACAGTGGGGTCAATACAATGGTGCCCCGAATTATGGAAGCTTTGGCCAGTGGCTAGAAGTTGGGTTGGCTGGACTTGATGTAGGTTCCCAGCCTACCCTAAGTGGTATGATGTTTTCACATGCGGATGACTGGATCGGCCAAGGTGTAAATTCAGCATATCTGGCATTCTATTACTACGATGACTCCTATGGTATGGTTGGCCCTGGTTGGGAGATAACCGATGTAATTGATGCAAGTTCTCCTTCAAGTGAGTGGCTGCACCGCGAAGTAACAGGAACAGTCCCTGAAGGTACTGTTTGGGTATGGGCTGGTGTAGAATATTATCAAGCTTCCAATGATGATCATGGAAGTGTCTACACAGACATGTT
>DKQR01000157.1 GCA_002471805.1 Fidelibacterota bacterium UBA7303 | reverse complement strand
CCGGTGGTGGTAAACTGCTTTAAGTGTAGCCGGCTGCTTTTATAGCTGGAATGTTCCGAGCCCTGAATGGAAAAAAGGATTAGTTCTGACAGGGACGGTGCCCGGCCCAGCATGTCATTTTGAATTTTTAACGCTTCCTGTGAAGTTAGAGGAATATTGAGTTCAGCCAGTTTTCTTGAGATCTCTGGATCAGGAAGGCCAGAGAAATCAACAATTTCCTGTGTGAAAGCCATTACCTGATAATGGTCTCGTGGCGCTGGGGCCCTACAGAAACAATCTTCACGGGACAGTCTACTTCATGCTCAATAAAATTGATATAATCTTTTAAGGTTTGAGGAAACGCATCATACCCTTCATCCCAAATATTTTCAGGAAGGTTGTCCCATCCCTGTAGTGTACGATAAACAGGCTTGGCTTTCCGATACTGGATCAGACTAGCGGGCATTTCCTTGAGGATGCTGCCCTCCACGTCGTAGCCGACACAAACAGGAAGAGATTCAAATCCGTTTAGGATATCCAATTTAGTCAGGGCAATCTCCGTAAGGCCGTTGACCCGCACTGCCTGCCGAACCTGCACTAGGTCCAGCCAACCCACTCGCCGGGGTCGCCCAGTGGTGGTTCCGTATTCGCCGCCTTTTTCCCGCAAAGCATCTGCTTCATCACCGTGAATTTCAGATGGCAGGGGGCTTTCACCCACGCGGCTTAAGTAGGCTTTCACTACACCGATAATGCGATCAATATCCCGGAAACTGACCCCGGTTCCGGTGGAAATATGACCAGCAGCTGTATTGCTGGATGTAGTATAAGGATAAATACCATGGTCCACGTCCAGGCTGATACCCTGGGCGCCCTCAAATAAAATTGATTTCCCTGCTTTGTGAGCGCTGTACAATTCGATGGATGTATCACAAATGTAGGGTGCCAGCGCTTTTCCGTACGCCACATAAGTATCAAAGATTTCATTGACGGTCATATCTAAAGACCGTTCAAGGGACTTCACTATAAGCCCCTTGGCAAAGGCATATCCTTTTTCCAGTTTTTCTTGGAATACCGGTGGTTCCAAAAGGTCGATCATGCGAATGCCGTTGCGGAACATTTTATCCGCATAAACAGGTGCAATCCCCCGGTTGGTACTGCCCGCTGCCAGACCTCCTTGATGTCCGGAAAGGGCGCTGTCCAGAGCGATATGATACGGCATAATCACATGAGCACGATCGCTCACCATGAGCTTGGGGTCGATGCCTTTTTCTTTTACATAAGCGATCTCATCCAGCAGTGCTTTAGGATCTACCACCACGCCATTACCAATGATGGACATGGGTTCGCCATAGATAATACCAGAGGGAATAAGATGGAGTTTGAAAGTATTACCGTTGACAATGACAGTATGTCCTGCATTATTACCCCCATGGAAACGGACCACATAATGGGAATCACAGGCGAAAAAATCTGTTATTTTGCCCTTGCCCTCATCTCCCCATTGGGCACCGACAACTGCTGTAATTTTAGACCGCTTGGCTGACATGAAATGCCCAAGGCAGGATTTGTAGGAAGGCGTTAGCAGTCACTAATATATAAAAATAGGAGAGAAAGATTACGGTGGATTACTGATGAATAAAACGCTTAATCAATTGGTTTTTTATCCAATCCCGCTTTTCCTTTTGCCCAGTTGAGAATGCGTTTAAAAGGTGGGAAATAATCTGCCAAAATAATGAGACCGGGGATGCCGAACAACCAACCCTGGAATATAGGAATGAATCCGCCGATCAAACCGATAATTACCAGTACAATCCCCAGTGTGATTCTAAACGTGGTGCGAATCATCAGTTCACCGCACTCGCTACGTTAACTGTCAGAGGCATTGTTTCAGATGAGTTTTAACGGTTGTATTTCCGCATGATCTTTTTGAGCCGATCATGGGGCAACGCATACACTTTATTATTGTTAATCCCTTCCATGGTTTCTGCAGCCATGAGTGCATTGATGATAGCCTCTTCTGTTGCCTGAACCGTGGCAGTAAACACGGGATTTAGAAATTCATTGGGTAACATCTCAATCTGGGCAATATTCTGTTTAAACCCTGCACCGGAATTGGCCGTGGAAAATGCTATAAAAATATCCCCCGAGCCGTTATGAGCCACAGTGCCCACCCGGGCAATACCCAGAGGAACACGACGAGCCAGCCTTTTCAACTGGTGGGAAATCAGCGGTACATCCGTGGCCACCACAACAATGATGGATCCGTCACCTTCGTGGAATGTTTGTGCCGTGTGTCTTTCCCGCTGCAGGTCCGGGATCTCTGTTCCCACAGGTACACCTGCAATAGTCAGGTCTTTTCGCGCGCCATAATTGGCCTGTACCAAAACTCCCAGAGTATATTGCGTGCCCTGTATAGAAAAAATCCTTGAGGATGTACCAATACCCCCTTTAAATCCGTGGCAGACCATTCCGGTGCCTCCACCCACAGAGCCCTCCTGCACAGATCCGGATGTTGTGTTTTTCAAGGATTCAAACACATGTTTTTCCTGGACGTGAAAGCCATTGATGTCGTTTAAAAAACCATCATATGTTTCTGCCACAACGGGTAGGGACCACCAATAACCACCGGGATCGGGCTTCCCCTGTTTAACCCGCCAGGCAATGACTGCATCTCGAACAACACCAACGCTATGGGTATTGGTAATCATTACAGGACCTTCCAAAAGGCCCGATTCTTCAACCCAGGTTGTCCCTGTCATTTCACCGTTTCCGTTCAAACTGTACCAGCCGGCGAACACTGGATCCTGCATGCTGTTTGCCCCTCTTGGAAGAACTGCTGAAACACCAGTTCGTACGGGGCCTTTACCAACAATAAGTTTCCCTGAGCCGGAAATAATGGTACTATGCCCCACCTGAACCCCGGCTACATCGGTGATTGCATTCAACAGCCCCGGTGTTCCCTGAAAGGGAATACCCAGGTCCCGGGCTCGATCTTTTGCCTTTGTCATATTTCCCGTATGAAAGAGTAGTGGAATTAAGAATAGTATTTCATGTTTCTTCATTGTAAAACCCCCATAAGAAATCAAAGCAGGGATATTTATAATTACAAATAATCAATAAAGTAAATTAGACCATCGGTTTAATAAAGAACCATATTTATTAATAATTCTTAATGGCGAATACCAAACCAATAAACGTTGAAACAAGGGAATAGTCTGAGTGTATATTGATAGATGTGAATATTACAAATTGTAACTTGGATGACAAAAAATTAGTGAGGATTTAGACCATGGCATTTCAGAAATTGGAATTTGATACCTATCCGGAATCCGAGATGTTAAACCGTTCCAGATTGTTCCTGGCACAGATGAGAACAAGACGGACCGTCCGGGATTTCTCGAACAAGCACGTCCCTCTGGAAATTATTGAAAATACTATCAGAGCGGCAGGCGCCGCCCCCTCAGGCGCAAACAAACAACCCTGGCATTTTGCAGTTGTAAAAGACCCCGTAGTAAAACAGAAAATCCGCATTGCCGCTGAAAAAGAAGAAAAGGAGTTTTACACTCACCGTGCTCCGGATGAATGGCTTGCAGATCTTAATCAGTTCGGGACCGATTGGCATAAACCGTTTTTGGAAACAGCACCTTATTTAATAGTAGTTTTTAAAATAAATTATGATTTGTCAGGGGATAGGAAGAGAAAAAACTACTATGTGAATGAATCGGTTGGAATCGCTTCCGGGGTTTTGCTGACAGCATTGCACCACGCTGGTTTGGCAACACTCACACATACACCCAGCCCCATGGGTTTCCTGGGAAAAATCCTGAATCGGCCAGAAAATGAAAAAGCGGTTTTACTGATCCCTGTTGGATATCCCACCAATGATGCCAGAGTCCCGGATTTAAAAAAGAAATCGTTCACAGAAATTTCCTCGACAATTTAATCCATGCAGTATTTGCCGGTCTTTTTTCTGGCTCTTTTTATTAATGCCGCACAAGGCCAGGCTCAATCCTTTCATGCCTACAAACAGGATATTCCAGGTTCAAACCTTTCTATTCCAATGGTGCCGATTAAAGGCGGTGAATTCAAAATGGGGAGCCCAAAAAATGAAAAAGGGAGAAATGAAGATGAGGGACCGATTCATCCGGCTATGGTAGATGATTTCTGGATGAGCAATCTTGAGATCTCCTGGAATCATTATGAATTATTTCTCACTCGCCGAATCGATCATTCAGGAAGCCCAAAAGGAAGTATAGAATTAGATATTGATGGTGTAAGCGGCGCCACTGTGCCCTATATGAATTTGAATAAAGCAGGATATCCTGCTGTAAATATAACACAATACGCTGCATCTCAATTTTGTAAATGGCTCACAGCGAAAACCGGGCATTATTATCGTCTGCCAACCGAGGCTGAATGGGAACATGCCTGCAGGGCCGGGCACCAAACAGCCTACTCATTTGGAAACCAAAACCATGAACTTCATAAATACGGCTGGTATAAAAAAAACAGTGGTGGGAAACTTAAAAAAAGCGGATTGAAAATATCGAATGGTAATGGATTGTATGATATGCATGGGAATGCCGCAGAATGGGTCTTGGACAGCTATGATCCTAAAGGATATATTGACAGGCAATCTGAAGCAAATAATCCGCTTAAAAAGAAAAAAGCTATTTATCCGAGAGTTGTCCGCGGTGGTTCATTTAAAGATGAAGCAGATCAGCTACGATCCGCATCAAGAGGATTTTCCAAGAAACGCTGGAAGGAGCGGGACCCTCAGATACCAAAAAGTCTATGGTGGCATACGGATGCTACCCATGTTGGGTTTCGAATTATCAGACCTCGGATAATACCACCCCGGGATGAATTAAAATACTATTGGGTGTCGCCCAAAAAGGAATTTTGACAATGAAGAAAAAGCGAAAGAATCAAATGAATAGGAGAACATTTTTAGAATATACATCCAAGGCCACAGCGGGGAGTGTTTTGTTTAACATTCTGCCAGGGGCAACAAAAAAGATGACTTCCATAGAGGGAGAGATCAAAATTGCTCTCATTGGATGCGGCGGACGTGGGACCGGTGCTGCCTCCCAGGCTTTGGAAGCGGACCCGGGCGTCCGCTTGGTAGCCATGGCAGATGTATTCCCGGATCAGGCTGATACGTGCTTTCAATCGCTTTCAAAAAAATATGCAGATACTGATCGGATTAATGTAAATGCCGAAAGGATTTTTATAGGTTTCGATGGCTATAAAAAAGCTATTGAGATGGCGGATACAGTTATTTTGACGACACCGCCCGGGTTCCGCCCTCTCCATTTTGAATATGCTATTTCCCGGAATAAACATGTGTTCATGGAAAAGCCTTTGGCTACAGATGTGGCAGGCATCAAAAAAGTTTTAGCCGCCGGGAAAGAAGCCCAGCAAAAAAAATTAAATGTAGTTGTGGGCCTGCAGCGGCACTACCAGAAGAATTATAGGATTATTAAAAAAATGATTGATTATGGCCGGATAGGTGACATTGTCTCGGGCCAGGTATACTGGAACAGCAGCGGTGTCTGGGTCAGGCCGCGAAAACCCCGGCAAACAGAATTGGAATATCAAATGCGAAACTGGTATTACTTTAACTGGCTGTGCGGCGATCACATTTTAGAACAGCACATCCATAATATAGATATTGCCAACTGGTTCATTGGCTCAGTTCCTTTATCTGCTCAAGGAATGGGAGGCAGGCAGGTACGGAAAGGTCCGGATCACGGGCAAATTTTTGATCATCATTTTGTAGAATTTACTTACCCGAACGGTCAGGTCATAGCCAGCCAGTGCCGGCATCAGGAGGGATGTATGAATCGCGTGGATGAAAGATTCCAGGGCACTAGGGGAGATGTGATCGTAAACAGTGCACACTATGGTGTGATTAAATCAAAAAGAGGCCGGGTTTTATATGACCATGATGGTGAAAAAGATATAAATCCCTATCAGCAAGAACATAATGAATTATTTGCTGCCATCCGCGCTGGGGACTACAGGATGGATGATACAGGTCGGGGGGCAGAAGCAACCATGACAGCAATCCTTGGCCGGATGGTGACCTATTCCGGACAGGTGATTACCTGGGACGAAGCAATGAGTTTTGATCATAAACTTGTTCCTGAATTACATTCATTTAACGATACTGCACCGGTACTGCCGGATAAGAATGGACAATATCCAGTTCCGGTTCCTGGTGTAACACAATTTGGATAAACTATGAAAAGAAGATCATTTTTAAAAAAAGGACTTTCCCTGGCATCGGCTCCATTCATCAGTTCCGGACTCCTGGCAAACTCAATATCAGAACAAAAGCTGACCCATAGCCCATTTAATCTGAATTATGCCCCACATTTTGGTATGTTTAAACATCATGCAGGAAATGACCTTGTA
>DKQR01000033.1:1417-2564 GCA_002471805.1 Fidelibacterota bacterium UBA7303 | reverse complement strand
CTACGCCTCTTATGGAGAATGGTCGCCTGCTGTGCATGATTATGAAGATATGGGGGTTTTTAATTATTTTACCGAACCAATTGTACAGGACCTCATGCAGATTGTAGACCCATTCGTATATCGGGAGAGGCTTACCATGCCCAAGTATATGCTGGCTGCAACGGGAGATGAATTTTTTGTGCCAGCAGCACAAAATTATCTGCCGGATCTGGTAGGAGAAAAACACATGGCTTATTTCCCCAATACAGGTCATGGATTTTCAGAGGAAGAAGCAAATCTCCTACAGAACCTCTTTGTTTTTTATCAGGCTGCTCTGGATAATGTTGAACTTCCTGATTATTCCTGGGAGCGGCTGGATGATGGATCAATAGAAATAATCTGTGAAACTCAACCCAGTGAAGTGAATCTCTGGCAGGCTGTAAACCCCGCAGCCCGGGATTTTCGGGATTATGTAGTTGGTGATCCATGGACAAGCACACCCCTCACTGATCAGGGTGGTGGAGTATATATTGCTGAGGCAATACTTCCAGATGAAGGCTGGAGGGGGATGTTTGTTGAATTGCAGTTTGATTTAGGGTATGATTACCCCTTTATGGTAACTACCGAAGTGAGTATTTTCCCCGATGATCTTCCATTTGGTGTTGATGTAACCCTCAGCGTTATCGATCATTCAAATGAATATTTGGGATTCAATGTGTCGGGCCAATTGACTTACTATGAAACTGTGCCTTTTTCTGATGATGGTGTTGAAGGTGATGTTTTATCTGATGATGATATATGGACTGCAACAATTTCAGCCACTCCTGATGGAGAATATAATTGGCATCTATATGGATTGGAGGCTGATGGAACGTATAGTCTTATAAGTAGTGCTGAAAATTTAGTAGTAATAGTATCTGGTTCTAATATAACTGGAGATCTTGAATATAATATAGTATCCGAGCAAAATGGGGATGTAAATCTAGATGGACAAATCAACATCCAGGATGTCATTATTTCCGTGAATATTACCCTTGGTATTTATGAGCCATCAACAGAGCAATTTGAAATGGCTGATATTAATAATGATGGTATTGTAAATGTTCTGGATATTATCCAGCTGGTGAACATTATTCTGGGCAACTAACCCACCTCTCCAATTCTTCCT
>DKQR01000033.1:0-1118 GCA_002471805.1 Fidelibacterota bacterium UBA7303 | reverse complement strand
TTCTTCCTTCCTAACCCAGTTAAGCAGTAAATAATCCAACGCCTGTTCTGATGTAACAGCTTGAAACCTCTATTGTCAATTGGATAAAACAGGTAATATAATAGAACATGTCAAAAATGCTCATTTTAGTACTACTTAGTGTGAATTTATTCAGCTTGGTTCTTGCTGATGGTCCATATGATGTTGATTGGATTTATGAATCTGATGGTTTACGTAACGGACCATATTATTTAGGAGCAACTCTATATTATCCAATAAATGCTTCAGAGCCTTTGGCAAGTATTGTTATTGTACCAGGGTGGGGAATGCCTGAATCCACCATGCAAGATTGGGGCCCCTTTTTTGCTTCATGGGGAATTATTGCAATGACGATTGGAACTAATAATCCTTATAATGACGACCCTGAGGATAGAGCGGAAGCTCTTTTAGATGCTATTGCAACAATAAAACAAGAAAATGATAGAATAGATTCACCTGTAAATGGAAAAATAGATTTAAATAGTTTTGCTGTAAGCGGATGGTCAATGGGTGGAGGTGGTGCTCAACTTGCTGCTGTTATGGAGCCTACACTGAAAGCAGTGATTGCATTATGTCCTTGGCTAGATAATTTGGTTCTGGAGCCTGATGATTTAAATCATTCTGTGCCAACCCTGATTTTTAGTGGGCAATACGACGTAACTGCTCCTCCATCGTTACATGCAAATATTCATTATAATTATACTCCTTCTACAACTGATAAATTATTATTTGAAGTAGAATATGGCGACCACTTTGTAGCTAATGGGCCAGATGGTGGTGGTGGGTATGTAGGTGATAGAGCTCATGAATGGCTAAAAAATTATTTATTAGAAGATGCTTCAAATTGTGAATCTTTACTTGAGATTCCTCCAAGTGCATCTCAGTACTTAACAAATATAGAATGCACAGCATCTGTATTAGGAGATATTAATGGTGATTCTTTGGTAAATATTCAAGATATTATATTAACAGTGAATGTAGTTTTGAGTAATGAATATAATAGTTCTACAGATTTAAATTTAGATGGTGAGGTTAATATACTTGATATTGTTGCATTAGTTAATATTATACTTAGCAGGTAAACCCACCTCTCCAATTCT
>DKQR01000004.1 GCA_002471805.1 Fidelibacterota bacterium UBA7303 | reverse complement strand
GGTTTTTTTATATAAGCGATGGTTTGTAGATTTTATAGATGAGTTTGAAGCAACATAAGAGATAGAAAAAAGGAAATGATAAGAATCTTAAAAAACAACCTAATTTTGTTTTATTTGTTGATTCCAGTTTTTCTTAATGCCCATGGTGTGACAACAGGAGACCAGGGTTATATTCAGGAAATCAATGGCGTCAATTTTGTTCCCTTTATGTATTTGGGTGCAAAACACATGGTAACAGGATACGACCATTTACTTTTTCTGGTTGGCGTCATATTTTTTCTTTACCGGTTAAATGATATTGTTATTTATGTAAGCCTTTTTGCTGTGGGCCATTCTTCAACATTGTTGCTGGGCGTTTTTGCAGATATCCATGTTAACGCATTTATCATTGACGCAATAATTGGACTATCTGTTGTGTATAAAGCCTTGGATAATATGGGCGCATTTCAACAATGGTTTGGAGTTCAACCAAATACAAAAATTTCAACTTTAATATTTGGCTTGTTCCATGGATTTGGTTTAGCTGCAAAAATCATTGAATTTGACATGGACTCTAATGGTCTTTTTACAAATTTAATATCTTTTAATATTGGTGTCGAAATAGGTCAACTTTTGGCATTATCAGCAATCCTGATTTTAATAAGTTACTGGAGAAAACAGCCTAGTTTTCTAATTTATGCCTATTCAACCAATATCGTGCTGATGATATCGGGCTTCATCCTGACTGGATATCAACTTTTTGAATATTTCAATTCATTATAGGTGAAATAATGTTTAATGCACAGAAACCATCAGAAAATGATTTACCTTCATCTTCACAACTTTTGAAATCTACTATTATTGCCTTAGCTGTTGCAGGTGCTTTGTTGCTTTGTGTTGTAACTCCAGCAGAATATGGTAAGGACCCAACAGGCGTAGGCGAAATATTAGGTTTAAAGCAAATGGGGGAAATTAAAACCAGACTGGAAAAGGAATCTCACAATGAAAAACAAGATTATAATGAACATATCTCCTTGAAAGATGAAGTCAGAGAAAACTCTGAAACCAGTGAAGAAAACCAGGATGTACTAGAATTTATAATTGAACCGGACGAGGCCATTGAAATAAAATTAGAAATGATAGAAGGTTCTTTTGTTAAGTATAACTGGGAAACGAAAAATGGCGGATTAAATTACAATTTACATGGAGACGGATATAAAGGGTCCCAAAAGTCTATTACATATAAAAAAGGACGAATGACAAGTTCTGATAGTGGTGAAATCATATCTGAATTTGATGGTTACCATGGATGGTTTTGGCGGAATCGGAATAGTACAGCCGTTACTGTGACTTTGGAAACTATAGGTGATTACATTCAAATAAAAAAATTGAGATAATTTTAGTATTTCTTGAAAATCAAACCCCGGTCTCCCGGGGTTTTTTGTTTTTGGGAGGATGGGTAGATTTGGGAATGATTAGATATATAACACTATTACTATTTATTGGGTTGGCTTATTGGAGTTGTGAAGATGAACCCGAAGATTGTGCAGGTGTTGCGAGTGGAACAGCCTTCATTAATGACTGTGGTGAATGTGTTGGAGGTGGTACAGGGTTGGATGAAGCCTACTGCGGGACAGTAACCGACATAGACGGTAATGTATACAATACGGTGATAATTGGTGACCAAGTGTGGATGGCTGAGAACCTGATAGTGACGCATTACAGAAATGGTGATGAGATACCAACGGGATACAGCAATAATGATTGGACAACATTATCGACAGGAGCTTATGCAGTTTACAGTGATAATTCAGCTAATGTAGTAACGTATGGCAATCTATACAACTGGTATGCCTTAGATGATAACCGTAAAATTGCCCCGGAAGGCTGGCATATTCCTACGGATGATGAGTGGCAAGTGGTGGTTGATTACCTTGGCGGTAATCCTGGTGGTAAACTTAAAAAAACAGGTACAACACACTGGAGCAGCCCAAATACAGGTGCAACGAATGAAAGCGGTTTTACTGCCCTTCCCGGAGGTTACCGCGTCTATGGAGGTAGTTACAACTATATGGGTAGCTTCTGTTACTTTTGGTCTTCTACAGAAACCAATACCTCCAGCGGGTGGTACCGGAAGCTGTATTACAATAGTTCAGAAGTGCACCGGGTCCGCAATAATAAGCATTACGGGTTTTCTGTCCGTTGTGTCCGGAATTGACTGTTTCATCCCCGGTCACACGGGGTTTTTTGTTTATTATTTAGTAATTTAAATGTAAATAAAGAAAGGATATCCTAAATGAGAAATCTAATAATGTTAATCTTTATAGTTTGTTCTGGACTGTTTGCAGGCGATATGTCTGATGTAAAAAGTTTAATTAGCAAACATTGGAAAACTCAGAATGAAAAAAAATGGCAGGAATTTGTATCTACGCTTCATTCAGGAGGTACTATGAATGGTGATTCAAATGGTTCTTTCTGGTATCGACAAGAAGCTACTGTAAAAGCAGTAACAAAAAATCAAGTAGCCAGCAATCGTTTTGATTTTACTCCAAGGTATATAGAAGTAGACATTTTAGAGGAGGGGAAATATGCAGTTGCTTATTACTACCTGGTTGGAACATACACTATAAATGGCATAACAAAGAGTGATTATAGGACAAGGGTATGCCAAGTACTTGTAAAGGAAGGTAAGAATTGGAAGGTTAAATCTGGTGATTTCACACCCTTGCACAGTGGTAGTGGAATCCCTGATTAATATTAATTAATAAATTTAAAAAACCCCGTCCAGAAGCGGGGTTTTTTGTATATAATTCGATTTCTTCACTCTCTACCAGTGAATAATATTTTATATGTTTTTTTCCATCCTAATCAAGGGCACGGTTTGATTGGTTTCGGTTTTGTATAGTATTTCCTCCACTGGTATATAACCCTGAGTTTCGTATAGTAGTATTCCTGATTGTGTAGCCATTAATTCACATTTCTTAAAGCCCAGTTTTTTTGCTTCAGTTTCACCTAAATATACCACCAGTGAACCAACACCCATTCTGACCCAATCTGGATGTGTGTACATGGCTCGAATACGTGCCGAATCTTTATCTGGATTCAGGAATTCATTATCTCTGTTAGGCGTATGATTGCCTCCAAACAGTGTTTTTCTATTGCTCCAACCACCACATCCAACAAAAATCTCACCTTTGAACACCATAAAATATGTGCCATCTTTAATCAGTTGGTCATCTAAGCCCATGCTGTCAAAGGAGGCTTCCAATTGACTGGGTGATAACAAGGGTCCAAGCAGTTGCCTGATTGACAGCTCCATTAAGCCTTGAATTTTGGGAATATCATTAATGCAAGCAATCCTATGCTTAAAATCTTTCCAGGTATTTGACTTTTTATTCATGGAATTCGTATGGGTTTCTAAATGTATAGGATATATTAATCATCAAACCCCACATTCGCAGGATTTTTTGTTTGTGTGAGGATGGGTAGATTTGGGCTTACCATGAAAAAAGTAGTTCTGCTTTTAACCACCACAATTCTCCAAGGACAACCTGATACTTTTTGGATAAGAACCTTTGGTGGCAGTAATAGTGATTATGGTCGTTCCGTTCAACAAGTCTCCGATTATGGTTATATACTTACAGGATCTACAGCGTCTTTCGGGAATGATAGTTATGATGTCTGGTTTATTAAAACTGATGCGCAAGGAGTTGAAGAATGGAACCAGATATTCGGTGGAAGTGATGATGACTATGGTTCTTCTATTCAACAAACAGCAGATGGTGGATATATTATTACAGGATGGACAAATTCTTTTGGAAATGGCAATGATGATGCCTGG
>DKQR01000014.1 GCA_002471805.1 Fidelibacterota bacterium UBA7303 | reverse complement strand
TGGCATTCATATCCGCCATCATTTCCTGAAACAGTTTAAAGCCCTCCGATTTGTACTCTAAAAGTGGATCTTTCTGACCATAAGCTCTTAAGTTGATCCCTTCACGGAGCTGGTCCATGGCGTATAGATGGTCTTTCCATTTTTCATCAATTGTTCTCAAAATAACAAAACGCTCAAAGCCGCGTATCATCTCCGGCGGCAATAAGGATTCCCTTGCTTTATAAATCGCCTGGGTCTCACTTAAGACCCAATCCCCTGCTTGATCGGCCGTAAAATCATCCTTGTTGAATGCATTCTTTATCCTCTCATATGAACCATCTAACATAAGATGGGATGCAAAAATCTGCTTCAGGTGGTCCCAGTCCCACAGATCAGGCGGACCCATTTCAGCCTGCGCTTCCACCTCATCCATAATGAAATCATCAATGATTTGCAAAACCGTATCATACATATTTTTACCAGACAGTGCCTGTCTGCGGATATCATAAACAACCTTGCGTTGCTGATTCATCACATCATCGTATTCCAGCAAATGCTTGCGAATGCCAAAGTTGCGTACTTCCACTTTTTTCTGGGCATTGCCTATGGCTTTGGTAACCATTCTAGCTGAAATGACCTCACCTTCTTCTATCCCCATGCGATCCATGATGGAAGCCACTCTATCTGATCCGAAAAGACGCATCAAATCATCTTCTAACGACAAATAAAATCTGGAGGATCCAGGGTCTCCCTGCCGTCCGCTGCGGCCTCGCAATTGTAAATCAATCCGCCGGGATTCATGACGTTCTGTACCGATGATATGCAAACCTCCCAATTCCTTGACGCCATTCCCCAGTTTGATATCTGTTCCCCGTCCTGCCATATTGGTGGCAATGGTTACCGCACCCGGCTGACCGGCACGGGCTACAATCTCTGCTTCACTTTTATGCTGCTTGGCATTTAATACATTATGAGGAATATTTTTTCGTTTTAGCATACGGGATAGAAGTTCCGACACTTCCACGGATATTGTACCAACCAGCACCGGCTGGCCTCTATGGTGGCATTCAGAAATCTCCTCAATAGCCGCATTATATTTTTCCCGTTTGGTCTTATAAACGAGGTCATCCCGGTCGTCTCTGGCAAGGGGGCGATGAGTCGGCATAACAGTAACATCCAGTTTATAAATAGATCCCAGTTCCTCAGCTTCTGTTTCCGCTGTACCAGTCATTCCTGCCAGTTTATCATACAGCCTGAAATAATTTTGAATAGTGATGGTGGCCAGGGTCTGTGTTTCACGTTCAATGCGCACATTTTCCTTAGCCTCCAATGCCTGGTGCAAACCATCTGAATATCTCCTTCCCGGCAGAACCCGACCGGTGAATTCATCCACAATCATCACTTTACCTTCTTGTACAACATAATCCACATCTTTTTCATACATGGTGAACGCACGCAATAACTGGTTAAAATTATGAATGGTGCCGCTGCGCTCTGCATGAAGTTGGTGGGCTTTTTCTTTTTCCTGTTCTTTTTCAATATCATTCAAATCATTTTGTTCATCAATCTCATTTAGCATTTCACCCAGATCAGGGATGATAAATGTTTCAGGATTTTCGGGTGATAACAGGTTTCTGCCTTTTTCCGTGATGTCCATAACATGGCTTTTTTCATCAATCGAAAAATAAAGATCATCATCCACTTCATGCATTATTTTATCCCGGATATGCATTGCTTCAATATCCTGGGACAATTTCAACATGCCCGTTTCCTGGAAGATTTTCATGACCTGACGATGTTTTGGCATCCCCCGACTTGCCTGTAGCAGTTTTAATCCAGCATTATCCTCATCATCTTCATCCAGGTACTTTTGCGCTTCTCTGACAAGATTTGATACAAGTGTCGATTGTTTTTTGACCAACTGCTGAACATCCGGCTTCAATTTTTGAAATGTATCATCTACAGGTGCATCAATCGTGCCTGAAATAATCAAAGGAGTTCTGGCCTCATCAATCAATACACTATCTACCTCGTCTACTACGGCATAGGCATGATCGCGCTGCACCAAATCTTCTTTTTGCAGTGACATATTGTCCCGCAGATAATCAAAACCAAACTCATTGTTTGTACCGTAGGTGATATCCCTGTTGTACATTTCACGCCGCTGGATATTGTCCATGGAATTCAAAATAAATCCTACCGTAAGTCCCAAACGCTTATAGACCTCACCCATCCATTCTGCATCCCGCTGGGCTAAATAATCGTTCACAGTAATCACATGAACCCCTCGACCGGTCAAGGCATTAAGGAAAATTGGCATGGTTGCCACCAGTGTTTTCCCTTCCCCGGTTTTCATTTCTGTTACTTTCCCGCGGTGCAGGGTAACGGCACCCATGATCTGGACATCGTAAGGGATCATTTCCCAGACGGTATCATGACCTGAAACACGCCAGGATGAGCCGCACATTCTGCGGCAAGTTTCTTTTACAAGGGCATAGGATTCAACCATGATACTGTCTAGTACGTCCTGTTCTACTTTTAATATTGAATCTTGCCGCTCCTGGCGACTGATATTGTCAGGAAGGGATTCTTTTTTTGTTTCCTTGGAATTGATTACAATTTCACGCAGTTCATGGGTCCTATTGGCCAGGTCTTCATCTGACTTCGAAGAAAGAGTTTCGTAAAATTGGTTTATTTCATTAATGAGAGGCACAAGTTTTTTTGTTTCTCTTTCAGATTTTGTGCCAAATAATTTTGTGAGTACCATATTCAATTCACTTTCTGCTGGTAATCTTTGAAAACAGAATCCAGAATACCATTAATAAAACCGGAACTCTCTTCTGTGCTGTATATTTTCGCTATTTCTACCATTTCGCTGATGGTGACTTTTGGGGGTATATCATCCATAAAAAATATTTCACATACGCCCATTCTCAGTAAAACTTGATCGACCTGTGCAACACGATCAAACTCCCAGTTTTGTAAATGACTTTTTATTAGGCCGTCAGCCCAGTCAGAATGTTCAATGACACACTGGTAAAGTTCCTTGATAAAAGACCTGCTTTTCCTGCGATTGGGGAATGAGTCTAGAAATCTAGCCAGTATCTCTGGAGACGATTCATCGGAAAACTGACTGGCAAAAAGGGCCTGCATGGCTCCTTCCCGTGCATCTCGTCTTGGATGGTGTTTAGAACGGGTCATGCGGTCCAACCAATTGATTCTGCTTATCCACTTACTGCTATGGCCCATCCAAAAGGGTCATCTATTTCCTGAAGTTGAATGCCCACTAACGTTTCACGGAGTCTTTGTGTACAGGGCCCCATATTTCCATCACGGATCACTATTTTCTCCCCTTGGTGGGTAATTGTGCCAACAGGCGTCACCACAACAGCTGTCCCTGTGCAAAATACCTCATCAGCATGTAAAATTTCATCTATGGTGATTTCAGTTTCCAGCACATCGTGGTTATGAATTTTTTTTGCAATGGTGATTGTTGAGTCACGTGTCACACCGGGTAGGATAGAGCCATCCAATTTTGGAGTTTTAAGAACATTATCCTTGACGATAAAAACATTGGCAGATCCAACCTCTTCAATTCGGTTCTCATGTTTTGCATCCAGATAAATAACTTCATCATAACCCTGACTTTTCGCTTCCATCAATGGATAGAGAGAGGCGGAATAATTCCCAATTGCTTTGGCGTTACCTATGCCTTTTGGCGCCGCGCGGTGGTAAGCTGTGGTTACTTTTAGATTAAGAGGCTTTACACCTCCTTTAAAATAGGGCCCTACCGGCGAAACAAAGACCATAAAAGTGTATTCAGAGACAGGTCGAACACCAAGCACAGGTGCCGTCCCCCATACAATTGGCCGCACGTATAGGCTGCCCTTTCCACAGGGGGGTATATAATCTAAATTATCCTTTACGGTTGCCGTCACTGCCCGAAGAAAAAAAGATTTCTGCATTTCCGGAATACATAAGCGTCTGGAAGACCTAGCCATTCGTTTTGCATTCATATCCGGGCGGAATAATACCACATTCTCTCGTGCTGTTCTAGATGCTTTCATTCCCTCAAAAACACCCTGGCCATAATTCAAAACACCTGCTGCAGGTGACAATTGAATAGGTCCGTAGGGGATTAACTCACCATTAGACCACTGACCATCTTCGGTACAGATTGCATGAAACATGCTTTTTGTCGCCATCACATCAAAACCAAGGCTATCCCAGTTAATATTAACTTTTTGATCTTCTTTCATTTCATCAATTCCCGACCAATTACAAGTTGTTGAATTTCAGATGTTCCTTCATAAATCTGAGTGATCTTGGCATCGCGCATCAAGCGTTCTACCCCGTATTCCCGCATGTATCCATAACCGCCGTATATCTGGACACAGTCTGTGGCTGCTTTCATGGCCACAGTTGATGCATACAATTTTGCCATTGAACTCTCTTTCACGTACGGTTTCCCTCTATCTTTTAATTTTGCCGCACGCCAGATCAACAATCGTGCAGCATCAATTTCTGTGGCTGTATTTGCCAGTTTATTTTGTATAGCTCCAAATGATCCTATAGTTTTTCCAAACTGTTTGCGCGCACCAGCATAAGATACTGCCGCTTCCAGGGCGGCACGGGCAATGCCCAACCCCTGGGCGGCAATACCAATCCGCCCTCCCCCCAGAGTATTCATTGCTATTTTAAATCCAGCTCCTTCCTCTCCTATTCTGTTTTCCACTGGTACTTCGCAATCCTCAAAATACAATTCACAGGTGTCCGAAGCCCGGATACCCAGCTTGTCTTCCTTTTTTCCAGTGGAAAATCCTGCCATCCCTTTATCTACAATGAAAGCGGAAATTCCTTTGGATCCAAGGTCTTTATCCGTGAGACAAAACATGACCACAATATCAGAATTGATGCCATTGGTTACCCAGTTTTTCGTGCCATTGATGATATAATGGCCATTTTTTCGTCTGGCATGGGTTCTTAAGTTGCTGGCATCAGATCCAGATTGAGGTTCACTGAGACTATAGGCACCCAGTTTTATACCACTGGCTAACGTTTTTAAATATTGATCTTTTTGGACATTGGTGCCCCAATCCGCTAAAAGCTGACAGACCAAAGAATTATTTACGGACATAATCGTGGACGCTGCCGCTTCTACCGCTGCAATTTCCTCCAACGCAATAACATAGGTCAATGTGTCCATTCCCGCACCACTATATTCCTCCGGCACCATCATTCCCATAAAGCCTAATTCACCCATCAATTTTATTTGTTCATATGGAAATTCAGCATTTTCATCACGATCCATCACACCAGGGGCAAGGTGTTCAACAGCAAATTCCCGGGCGGTTTTTTGGATCAGTTCCTGGTCCTCTGTAAGTGTAAAATCAATCATATTTTTCTAGAATAACAGCAGAGGCTTCGCCACCTCCAATACAAAGTGTCGCAAGTCCATATTTAGAGTTGGTTCGACCAAGAGCATTTAATAATGTAGTTAATATTCTTGCTCCCGAGGCACCAATCGGATGCCCCAGTGCCACAGCACCGCCATAGATATTCACCTTTTTATGATCGATGTTAAAATCTTCCATGGCTGCCATAGTCACAGCAGAAAAAGCCTCATTGATCTCCCACAAATCAATATCTTCAGCCGATAAACCCGCCTTTTCCAATACCTTGCCAATTGCTTTCCCCGGGGCAGTAGTGAACCATTCTGGCTCATGAGCAGCAGATGCCTGGGCAACCACTCTTGCCGATGGTGTTAATCCTAATTCTTTTGCTCTACCCTCACTGGCAATCAAAACTGCAGCAGCACCATCGTTCAGTTTTGAAGCATTGGCAGCCGTAATAGTTCCACCTTTTTCAAAGGCCGGGTTCAGAGTTGGGATTTTTTCGAACCTGGTTTTTCCAGGCTCTTCATCCTGATAGACCTGAATGGGGTCCCCCCTATGTTGATCGATTTGTACAGGAACAATCTCATGGGAAAAAATACCTTCATTCTGGGCAGTCTGGGCTCTTTTGTAAGATTCAATTGCAAATCCATCCTGAGCCTCGCGAGTGAATTCTCTGTCCCTGGCACACAATTCGGCACAGTTACCCATGTGCTTGTCATTAAAGGCATCCCAAAGACCGTCATGAATCATGCTGTCAATCATTTTTCCATGCCCAAGCCGATAGCCGATTCTGGCTCCAGTAAGGAGGTAAGGGGCATTGGACATATTCTCCATGCCGCCTGCAATAACCAGTTCCGCATCACCAATACCAATGGCCTGATCGGCCAGCATAACAGCTTTCAGACCAGAACCGCACATTTTATTGATGGTCATACATTCTACAGAATTTGGAAGTCCTCCAAAAAGAGCTGCCTGGCGGGCTGGGGCCTGGCCAATTCCCGCTGACAGAACGTTACCCATAATGACTTCGTCTATCGCTGCTTTTTTAATACCCGTTTCCGTTACTATGGCCCTAATTACCGTTGCGCCAAGCTGCGGAGCGGACAAAGGATATAAAGAACCTTGAAAAGAGCCAATAGGTGTTCTTTTTGCTGTAATTATAACTGAATTAGACTGCATGCCGCATGTTCAATATTTTATACTCGTTCGGGGTGGGAAATTAATTAGAATTCAACTTTTCTTAAGCGTTTAGATAACTCTGTACAAGGTGGTTCTTCAATGCGATACAATAATTATTTCTTCTTATTTTGCTGATGGCCATCGTAGGCCAGTATGATTTTTCTAACAAGCGGATGTCTGACCACATCGGCTTCATCAAGAGTTACAAATCCTATTCCTTCAACATTTTGCAAAATTTGCACCACCTGAACAAGACCTGAATCTGTCCGTTTTTTTAGATCAATCTGCGTCACATCACCGGTCACGATTGCCCTTGATCCATTGCCCAGTCTTGTTAAAAACATTTTCATTTGCATAACCGCGGCATTTTGCGCCTCATCCAGGATCATAAAAGCATTGTCCAATGTCCGGCCTCGCATATAAGCCAGTGGCACCACTTCTATCGTTTTGTTTTCCAGTAACGTTCTCATTTTATTCTGGGGCAGCATGTAACTTAAAGCATCATAAAGCGGAGCAAGATAGGGGTCTACCTTTTCCTTCAAATCACCGGGTAGGAAACCCAGGCTCTCCCCTGCTTCAACCGCAGGTCGGCACAGGATAATACGGTCTGCTTCATGACTCTCCAGGGCTGCCACCGCAAAGGCTACGGCTAGAAAAGTTTTTCCGGTGCCGGCAGGTCCCACAGAAAATACAATATCGTTTTTCATCACAAGATCAGCGTATCGCACTTGGCCTGTGGTCTTGGGCACAATGGCACCTTTTCGTCCATAGTGAATCACATGGTCAGGTGGAACCGGGGTCGTTCCTGCATGTCCATTCGCAGATTGCACAAGTGTGATCAATTTCTGCACATCCCGGGACGAAAGACTGCCTTTACTGCCCAGTGTGGTCATCATTTCGTGTAGAATTTCATGAACTTGTTCCACAATGGTTTTATCACCACTTATCTTGATCACCTCACCTCGCACCACAAGTGTTGCTGGTAAGGCTTCTTCAATTAATTTTAAATGCGCATCGCCCACGCCTAGGAGACTTGCGGGTTCAATGGTCTTTAATTCAAGTATCTTTTCCATGATTTGTAGAGGAGTGTAATTTCTTGGAGTAAAATTTACCAATTGCAATACTGATTTACTGACATTGATTAATCGTCAAACAGCAAAAATACTATTACTAGTGTTGCCAGCACAGTTATGGTTGCACTGTGCTGGCACCGGACAGCAGGTAAACGCAGTCGAGAAAAATGTTGACTACTTGATTGAGCAGGGAAAATTGCACTGGGCAAATCGAAATGATTCGTTATCGCTATTCTATGCTGAGCATTTCATCAGCCTGGCCTACGAAAAACGATCAGAAGATTTTAACCTGGCTATTCTTTACAGTCAGGTTCTATATACGCAGGCTTTATTCTCTGCGTCCAATGCCAGAATAAAAGACAGCTTGTTTCAAATTGGTGCTGATATTTCAAAAAAAGCTACCTTGAGTCACCCAGATTTCCAGTCAACTTACCAAGTCGCACAAGGCGACAGCACATTTAGGCTCCTATCGGCAATAGCAGATGCCCCTCAGAATATTGTACCTGGTCTTTATTGGTGGGCTACAAATCAGGCATATTATTTATATACCAAACCAGTGATAGAACGATTAAATAATCGCGAACTCCTGGAAGTGATCATGCACCGCATTAATTCCCTGAATCCGGGTTACCATTTTGGTGGACCCTACCGTTTTTTTGGCACTTTATATACCCGTCTTCCAGGCGTGGATATTTCCCAATCAAAAAAATATTTTGAACAGGCACTTACCCATCACCCTGAATACCTGGGTAATGCGGTGCAAATGGCGGAATATTATCACCAGAAGAAGGGCAACCGTGAATTTTTCCACCAGCAATTATCAGAAGTGATTACAACAGATCTTTACAATCAATCAGAAATCCTTCCAGAAAATATCCTTTACCAGGATCGAGCCAGATATTTACTTGCCATTGAAGCTACCTTATTCGAATAAAATAATGTCCGCTAAAAGTAACCGATCTTTATAATTTTTTATCTTAAATGATGAATCACTTATTGGTTCATAGATATTTCAGAACCTATATTCAGTCCAATATAGTTAGGAGAACTATCTATGAAAATTAGAAAGATTATATGTCCACTAAGTTAACTACTATCAATTTGTATGATAGCCTATCTGAAGCAGCTCAGAAATTCCTCGATCTGCCTTTTCGGAGGTTCCCCTTACTGGACAATAGAAAACTTGTAGGGCAGATTAGATGCAGAAATGTTTTGAAAGCTATTGATAATCTTACCAAGAATCAGTAATCATTATGAAAATCATTTCTTTTTTACTGGTAGCCAACATTCTTTTTTCTGCACCAGATGATCCACTTATGAAAGCAGCCTCCGCCATGAAAGCCGGTCTGTATAGAGATGCATTATCTCATGTGGTTGAAGCACAAAACATGGATCAAGCCAATCCCGAAGTCTTTCGCTTAAAGGCACTCCTCCATGAAGCGCTGGATGAACCGGATGAGGCACTCTCTGCATGGAAAAATTGTCTGAAACATTCCAGGGATAAATTATTAACGGAAGAAGCCACAGTCCATATCCAAAGCCTGTCCCGGGAATGATAAAAAGAGTTTTCTTTGCTCTTTTCTCAATGGGAATTAGCGGATGTTGGCATGGCCCCGCAGTGAACCCAGATTATGATTTTGGAAAGGTAGGGAAAATTAATATA
>DKQR01000056.1:23780-25021 GCA_002471805.1 Fidelibacterota bacterium UBA7303 | reverse complement strand
GGAAATTACCCAGAAAGATATTCGAGAATTACAATTGGCAAAGGGGGCCATTGCAACAGGAATTCGGTTGTTATTGCAAGAACTGAACTCAAAGGAAGAAAATGTAGCCGAAGTATATTTATCCGGTGCATTTGGAAATTATATAAGCAAACGAAGTTCCCGGCGGATCGGACTGTTGAACTTTCCGCAAAAGAAAATTACCACAGCGGGGAATACTGCGCTCCTGGGAGCAAAAAAGGCATTATTTAACGAAGAAGAATTAAATAATTTTTATAATATTAGAAGTAAAACAGATCACCTTGATCTAAGTATCCATCCTGATTTTACAGATGTATTTGCAGAACTGGTGAATTTTCCAGAAAGAGGTGATTAAGCTACTCCTTTAACTGGTCGGATAATAGTTTAATATATGCAGGTGTGGTTCCACAGCAACCGCCTAGAATCTGAATACCCAATTTATTAATATTTACCATGCCCTGAACAAATTCGTCAGCTGATTGCCCGTAAGAAACTGTATCGCCATTTAATACAGGCTGACCTGCGTTAGGTTTAATTGAAATAGGTGTTGTGGTGAGTGTTAGCAATTCTTCTGCAAGTTCATGCAAATCCGCACTGTCTAGATTGCAGTTTGTGCCGATAATATCCGCACCGGCATCTAAGAATTTTTGTGTACATTCTGCCAGGGAGTTTCCCATTACGGTATAGTATCCTTTTCCTGTCTGGGAATAGGTCATGTTGGCAATAATTGGTTTTTCACTAATGTTTCGGATGGCTTTAACAGCAAGTAAAGCTTCTTCTATGTCAATCATTGTTTCGATACTGAAAAGATCAACTCCAGCTTTTTCTAAAACGACCGCTTGACGGTAAAAGGCGTTTTCCAATTCTCCTAAAGTAGCAGGTCCCAGCGGTTCAAGCAGCAGGCCGGATGGGCCAATGTCGCCGGAGACAAGGGAATCTCCACCGTATTTCCTGCAGATTTCTACCGCTTTTTGATTAACTAGGTCATGATGTTCGGCAATACCACATTCTTTTAATCTATAATATGACGCGCCAAATGTATTGGTTTGAAGAATATCGCTTCCTGCTTCATGATATGATTGGTGGACTTTTCCAATTCGTTCAGGGTATTTAATGGTCCATTCTTCAGGCGGTTGTCCTGAATGGAGGCCCATATCCATGAGTAAAGAACCCATGGCACCATCAAGGAGTACAGACCCTTCTGATAATCTCTGTTTGAGGGT
>DKQR01000056.1:0-23411 GCA_002471805.1 Fidelibacterota bacterium UBA7303 | reverse complement strand
AGATCATCAGGGTTTACGTCACCATCGCACATGATCTTCCGTAATTCTTGATCAAGATTTTCTTCAATGGGTTCTTCGTTATAATTATCAAGGGCTTCCTGAATCATATTTCTGGCCCGGTCCTGCCAGGTATTACTGCCAAATTGTTCCCACTGCTGCCAGCTGGTCCGGTCTACCATGGGCCCCGGCATATAGAGTTCCTTTGGCCAATATTCCAGAGTGTGTTCCATTGTGCAGATTTGTTGTTCTGTTAATACTTCATCAATAAATGGTTTAATGGGCAAATCTTCTTTGATTTCAATATCGCGCATGAAATGGTGCACATGTCCACAAATTTCATCGTCAAAGACCAATTTTTCCAGGCTGAAACAATTTACAAAATCCAGCATTCCAGCACCTGCTACCTGATTAATTCGGCTCAAGGCTGCCAGATAAGCACCGCTTGCTGTTTCTGCCCCTGCCTGGGGGTCATTAAACTTACCATCTCCAAGTCCCATGTAAGCTTGAGATGGAATTTTTATTTGTTGGGCAATCTGGCCATACCCGCAATAGAGTTGCAAAGCTTCAACACCAGTCATAGGCGCACTCATAAGTTGCATATGAAATGCACCGGGAGCACCGCCAAAAATGACGGGAGCACCGGGTTTAATTAATTGGGTAAAAACAACGCCGCTCAATACTTCTGCTGTTTGCATGACAAGCGCTCCTATAGTAGTCACTGGAACCGCTAGGCCAATCATTAGCACAGGTACGACTTCAACGATAATGCCCTTTTCCACACAATCAATAAGGTTATGGCTGGAATCTATTCCCCAGCGGAGAGGACTGTTAGGGCAGCAGGTAAAAACCGCCATTGGTTTTTCCATCATTTCATTTTGACTTTCCCTAAAACATTCCATCATGCGGGCCATACGGGGAACTCCATGGTGGGTGAAGGCACCAGTCACAACTGGTTTGTTGCTATGGGTCATTGTCAAGTATAGCCGCCAGGCATCAGCTATATCCTGGGCAATATCATCTGTAGAAAATGCTGTGGAAGGATAGGCGATATGTTTTGTTTGATCAACGACTTTAATGTATTCAATAAAATCGGCCGTCTTAGCTGTTCGACGTTCTCCATTTCGCCAGTCCAAAATATTCAAGGCTGATGAAGCTGGAACAAAATTAGTTTTATTTCCCCCAATACTGGAAAAAGGATTCCCGTCACGGTCAAAGAGCTGTACTATTTCTGGAGCTGATGCAATGCTTTTCTCTGTTATGGATCGGGGAAAAGTTATACGCCTGGTATCTTTATTTACTGGCAGTCCGGCTTTTTCCATACGCTCAAGTAATTCGTCGCATTGAACTTCAACTCCCGTTTTTTCCAACACGAGAAACGCTTCATCCAAGATACGGGTTATAAGGTGGTCATCCAGTACAGAAAAATTTATCACTGGTTAATAGTCTTTTATGATTTTTTGTGCTGTATTGAAGCCATTTGTACAATGAAGCCCCCCGCCGGGGTGTGTCCCTGGACCGCAGATATAAAGATTCCCAATGGGTGTACTATACTGGGCGGCACTTATAGTGGGACGCATAAACATAAACTGATCAAGGGTCATTTCACCATGGTTCAGGTTCCCTTCCGTAAGCCCAAATTCACTTTCCAGATCTGGAGGTGAAATCGCCATTGATGATTCGATTAATGTTGGAAAATTTGGAATATAATTTTCCAACATTTGGGTCACAGTTTTAATTAAATCTTCTTTTATTGAATTGGTCCATTTCTGATTACGCAAATGATAGGGGGCATATTGAACCGTGGCAGAGAGAACGTGTTTACTATCTGGTGCAAAATCAGGGTTTATAAAAGATGGGATGGTGAATTCCACAGTTGGCTCGTTGGCTACAATTCCATATTTAACAGAATCGGCAGCTTTTTCTTGGTACTCAATCGTTGGAGCGATAGAAAATACGGTTTTCATCATTTCCGCTGAAATATTATTGATCTGGGGTAAATCTTTTAAAGCAAAGTGAATCCGGGCAGTACTGCCACGATATTTAATATTTCGGAGTTGTGTCTGAAAATTTGGGTTCAATTTTGGTGCCCCAACAAGATTAATAAATGTATTCTGAGGATCAAGACCGGATACAGTGATGCTTGCCTTAATTGATTTTCCATTCACAAGGGTAACACCGTTGCAAATATCATTATCCGTATCGATTGAACTCACTTGTGAATTGGTTTCAATCGTAACGTTGTAAGATTCAGCCACTGTTTTCAATGCATTGGCTAATCCTATCGTACCTCCTTTTGCAAATTTTATATTGTGGAATACACCACCGCTGTGGGTGTGCTGGTGCAATAGATTGTATCCCGTACCAGCGGCGAAGGGGCCGAAAGATAAATGATGGATTCCGGCAGTGGCCACAGCACTGCGCAGCAATGCATTTTCAAACCATTCGTCCATCAGTTCCGGCATCATCATGGGCATTACGCGCATCAGATCTACAACACCGCGGGAACCGTGCTTAAATACTGGACCTAACATTGAACGCATGGATAATGCTTCAGAAAGTCCCATATTGGGGACACTGGGCGGTGTCAATTGGTAAAGCCTTTCTAAGAAATTGACAGATTTATCAATATAAGTTATGAATTCTTCCCAAACGTCAGCATCTTTTTTGGAAAGATGTGCAATGGAGTCGGCTGTTTTTTTTGGATCACGATGGAATGTAATATGCTTATCATTCTTCCCTAATGCAATTCGAACAACATTCGGTATTATCCATTCTAAACCGTGAGATTCCAGGTTTAATTCGGTCATGACCCTTGGGTCAATCCATTTCAAGGTATCATGGATTATATTGCATTTGAACCCGGGGGCGAACTCCAAAGTTGATGCTAGCCCGCCTACTTCATTACGGGATTCAAGGACCAGAACTTTTTTACCTGCTTTACCTAGTATGGCTGCCGTGACCAGACTGTTCACACCACTGCCGATAACAATTGCATCAAACTGGGCCATTACCAGATTCCTAAAATCTTTTTTGCTGCCATTTCACCTGGGGAGCCAGTGATTCCGCCGCCCGGGTGAGTCCCTGATCCACACTGATAATAATTTTTAACTGGTGTTGAATAGTCTGCCCATTTCACTGCAGGGCGCAATGAGAACAATTGTTGGAGTGTCAATTCTCCATGGAAAATATTACCCTCGGTCAGACCAAAAATAGATTCCAAATCAGCAGGGGTCAGTACCTGTCGGTGCAGGATAATATCTTTGATATTGGGTGCATACTCTGCGATAGCATTTACAACCGCGTCACCGAATGCTTCCCGTTTATGATCGTCCCATCCGCCATTAATATCGTAAGGTGCGTACTGCACAAAGCAGGACATAACATGTTTCCCCGGCGGCGCCATGTCGGGGTCTAAAACAGATGGTAGAATAATATCCATAAATGGTTTTTGAGAGAAATTACCATACTTGGCATCATCGTATGCTTTTTCAAGATGATCATAGCTTGGACTGATGGAAATAGCGCCTCGAAGGTGGTGCCCTCCACCCGGTAAACAGGTAAAGTTAGGGAGTCCATCCAAGGCCAGGTTTACTTTACCTGAGGAACCTCGGATTCGAAAATGTTTAATATCCTGGACAAAATCAGATGGAAGGTCATGTTCATCCAATAATTTCAAAAAAGATAATTTTGGGTCCAATCCAGAAATAACAATATTAGAACCGTATTCATCCCCATTTTCGAGGGCAACACCGATAGCGCGACCATTTTTTACAATAACTTTTTCTACAGGCGCTTCGGTCATGATATCTGCCCCATAGTGTTCAGCCGACCGTGCAATGGCCATACTGACAGCACCGGTTCCACCGCGCTGGAACCCCCAGGCACGAAAGGCACCATCGATATCGCCCATGTAATGGTGCAGCATTACGTAAGCTGAACCGGGGGATCGGGGACCCATAAAGGTGCCAATAATACCACTGGTAGACATAGTGGCTTTAAGAGGCTCAAATTCGAACCATTCATCCAGAAAATCTGCTGAACTCATAGTCATGAGTTTGGTTAAATATTCAAATTGTTCGCTACTCAACGATTTAATATGATCCAATAATTTTTTTCCGGATGAAAGGTCAGATATGGTTGGCCGGATGGCATTGGGAGCAATGGTTTCTAGGATGGGACGAACTGCCATCCCGATCTGGCCCATGAGGGGCCCAAACCGCATATAGGTCTCTGCATCCTGCGCAGAATGACGAGCAATCTCCCTATAGGTTTGATCGCCGTCTGCTGTGCGAAGCAAATAGTCATTATCCAAGGGGGTAAAAGTGCTTTCCAGAGGAAGCAATTCCAGACCAAACCTGGGCAGCATCAGTTCCCGCATTACATTGGGTTTCATAAGGCTTACCACATAGGAGCAGACCGAAAATTTAAACCCTGGAAATACTTCTTCTGTGACTGCCGCACCACCTAGGACATGACGGCGTTCCAGCACCAATACTTTTTTCCCAGCCTGCCCCAGATAGGCAGCTGCGGTTAAGCCATTGTGGCCACCACCAATGACAATAGCATCGTATTTTTTTATTTCGGGCATGAACGTTTACGCTCCGGGTCAAAAAAGGGTGTTTTCACAATCTGCGCAGGAGTCAGTTTTCTATAATGTTCCACCTTCAGTTCAAAATCGAGTACAGTCCCTTCTTTTGCAAAAGGGCTTTTAATATGTGCCAGGGCGATATATCTTTTTAAGATCGGTGACCACGCACCGCTGGTGGCATAGCCCACCTGCTCCTGATTGTAATATAAAGGTGTGCTGGTCCGCCAGGCCGTGGAGGGGAGTCTTGGAGCCAGACCAACATTTCGATAATGGTTTTCCAATTCCGACCATTGAATTTCAATACCCATGAATTCCCATTCCGAGCCGCCAGCCACTTCTCTTTGAAGAGCTTGTTTTCCGATAAAATCTTTCTTCTGCATTTTTACTGCCCAGCCCAGCCCCAGCTCGTAGGGTGATGATTTTCTGGCCTCAATGATGGCGTGACGGGATGAAATATAATCCACATCCAATAAGATCAAACCTGCCTCGATACGGGCTATATCCAGGGCCTGGAGTCCGGTAGGTGTAATACCGTATGGGTTACCTTTTTCTAAAAGCAGGTCCCACACGGATAGGGCATCTTTTGGATCCAGCCATATTTCAAACCCAAGATCACCAGTATACCCAGTACGGGAAATAGATACTGGGATATCTCCGAACTTTGTATCCATCATCCAGAAAAATTTTAGACTGTCCAAAGAATCATTGGCAGTGGTATTGAGAATCACCCGCGAATTGGGACCCTGGAGCGCCAGCGCAGCGGTAGAGACTGAATCATCAGAAATGATTAGATCCATACCGGTGGCATTATATTGCAGCCATTCTAGATTGGGTTCCGCACTGGTGATTCGGAATTTATGTTCCGATAATCGCTGAACCGTACCATCATCAATCACCTTGCCATATTCATCACACCATGGCGTGTACATAACCTGCCCTACCTTGCAAATGTAAATGTTTCTTGTCACCAAACGGTCCAGGAATCTCTGGGCCTCAGGGCCTTCTATGATATATTTGTATAGCGGTGTAATATCCAGAAGAGCGGCCTTGGTGCGGATGGCGAAATATTCATTTTCGTGGGTGAGCTCATAATTTGTGGCAGCCAGGTATCCTGACCAGCGGCGCCATTCCTGGGATTCATTCAATTTGGATGTCCGCTCGAAAAATGGCGATACCTTCAACTGTGTTTCAGCAGTGAATTGATTATTGTAACTCACAATGCCGATCTTAGAAAAGGACGGGTTAAACAGGTGGGACCGCCTGCACCTTTCAGCGAGATTTCTGAACCATCGTAGGTGTGAATTTCCACACCTTCATGTTCAAGCAGTTGTCGGGTGATTGGGTTGCCTTCTATCATGATCACTTTTCGCGGTGCAAGAGCTAAAACATTGCAGCCCATGGAATCATATTCTTTGTCAGGAACTTCAATAAGCTGTATTTGGTGATGGAGAAGATATTTTCTGAATGGTACCGGAAGCAACCGGGAATACACCAAGTATAGATCATGGTCTATAGGAGAAATATTGCTCATAAGATGAAGACAATCTCCAGGACCGGTCCAATGGGGTAGGGGGACTGAAATTACTTCATCAACCAGATTTCCTAATAATGCCTTGAATTGCCGTATTCCTTCGGCATTGGATCGGTATCCTTCCCCAACGGCTGCGATTCGTTCATTAAGCCATACAATATCTCCACCTTCCAAGGTTCCGGGCGCTTCAATTTCCCCAAGGATAGGTATGTCTATGGATTCGAAGTAGTCCTTAACAGCGTCCGGTTCGGAAAGCCGCCCTTCTTTTCCCATGTTGCAGAGAATGCCGCCGCCATTAGTGATTACACAAGGGTCGTGGGTGTATACCGAATCGAGAGATGTGGATTCATCAATAGGTAAAAAATGAATTTCAGCACCAAATGATGTTATTAATTTTGCGAAAGATTCGTAATGTGCAATTGCTTTATCAAAATTTGGTATGCCGTAATAATTTAGCTGCGGAGATTTATCATTAAGAAAATTTTGGTTTTGATAAGCTTCCCGGGGATGCTTCATAAGTACCCTTCGGATGGGATCAACCATGTTTTGACAGCCAAAATTCATATAATTATTTTCTTATCATATTAGGAGAAATTTAATATAGTATATATTTAATTATACTTTTGAAATAATGAACGGCAAAATTACTTAAAAGGACCAGATCGATTGTAAAAAATCTTACCTAGGAATTGGACACCATTTTCAATATGACATTTTTTAAATGAATGAATACTGGTATAATTCCCTAGAATTATTAAGAAACTAAAAAAAGAAAGAAATAATAATGGATAAACAAAAATCTCTTCATATGACCCCTGCAGAATTTAGAAAAACAGGTTATGCTGTTATTGACTGGATCGCTGATTATTATGAAAATGTAGATTCATATCCGGTGCTGTCTCAGGTGACACCAGGTGCTATAAAATCCAGACTCCCGGATGCTCCCCCCGATAGTGGGGAATCTATGGAAACAATTATACATGATCTCAATCAACTTATAATTCCTGGAATAACCCACTGGCAGTCACCCAACTTTTTTGGTTACTTCCCCTGCAATACCAGCGGCCCCGCAATCCTGGCAGATCTCATTTCCAGCGGGCTGGGAATAAATGGCATGTTATGGTCAACAAGCCCGGCTTGTACAGAACTGGAAACACATGTTCTCGATTGGCTGGCCGATATGCTGGATCTTCCAGACCGTTTTAAATCCACAGGTACAGGAGGCGGGGTAATCCAGGATACAGCTTCAAGTTCCTCTCTTTGTGCCTTAATCGCAGCTAGGGAAAGAGCCACAAAGGGTAAATCCAATGAAATCGGTTGCAGAGATAAAATGACCGTTTATGCTTCGAGCCAAGCGCATTCTTCCATCGAAAAAGCTGTGATGGTTGCAGGGTTAGGTCGAAAAAACCTACGATTTATAAATGTAGATGATTCTTTTGCAATGAACCCTGATGACCTACAAGATAAAATAGAACAAGATATAAAAGATGGATATATACCAGTGTATGTATGCGCCACAGTAGGGACAACATCCAGTACGGCTTTTGATCCACTCAAAAAAATAGGAGCGATCTGCGGAATATATAATATATGGCTTCATGTGGATGCTGCCATGGCTGGAACAGCGGCCCTTTGTCCGGAATATCGCTATATACAAGAAGGATTAGAGTTGGCAGACAGTTATACTTTCAATCCTCATAAATGGATGCTGACTAATTTCGATTGCAGTTGCTTCTATGTAGCTGATCGGAATGAACTAATTAATTCTTTAAGTGTTTTGCCAGAGTATTTAAAAAACCAGGCAACACAATCAGGAGCAGTATTTGATTATCGTGACTGGCATATTCCTCTTGGCAGGCGTTTCCGATCCTTAAAACTCTGGAGCGTGATTCGATATTATGGCGTGGAAGGATTGCGAAAGTACATACGGAGACATGTTGCATTAGGTCAGGAATTCGCTGGTTGGGTTGAAGCAAATGATCGGTTCCAGCTTATGGCGCCTGCTCCCTTAAACCTAGTTTGTTTTCGCTACAGGGCGTCGGATAAATTCAATGAATTGCTTTTGGCAGATTTGAATAGCAGCGGGAATCTGTATTTAACGCATACAAAACTGTCTGGAAAGTACACACTCAGGCTTTGTATAGGCCAGGTGCACACAACAGGAAAACATGTACGGCAGGCCTGGAAAATGATAACAGAAGCTGCGGAAAAACTGGAAGCAACAATCTGAAACTAGCCGCCTATCCGACAGTTCCGCCGCACCAGCGCACAATCAAGTTGGCAATAACATCCACTGCTGTCATTACGTGTTCAATTTCAACATATTCATTTGCGGAATGTGCTGTACGAACATCCCCGGGGCCATATAACACAGTTGGAATTTTGGCATAATTTGTGAACAGGCGTAGATCTGAGCCATAGGTCACTCCTTCCAGCTGCCCTTTATCATTGGTTACAGATTCATGGCAGCCCAGCAGCGTTTTTACCAGAGGGTGCTCAACAGATGTTTGACCTGATTCGAATTGCCCTTCGATCCATTGTACCTTTGGGGGTTCTTTTGCCAGCCATTTATCCTGGCCGGCTGCTTTTCCAATTGCCTCTTCCAGTGCGGTACGGGCTTCGTCGGCACTTTCTCCAGGAAATACACCCAGCCTTCCTTCCGCCATGAGCTTTTCGGGCACGGTCGAGTGCCAGTCACCGCTGCGGATTGTGCCAATATTAATCGGTGCAACCCGATCTGATCTTTCATAATATTGTACATGGAATGATTGGTGCCGGTCCTTTTCCAGCTCCTGAATTACCTGGTGTACCAGTTCAAATTTTTCAATAGCACTGACCCCTTCCCAGCGGGTTGCTGCATGCGTGGCCCTGCCGTGAATCGTTATACTAAATGTAAGAGCACCGGATTGTATAGGGCAGATTCTCAGGGAAGTCGGCTCCAGAATTACAGCTCCGTCAGCAGTATACCCATTTACAATATTAGCCAGTGTGCCGCAGCCACCGGATTCCTCACCTACTACGCTTTGTATCTGTACACTCCCATTAGGGGCAAACCCCAGTTTTTTTAGGATCTCTACGGCAAAGATGCCGGCGCTTAATCCTGCCTTCATATCACAGGAGCCCCGACCGTATATCCTGTTTTTTATCAGAGCACCGGACCAGGGTGACTCATTCCAGTTTTCTGGGGGTCCTGTAGGCACTACATCAACATGCCCATTCAGGATCAGTGATTTTCCAGCCTTTTCATTTTGCCAGTTTCCCAGAATATTGTAGCGGGAATCAGGGGAGTAACCATCATCACAAAACGCTGGGTGTGCTTTGATTTTTTCAAAATGAACAGGGATCCGTTCTACATATAAATCAAGGGAACGTAGTTTATCTGCGATGAGTTTCTGGACTGGACCCTCATTGTCAGCAAGACTGGGTAAACGTACCACTGCCTGGATGAATTCTACAATTTCATCCCGGTGTTGTTTAATAGCGCTGGCGATTTCTGTTTGAATTTCAATCATGTTTTTTTCCAGTAAAAATATAAGGGCAGACCCGCTAGGATTATGCCGGCTCCAACAGCGGCATCCCTAGGCGCTTCCAGTATGGTATTGAAGGTAAGAAAAACAGCAAAAAGTATAAAGATGATGGGAATATAGGGGTAACCAGGTGTTTTATAGGGGCGTTTCATCTCAGGACGTTTTTTCCTTAGTATGATCACTGCAGCGCAGGACATGGCATAAAAGATCCATGATGCGAAAATGATATAAGTGATCAGTTGATTGTATGTTCCAGAGAAGGTCAAAACGCTTGCCCACATCGCCTGGATGACCAGTGCATTTGCAGGAGATTTGAATTTTGGATGAACTTTAGCTGCCTGCTGGAAAAAAAGTTTATCTCTGGCCATGGCATAATTGATCCTGGCACTGGTGAGAATAAAGCCATTATTCGCGCCCAGGAGTGAAATCAGTATAATAATTGAAACCAGCGCCGCCCCCTTTTCACCCAGGAAAATGGATGCAGAATCTGAGGCCACCAGCATTGATGTTCCCATGGCTCCAATACCCAGTGTATAAGTAAAAACAAAGTTTATTAACAGATATATGGATATAACGATGAGCATACAGAATACCAGGGATAAAGGAATATTTCTCCCAGGATTTTTCACTTCTCCGGCTACATAGGTAATAAATATCCAGCCGTCATAGGTCCATAGTACAGAAACCATAGCCAGGCCCAGCGGCCCCACAAGGGCGGGGAGCGGCCGATCCGGATAAAATGGCTGAATATTTTCAGCCGAACCGCCATCCATTACCAAGCCCAGGGAAATAATGCCCAGGATAGCACCGATCTTCAAGAGGGTGAATATATTTTGCGCCCTGGCCCCGGATTTTACATCCAGAATATTAATGATGGTTAAAAGGATAACGGATAATATTGCAACACTTTTAATACCCATGGTTGAAAGAGGAAAGAAAAAGCCTAGGTATTCCGAAAAAGCCACCCCCACAGCAGCAATACTGGCGGTATTGATTACGGCAACACATGACCAGCCGTAAAGGTAGCCCCATGCCGGTCCGTAAGCTTCATTTAAATACACGAACTGTCCGCCGGCCCGAGGCATGGCGGCACCCAGTTCTGCGACAGACAGGGCTCCAAACAGGCTGATCAACCCTCCAAAAACCCAGACTGCAAGTATCAAGGATGTGGAGCCGGTGAGCAGGGCAATAGTGGCGGGAACCATAAAAATTCCGGAACCGATAATCCCTCCGGCATTGATCATGGTGGCATCCAGTAAAGTAAGAACACGAGCGAGTTTTGGAGGCTCAGGGCTATTACTCATGGATGAAAAATAAAAAAATTGTTTTGTAAGAAACCTGTTAGATTAGGAATTTTTTTTCCAGAAATCTTCAAGTTCGACGCCCAGCCCGTCTGCAATGCGATTCACATAGGCATAATAAGACGTGATTTGATTAATATCCAGAATAGCGCGGTCATTATATCCCGCTTCCCGCAGCGGAATCAGATCTTCCGCACACATTTCGCCAGGGGTTGTAGTGAGTTTCGCAGCATAATCCAGCATAGCTCGCTGTGCCGGAGTGATATCCGCTTTTTTATAATTGTCTTTTATTTGTTCCACCAATTGGTGATTCTTTGTGGCTCTGAGGAGTCCCTCCTCATGATGCGTGATTCAGTAGTGACATTGATTTAGTGCGGAAACAACCACAGCAATCATTTCCCTGTCTTCCCGCGGAACCGGTGATTTTCCAAACATGACTGTCTTGTAAAGGGCAAGATGGGCATCGAGGGTAGCAGGATTGGCACTGTGGATTTTCATAATGTTATCTACGCCGCCCCAAGGTTCTGTCACTTTTTTATAGAGTCTTTTTAATTCCCCCTTGGCATCTAATTCTGATATCATATTGATCCAGGCCATGGTAATACGTTAAGAAAGGGAACCTTCTACACAAGTGGTTTGGAATCCCCCGCGAATATTGTAAAGAGTGGTGACCATAAGTTGTTCCGTATCCAATGCAGTCCGCAGGTCAGTATATATGCGCTTGGTTGCTGCTTCCTGGTAGATGCCTACATTTCGGAAACTGATAAAATAATATTTCAGGGATTTCAGTTCCACACATTTTCCACCAGTGGGATGATATTCTATTTTTACATAGGCAATATCCGGCAGACCGCTGAAAGGGCAGACAGCACTGAATTCATCTGTCTCTGTTTTGATATACTGTTCCGGACTGTCAAAATTAAAAATCTCCAGCAACCCCGGGTTGATGTGTGTTTCATCTAAAAAATCAAATGTTTTTCCTTCTGCCTTGGCCATGTCAGTCTCCTTTGTATATGCAGCCGGTGCTATCCGTTTCCCTGATCTCGATCCGGGATAATCCTGGCAGGGCGGGCAGCAGTTTTGCCCAGATCCATTTACAGAGGATCTCGCTAGATGGATTTTCCAGTCCCTCAATGTCATTTAAATAAGAATGATCAATCTGTTTTCCAAGCGGTCCAAATGCGGTATCAATATCTACAAAATCCATGACAAATCCAGTGTGGGTGTTCACGTTGCCACTAACTGTAATAGTGATTTTAAAAGAATGGCCATGTACATTTTTACAGGGATGACCATCCGGCAAATTGGGAAGGGAACGCGCCGCTTCAATTGAAAAAGTTTTAAATACGTCCATAGGCGAATTTACAGGTCACACTGAGTTTAACGAAATGCGACATGGGTTTAAAATTCTCATCCATTGGTTGATAGATTCCTGTCCCGTCAGGCTCAACATGACATGCAGCTATGGAATTCCCAATATTTTATGTGTTTGGAGACTCAATTTCCACTTCGGGTTTTTCACCACAAATTCTTTTGATTTTTCAATGTTTTCACCCTGGTTTGGCCCATCCATGGGCTGGATGAAAAAATGATCGAAATCCAGGTCTTGGTATTGCCGGGGATTTATTCCGGACTGGGGGAAAACAATCTTTAGTTCATGGCCTTTTTTTAGGATGAATTCTGCGTTTGCCTTAGGGCTTACACAGATCCAATCAATGCCTTCAGGAGGAATTTTCGTTCCGTTTGTTTCAATCCCAATTTCAAAATCGGACCTGTGAACCGTGGATATGAATTCATCATCCATTTGAAGAAGCGGTTCACCACCCGTGCAGACTAGATACGGTTTTTTCTCATTCTCTGGCCACATTCTTTGAACGGTATCTGCAATTTGAGCGGCAGAGTATTTTCCGCCATAAGGACCGTCCATTCCTACAAAATCCGTATCGCACCAGTAGCAAATTGCAGATTCTCTATCGATTTCGAATCCTGTCCAAAGATTACAACCCGTGAATCGAAGAAATACGGCAGGCCGGCCTGTATGGTACCCTTCGCCCTGTTGTGTAAAATAGATCTCCTTGATGGTGTACATATTCAATCTGGATAGTTCAAGGGATCAGGAATGCCCGCTTCCTTGAATCCTTTTAAACGTAAAATGCAGGCGTCGCAGTGTCCGCAGGGGGCACCAGTTTCCTGCGGATCATAACAGCTGAAGGTCAATCCATAATCCACGCCTAGTTTGGTTCCTGATTTTATGATCTCTGCTTTGGTCATGTTAATCAAGGGTGTATGAATATGAAAATTTTTTCCTGAGACACCAGCTTTCGTGGCCAAGTTTGCGGTTCGCTCAAATGATTCAATATATTCCGGGCGGCAGTCGGGGTAGCCGCTATAATCCAGGGCGTTCACTCCAATAAAAATATCGAAAGAATCCAGGGTTTCTGCTCGGGCCAGGGCCACGGAGAGCAGGACCGTATTCCGGGCAGGAACATAAGTTGCAGGAATATTAGCCATCTCTGATTCAACCCGGTCCTTAGGCACTTCAATATCATCTGTTAAAGCTGAACCGCCGAATTGAGCCAGATCAATATCCAGCACAGAATGTTTTTCAATATCAAGAGACAGAGCAACATTTTTCGCCGATTGCAATTCAAAGACATGGCGCTGACCGTAATTTACTGTCAGGGCAAATAAGTCGAATCCCTGTTTCCTGGCAATTGCCAGGCAAGTGGTGGAATCCAGCCCGCCGGACAGAAGGATAACTGCTCTTTTCATCCTTAAACTGTTCGTTGCTTAAAAGACCAGGTAAACTCGAATTCAGCCACAGTTTCCCCGGCTTCGTTTTTACCAATGGATTTTACAGTTGTTACCGCCGCTTCGCCTGTTTCCAGGGCCTGGACAACGGCCTGTCTTAATTTTTCACCTTCCCGGCAGGTGAAAATGGTAGTTCCGGTTGCTTTCTTTAGAAAGCGGGCATTAAGACCGGTAATAATTACGGCAACACTGGGCTGGATGCCAGTGATAAACAACAATGCATATAAACCAGTGCTGAGTTCCGCGGCCATACTTAAGACAGCAAAATAAGTGGATCGAAATGGGTTTTTAGTTATGAAACTGAGTCGGGTACTTACCCTGGAAACATGTTCATCGATGTGCACAATTTTCAACCCGGCAAAAAATGCCAGCGGCAGTTTAAAAAAAGAAACTGTTTTAAATAAGAAGCGGCTGTTATAACGCTTCAATAATTTTTTCTGTTCGGTATTCATTCTAAGATTCAAGAGATCAGGAAGGTGGATAATTCATTTTCTGTCTATGGAATTTAGGTGTGCTTTTTTATTTATTCATAGCCATGCGAACTTCTCCGGCAATGGCCAGTGCATGGGGAGTATCGCTGTGAATACAGATAGTTTGAGCTTCAATTTCCAATTCACTGCCGTCCACTGCAATAACTTTTCCTTTCGCAATTAATTTGGCCTGTTTTGCCGCCTGTGCCGGGTCTGTGATCAGAGCATCGGGGAATTTTCGGTTGCGCAGACTGCCGTCCGTTTCATATGTACGGTCTGCAAATGCTTCCCCCATCACCGTCAGCCCCATCTCGGCAAATACATCCAGCATGACGGAACCGGACAAACCCATTACCGGTAATTGCGGATTCACCTGCAGTACAGCTGCGCCGATAGTGCGGGCTACAGCTCTGTCCTGGGCAGCACGATTGTAAAGGGCGCCATGGGCTTTTACATGGGACAGGGCCAGACCCTGACCTTCAGTAATATCCGCCAGCAGCTGAATCTGGTCACGAATTGTTGCCAGCAGTTCACCTGCATTCATTTCCAGATCCACTCGACCAAAATTTTCGCGGTCAGGATAGCCGGGGTGGGCACCCACATTCACTCCCTTTGTCTTGGCGATCCGGGTTGTCTCTTCCATCATGTCTTCTTCACCGGCGTGACCGCCGCAAGCTAGATTGATGGAAATCACATAATCCATCAGGTTTTCATAAAGACCATTAGCCAGAAATTCGGGGTATTCCCCCATATCACTGTTGATATCTATCATTGTCTTGTGTGTGTTAATTTTTCCACAAAGGACTCCTGTTTAAGCCGTAGAGCCTCAGCTTCCTTCATGGTAACCAGTTGAAATTGAAATTTATCCCCCGGTTTAAGCTGCCCGACTTTACAGATATCTGCGGTGATAACGTTGGCAATTTTGGGATAGCCCCCGGTGGTTTGGTGGTCAACAAAGGAAATAATGGGCCTGCCGTTACCTGGAACCTGAACCGCGCCAAGGGGAATCCCTTCGGTGGTAATTTGTTGGGCAGTGAGGGAATGAATTGCCGGTCCTGTTGTTCGCAGCCCCATGCGGTCAAAGGCCTGGGAAATTGTATATGGTCTCTCCTGCAGTGCTTTCCAGGCTGCAGAGTCAAACCAATCGTGCTGCAGCCCTCTGGTGATGCGCAGGATTGATCTGTCCAGTTGAATCGTTTGATTCAATGTTATGCCTGCTGCCTTTTGATCTGGATCACCAATATTTATTTCTTGTCCTTTCTGCAATATCCCGCCGTCGAGTCCCCCAATTTTGGTCATAATATGCGTGGAATGGCTGCCCAGTTGAGGTGTTAATAGAAAACCGCCCTGCACCGCCAGGTAACAGCGCGCCCCATCCCGGGTGGGGCCGATCGTAAGCTTAGCACCTTTTTTTATATGACAGGCTTGATAGTAGGGGAATTCTTTTCCATCTATTTGTGCAGGGAATAAACTGCCTGCCAGGGCGATACAGGCATCCTGCTGGAATAGGTATTCCCCGCCGATGATGGTCATCTCCAGCGCAGATTCATGTTCGGGATTGCCCACGAGCAGGTTGGCCAGCCGGAGGGAAAGAGAGTCCGCTGCGCCGGCAGCTGAGATTCCCAGGTGTGCATATCCTTTACGGCCAAGGTCCTGCACGGTAGTCTGCAGACCCGGCCTTATTACCATTACATTCATGATTGGTGGGACCTCAGGCGTTCATATTCATCCAAGTCAATTGCGTGAAATTGAATGCGGTCACCCATACGCACGAGGCTGGTTCCTGGATGATTTTTATTCAATAGTTTCAGGGGTGTTCTGCCAATGAGGTTCCAGCCTCCTGGTGTGGGCAGCGGATAGATACCGGTCTGTTTTCCGGCAATGCCCACAGACCCCACGGGTACGGTTTTGCGTGGGGAATCTAGGCGGGGTGTGGCCAGTGTTTCATCCATGCCCCCGATGTATGGGAACCCGGCGGAAAAACCGATAAAATGGATCAGATAGCTGCCTGAAGTGTGGCGTTTAATTACTTCATCCCTGCTGTACGCTGTATGCCGCATCACACGTTTAAGGTCCAGGCCCAGTTGCGGATTGTAGCATACGGGGATTTCAATCTTGCGCTGTTCAATGCCTTGGTCAAAACGGATCGATTTTCCAATCGTTTTCAGCAGATCAATACTTTTATCAAGGCGTGTGGTATTACTTAGCCGTATCAGTATTGAGTTGTAGCCAGGGGAAATACTGGTGATTTCGTTTACTGGATTTTTAAGGAGATATTTGGTAAAAGACAAAACCTGCAGATGTAAATTTTCTGAGATCCCATCTCCAAATTTTATTAGGATAGTATTATCGGAAGCAGGGATGAAATCAGGGTCTAAGGCAAACATTTTTAATTGAAATAACTGTATAACCAGGTAGTGTTAAAGGAAAAACTTCATATAATAGCAGTAAATTAGTTTTGCCAGTTTATCCTAAGAAGTAAAAGTATGTTCTCGTTTTAATGAAAAATTATTTTCAGCCATGAAACTCCGTTTACTATTCATTTGTTCTTTAGGTGCAGCCCAGAATCTTTACCAGGGAGAGATCACTTTTGACTACAGCGGCACTGTCAATGGATCATTTTCGTCTACTGTTCAAGATTCAATTACAGCCGGCTTTGCTTTCAATCAGGAGGGGACGGATACATCTTACTTCATTATGGCGGCAATTACGGAACAGGAAGATGGGGGATTTGATCTGTTTTTTACCCTTCTGCAGGACACAACATTTCCTGTCCAGCCGCGGACATGGAACATCCCGGGACAGGGTGATCTGGAAAATCCCCTAAGCCTGGAAACCATTGTTGTTTTTATGCCGGGTCTGGATTCAGCTTTTGTGACAGAATTGTTTGCCGTATTTACAGATACTACGGGCGGAGATTCTCTGAATCTGGATACATTATTAACAGGATTGTTTCTTGGACTGTCCAGTAATTTGTACTTGGGGCTTGCCGGTGAAATGGAAATTTCGGAGGTAACAGATTCAACACTTGTTGGCGGATTTTATGCAACGCTGATTAAACCGGAAATTCATATTCCGCCTCACATGGTGATGATAAATAATGGCGGATTTGTTTTCAGTACAACTTCTTTACCAGTACTTACAGTAAAATCTAAACCAAAGGTACCGGAAAAAATGATGCTGTTCCCAGCCTACCCTAATCCTTTTAACCCGGTCACGGCCATTCGGTTCTCAATCGAGACATATAGCAATGGGTCTCTGCGTATTTTTGATATAACCGGCCGGATGGTAGAATCTCTTATTAATAAACCCTTTTCCCCGGGAGAATATGAAATTGAATGGTATGCCGGCGGACGCCCAAGCGGTGTTTATTTTGCTGTGCTCCAGACCGGGAATTTTGTGAAATCAACAAAACTGGTTCTTATGAAATAGTGGCTGAAGTACAATTAACCCACCATGAAATAGTCAATGACCTGCTTCTTTTGCAATGGAGTGATGAATCGGAACATGCGCTGCCCTTAGCATTACTAAGAGAGAATTGCCCCTGTGCAGCCTGTGCCGGAGAAAAAGATGTATTTGGGAATGTTTATAAAGGACCGGCTAAGGCGTTAACTGAGACCAGTTATGAAATTACAGGTATCCAGCCAGTGGGATATTATGCCCTGCGGCCTTTCTGGAAAGATGGACACAATACAGGGATATTTTCTTATGATCTATTGTTTTCTTTAGCCAACCAATGGAATTCTTAATCGATTTCTAAAAAAATAATTGAATTATATTCCGAGCCAAATTAAATGAAAATAATAATTATCATTCTCTTTTTATCCCTCGGAATTTGCAGGGAAGTCGAATTTAAGGAAATCCAATTATCGGGTCTGATCACAGATAAAAAGCAGGAAATATCAGGTCTGGAATGGTATCAGGACAATCTGGTCTTGCTGCCGGAAAATCTGGGCGGATTTGTATATATGATTCCAAAGGAAAGAATTAAGAAACAGCTCAGAAGCGCCACACCTGAACCCATAGAACCCAGGCAGGTGTCATTTAAAACGGCTGATTATTCAAAAATAATCCCAGGTTTTCAAGGATTTGAAGCAATCGCATTCAAGAATGAATTTGTGGCAATTACCCTGGAAGCGAAAAATGATAAAGAAATGCATGGTTACTATGCCTGGGGGACCATTAATCCGGAATCGTTTGAAATTATGATACCGGAGAAAAATCTGTTGGAACTGCCTGTACCGGTACAGGTGAAAAATTTCACATTTGAGTCGCTGTTAATCCATGAGGATAAAACCATAGTTTATTTTGAAGCCAACGGCAGAAACCTTAGAGAAAGCGCCTGGCAGTATACCGTATCACTGGCTGATCAGAAAGTAGAGAAAATTGATCATCCTTTCATCGAATACCGCATCAATGATGTCACCAGGCTGGACAGGCTCAAAAAATTCTGGGCCATTAATTATTTATGGTCGGGGGATCGGAAACTGCTTAAACCTGCGAATGACGCGGTATTTGAACATCATCGCAAAGGGTTATCGCATTCCAAAATTGACGGCGTGGAACGTCTTGTTGAATTCCAGATCGATAATGGGCAGATCAAAATGACGAACAGGTCACCGATCCAGCTCGTCCTCAAAGAAAAAGAATCAAGGAACTGGGAAGGTATTGTTCGTATGGATAAAAGGGGCTTTCTCATCGCTACAGATAAATATCCCCGGATGATATTGGGTTTTGTCCCACTGAATTAAATGAAAAAACATTGCCTGTTATTATTTTTTATAACCCTTTTTTATTTATCATGTGGACAGGGCCAGCAGGATGCCTATGTTCTGCTTATTTCTTTTGATGGTTTCCGGGCGGATTACCTGGTCAGGTACAATACACCGAACTTCGATACATTCATAAAAAACGGTGTAGGTGCTGTGGGGATGAAACCCTCCTTCGTCACCAAAACATTCCCGAACCATTACAGCATTGCCACAGGCATGTATGCTGAAAACCACGGGTTGGTGGGAAATCATTTTTATGATCCTGTGCTGGATGAAAATTATACTATGAGTGACCGGTCTAAGGTGGAGGATCCAAAATTCTATGGCGGGGAACCGATCTGGGTCACGGCAGAAAAACAGGGTGTCAAAACAGCATCTTATTTCTGGGTGGGCTCAGAAGCACCTATCAAGGGTGTCTATCCCAGCAGGTGGAAACGATACGATCATGATTTTCCATTCGAGGCAAGGATTGATTCTGTGGCTGACTGGTTTTCTCTGCCAGTCAGTGAAAGACCCAGACTCTGTTTATTATATTTTCATGAACCGGATGGTACAGGTCATGATTTTGGCCCTGAAAGTCCCGAGACAGGACGAATGGTAACTTACATGGATTCTATTTTTGGTATTATTGTTGAAAAAATGAGCAATCTTGATATTTATCCACAGTTGAATATTATCGCAGTCTCCGATCACGGCATGGCAGAGATCAGTTCTGATCGAACGGTGAATTTGTCAGACTATATCGATATAGGAACCGTCATTCAGGAAGGTTCTGGCCCCTACGCCATGCTGTACAGTGAAAGCGAAGGGGAAGTTGAAAAAGCAGTGGTTGCATTAAAAAAAGCACCCCATATTTCTGTGTTCTTAAAACAGGAAATTCCGGACCGGTTTCATTTTAAAAATCATTATCGCATCAAGGATGCACTGCTACTGGCTGAGGAGGGCTGGTATATCAAAAACCAGGCCATCAGCAGTTCTGATACTGCCGGCGCGTATGTACCCGCGGGAGGCACCCATGGTTATGATAATATTTTAATGAGCATGCACACTCTTTTTGCCGCAGGAGGACCGGATTTTCAAAACGGGATAATTTCCGAACCATTTGAAAATATTCATTTATATCCAATGATTGCTCATATACTGGACATTGAGCCCAATCCCGAAATTGACGGGAAAATTGATAATATCAGGCACCTGCTCAGATAATGAAAATTAAATACCTGGTTTTGGTCTTTATTTTGCTATCGCAACCGCTGCTTGCATGGGGCAACACGGGACACCGGATCGTGGGGGAAATAGCTGAAACCTATCTCACCAAAAATGCCAAAATGCAGATCAAAAAACTCATTGGTCACCATGACCTTTCCAGGATCAGCAATTGGGGAGATGAAATTAAAGCAGATCCTGAATGGGATCATGCCTGGGACTGGCATTATTGTACAATTCCCGATGGGGAAGAATATGAGCCGGGGAAGTATAGAGGCCAGGCCATTGAGAAAATAAATGAATTTATTGGAACCCTGAAAAACACCGCATCAACCAAGGAAGAAAAACAAATTGCCTTAAAATTCCTGGTGCATTTAACCCAGGATCTTCATCAGCCTCTCCATGTTGGCAATGGGAAAGATAAAGGCGGGAATTCCATAAAAGTTAAATGGTTTGGCGAATTGACAAACCTGCATAGTATCTGGGATACAAAATTAATAGAGCATCAAAATTTGAGTTATACGGAATATGTAAATTATTTGTTGCTCGACGTGAATTACAGCGAGATTCGTAAATGGCAGGGAGATACTGTTATGGACTACATTAATGAGTCCAAAAATTTTCGAAACCATTGTTACGACTATTCTGGAGATAATTTGAAGTGGGAGTACATCTATAAAAACAAAGAATTGGTTGAATTGCGTCTGCTCCAGAGCGGAGCTCGATTGTCTGGCGAATTAAACCGGATATTTAAATAGTTTATTTTGCTTTGCCCTGGGCTGCCACCGCATCCATGGCTGCCTGGATCGCTTCCTGGTCACCTAGAAAATAATGCTTTATGGGCTGCAGTTTCTCATCCAGTTTGTACACCAGGGGTACACCGGTAGGAATATTCAGGCCTACAATCTTATCATCAGATACATTATCTAAATATTTAACCAGAGCCCGCAGTGAATTTCCGTGGGCGACGATTAAAACACGCTTGCCTGATAGGATATCAGGTTTAATAACTTCGTGCCAGTAAGGTAAAAACCGCTCAACAGTATCCTGCAAACACTCTGAGGCCGGGAGGCCTTTGGCATCAAGGTCCCGGTATTTCTCATCGAATCGCGGATGTCTTTCATCCTCCAATTCCAGCCTAGGGGGCGGCGTGCCGTAGCTCCTGCGCCAGATCAAGACCTGTTCATCTCCATATTTCTCAGCAGTCTCTGCCTTGTTTAAGCCCTGCAAAGCTCCATAGTGCCGTTCGTTCAGCCGCCAGTTATAATGGATCGGTATTTTTGAAACACCCATTTCACTCAGGCAGATTTCCATGGTGCGAATGGCCCGCATCAGAACAGACGTGTGCACTACATCAAATTCGTAGCCACCCTCTTTAAGAAGCTGGCCGGACAGCCGAGCTTCCATTTCCCCTTTTTTTGTCAAGTCAACATCGGTCCATCCCGTGAACCGATTTTCCAGGTTCCATTCACTTTCACCGTGGCGCAATAAAACCAGTTTATACATTTTGTTTTTTCTCGGTTATTTACGGCGCTGAACTTCTCAATCTCAATTTTTTGACAAAAGGTTTTTTTCTGTAGATTTCCATTATGTGCGGACGAAAGACATTGACCCGTGATATGCAGTCTATCATTGAGGAATTGGCCATTGGAGAATGGGAAGACCCTGATAACTATACCCCCAGCTATAATATTGCTCCGGCACAATTCTCACCCATATTGATCCAGGAAAATGATTCCCGTATTGTCAGACCTATGAAATGGGGACTTATTCCCAGCTGGTCCAAAGATGAAACTATGGGTGCAAAATTGATCAATGCCCGTTCGGAAACGTTACTGGAAAAGCCTTCCTTCCAGAACCTGGTGCCCCGCAACAGGTGTGTAGTTATTTCCGATGGTTATTATGAATGGCAGCGCAGGGGCAGCGCCACGAAGCAGCCTGTGTATATTCATCACCCCCGGGGCAGGCTTCTGCCGATGGCCGGTCTATGGTCTGCCTGGACATCCTCCGCCGGAGATGAATTGTTGACCTACACCGTGATCACCACTGTGCCCAAGAAAAGCATTGCCCATGTCCACACCCGCATGCCTGTGATCCTGCATTCCGGGGACCTTGATACCTGGCTGGGCAGCGACCAAAACCCGCTTCATGCAGCTAGCAACCTGCTGGTTCCGTACAGGGGAGATCTGGGTTTTCACCCTGTTTCGACTATGGTTAATTCGCCGCGTAATAATTCCCCGGACTGCATACGTCCCATTACTGACAGTTCGACCCTGGATATGTTCTGAGTTATTGTTAGGTAACTACATCCCCGAAAATAAAAAACTAACAAATATTCTTTTGTACCTATAGGACATTGTCCAGAAATTCCGGGGCTAGTAATCTTGGGTAGATTATAATCTTACAACACCAAACAAGGAGAATACACATGAATCGTTCTATGCGATCTCTGGGATTTATTCTTATTTTAACAATATCCTCATTCCTTTTTGCGCAGATGACCGTATCCGGTACCGTTACCGATGCTGCTACCGGTGCAGCCCTGGCGGGTGCCAATGTGGTTGCGGTAGGTACCGACTTGGGTGCGGCAGCGGACGCTAGTGGTGCGTTTACAATTAGTAACGTGCCAAATGGTGCAACCCTTACCGCATCTATGATCGGGTATTCCAGCTCAAGCCAGAAAGCTGCACGCACTGTGAATTTTAAACTTGCTGCATCAGCTTTACAGATGTCAGGATTAGATGTAATTGCTAACAGAGTAGATGCAAAATCCAGTATTGCTTATACGGATGTAAGTCCAGAAGAACTAGAGTTGCGATTAGGTACTAGAGGCATTCCCCAAGCTCTAAGTCTAACGCCTAATGTATATACTGAAACAAATGGTGGCGGCTACGATGATGAGAATATAGCGGTGAGAGGGTTTACTGATAACTATACATCATTTTTAATAAATGGTATACCAGTTAATGATATGGAAAATGGAAATCTTTATTTTTCAAACTGGTCAGTCCTAGCCGATATAGGTACCAGTGTACAGCTTCAGCGTGGCCAAAGTGCCGTGAATCTGGCTACACCAAGTGTTGGCGGAACAATTAATTTTGTCAGCGCTTTACCAAGCCAGGATGCATCGGGAAGTGTAAAATATCTATTGGGAAACGGTAATCATAATAAGTTCACTGTCAAGGCAAACACAGGCTTAATAATG
>DKQR01000129.1:4292-6094 GCA_002471805.1 Fidelibacterota bacterium UBA7303 | reverse complement strand
GGGGCACAGACCACTGCTGCTACGGATGGGAGTACCATTCTCTTTGATAAAACAGCCCCATCAGTGGATAATATTACATCCCCAAATGAAAATGGAATATATATTGTAGGTGATACTGTTTCCATCACCATCTCCTTAAATGAAATCGTCCAAGTAACAGGTGTTCCCATGCTGCAATTGGAAACAGGAGATATGGATGCATCTGCTGATTACCATAGCGGCAGCGGGAGCAATGAGTTAACCTTTCATTACATTGTTTCAGCTGGCCATTTCAGCGGTGATCTTTCATACCAAAGCTCGAATGCACTTATCTTAAATGACGGAATGATACAAGATTTGGCGGGAAATGAAGCTGACCTGGCTTTAGGGGATCCTGGAAGCACTATGGCCCTAAGCACAAATAAGAACCTGGAGATTGACGGTATCCTTCCTGCAATCATTGCTGTATCGTCCACCGTTGCTGAAAGCACCTATAAAATTGGTGATTTGATTCCAATTGAAGTAAGCTTTGATGATAATGTATCCGTATCAGGTATTCCAATATTGATACTTGAAACTGGTATAAATGATGCTGAAGCCATATATGCCAGCGGATCTGGCCAATCAACGCTGATCTTTAACTATATAGTAGAGAACGGTGATATCGCTTCTGATCTTGATTATGCAGGAATTTCTGCCTTAACTAGTAATGGTGGATCCATAATAGATGAAAATGGAAATCTTGCCAATCTAAATTTACCGATCCCAGGTTCGGGTGCATCTTTGTCGGCTTCCAATGCAATTGTGATTGATGGTATTATGCCAACTGTTAATATGTTGACTTCTTCAGCATCAAATGGAACCTACAAGATAGGGGATGTGCTACCGCTTACTGCCGTATTCAGTGAAATTGTGAATGTTTCCGGGGAGCCCCAACTCTTATTAGAGACAGGCACAGAAAACCCTGCTGTGGCTGATTATAGCGGCGGAACCGGTACTGCCATGCTGACCTTTTCCTATACCGTTACTGCAGGTGACACCACTGCAGATCTGGACTATTATGGACAGGATGCCCTGATCTTGAACAGTGGATCTATTCAGGACAGTATTGGCAACAGCTCTGACCTATTACTATTCAGTCCCGGAGATGCCAATTCGCTCAGTGGGAACAAGGATCTGGTCATTGATGGCATAGCGCCTAGCGTAGATTGGGTATCGGCAATTACACCAGATGGCATCTTTAAGGAAACGGCATTGATTGAATTGACCATTCAATTTAGGGAGCCGGTAAACGTAAGCGACGGAATACCGCAATTGGCTTTAGAAACTGGTCCTTATAATACCTTTTCCGAATATTTCGATGGCACGGGAAATAAAACACTTACTTTTCATTATACTGTTTCTGCTGGAGATAACAGTAGCGACCTTGATTACGAAAGTGCTGATGCTTTGTCATTAAGCGGCAGTGCGATCCGGGACGGGGCCGGCAATGAGGCGGAATTGTTGCTCCCCGCTCCAGGCGCAGCTGGATCGTTATCATCAAACAGCAACCTGGTTATTGATACGGAAGAGCCAAATACCATTTTTGTTTTTGATTATGATTATTATAATGACACCGGCTGGGGTGCGACAGGTCAAATATCTGGCACGGTAGAAGATTCGATTTCCGGAGTTACCAGGGTTGAAGTTCATATTCGTCGTACTTCCGATGGATTATATTTTGATGGCAGTGATTGGTCCGAAACTGAAATATCGCTGATACCGGAAAATATAATAGAATGGAGCTATGATCTTTCACAAGAATACCTGGATAACAATCAGCA
>DKQR01000129.1:0-3924 GCA_002471805.1 Fidelibacterota bacterium UBA7303 | reverse complement strand
GCTGCTGCTGATACATTCATTTATGATTTAGAAGCCCCTGTTTCTGTTGTACAGATGGATCATAGTATTTATAATGAATTGATTTGGGATATAGATAGCTCTATTACGGGTACCGCAAATGATTCCATTTCTGGAATATATAGTATCTCTTTATTAATAAAGAATACATCGTATAATACTTGGTGGAGTGGTGAAGAGTGGTATGGTGAACCAGTATGGTTGGATGGTGCTGGTGGCCTGAATTGGTTTTATAGCATAAACAATGAATATTTAATGGATGGTATAGAATACCATATTTTTTCTCAGGCCCAGGATCATGCTGGTAATATTCAGCCCGACTCCGGTTTCGCATCTTTCATTTATGATATATCTGGTCCCTCAAAAGGCCAGGTGCAGGACGGTTTGGATACGCTGGATGATAACTGGTCTAACAATACCAGTACCATTTCCGCGATGTGGACCGGTTTTGTGGATTCTACCACTGCGTTGTCGGAATACCTGGTCGCCATTGGGAGTGATTCCGGCGGTGCTGATATTGTCAATTGGGTAAGTGTCGATTTAGATACATACTATGTGAATGATGAATTGAATCTTCAGCACGGCGTTACCTACTACTTCAGTGTACGTGCTCGGGATGCTGCCAATAATATGTCTGAATCGGCAATAAGTAATGGTATTACCATTGATACCGTTATGCCAATAATACAGGGTGTCTTTGAGGGCAGCAGCCAGAATCCTGGTTTTCAAGGGGTTGATTCTTTATTGTCAATTCTGTGGTCAGCCAGTGATGACCTGTCTGGAATCCTATCCTATTCTTTTGCAGTTGGTAGTGCACCTGGTGATACAGATGCCGTGAGTTGGGTATATGACTGGCTCGATACTTCTGTTACTGTCACAGAAGTAAATTTACAGCATGCAACGACATATTGGGGTTCTGTGGCTGCTTTCGACTCGGCGGGGAACAGTTCTCTACTCACTGGTGATGGCATCACCATTGACCTGGTGCCACCGGAAATGGGACAGGTCGTGGATATTAGTGATTTAAATATGTTAGATGATCAGGCCTTTACGCCATCGCAGACAACACTCATGGCCTCCTGGTCTGGATTTGAGGACAGTCTCAGTGGAATTGCCAGTTATGAGTACGCTATGGTAAATATGGAAACCTTCTTGGTGGATTGGACCACTGTGGGTTTGGATACCTTTGTGATTGACAGCGCTTTAATTTTATCTGACGGGCAGGTTTATTATACATTAATCCAGGCCATTGATGGTGTCGGCAACGTCTCTACCACAGTTGGTACCAATGGTATCATTGTAGATCTTTACGGACCTGTAGGTAATGTTGTGATGGATGGCGATTCAACTGATATTGACCGGCAGAATAGTTTGGATAGTTATAGTGGGGCATGGGATCTGTTTACAGATGAACTTTCAGGCCTGGATGGCCACGAATACGCCCTTTATGATCTGACAGACTCGCTCTATTATAGGCAATGGCAATTTACAGGCCTGGATACATCAGTTATACTGGAAAGCTTAAATTTTCTGGAAAATCACACCTATGAACTCCACGTACGGGGCCTGGATCTGGTAGGTAATGCTGGTGAAATAATAAGCAGCGATGGTGTACTCATTGACCTAGCCGCGCCATCCGTACCGGGAAACCTTGTGGGGCGTTTTTCTTCTCAGCGCATCGAATTAACCTGGGAACCGGTTTTAGATGATGATTTTAGCCATTACCGGATTTACGCCGGGCCTGATTCCAGCCAAATCGAACCAATCCTGGATTCTGAAATAGCACTTTCTGAAGCATTTATTCCTGGTTTTCAAGATGGTGAAACCTATTATTTAAGTGTCTCGTCATTGGATATTGCCGGCAACGAGAGTATACTTTCTTCTGGTGTTAATGGTATTCCTCAGCACGCTGCGATAACTTCAGTATATCCAGATACACTGACAACTATATTTCGGGATGATAAGGTAGTGAAAATTCAATTTTCGCAGCCCTTGCTCAATTCAGGATATCCAGCCCTAAATTCCATTGTCTATGAAAATATGAACCTGGCCGCTGCCTATTCTGATAGCGATACCACCCTGACCCTTACCCTTAATGAAACGATAGCTTCCCTGGATACCATAACCATAACCATTCCCGGCATTGTGGACTGGGCAGGAGATACTACAAATGAAAAACGCCTCATATTTCATACCTATCTGCTGGGGGACTATAACCATGATTTCCATATAGGTGTCGAGGATCTTGCAGGATTTATCAGCGGCTGGAACAGCCAGGATACCACCTATGAGCTTGGTCCGGTGACCGGCACAGTTCCCCACCTGATTCCTCAGTTGAATCAAACCTTTGATATGCGTGATGCCATGACCCTGAAGCGCATGTGGGACTGGTCGAACCTGGCCCCGCCTGTAATGGCCGCATATCAAAGCTATATAGGGCCGCCTTTAGTCTTAGAACAATCCGGCAGAAAATTGTTGATCACCCTGCCAGATGAAACCATGGCTTCTGAAATTGTAATCAGCTATCCTGATGGAATACTGGATATGGTTCAACAAACATCTGCTGAACAAGAGGATAATGATTTGCGTTTCTATAAATCATATAGTGAAAGCAGAAAAATACTGCAGGCCAACGGCTACAGAGAACCAGTAATGGATGGGAGCGAAAGACAACTTTCTTTCACGGTAACGAGTATATCCGAAAACGAAATTCCTTTATCACTGGGTTATCAATTAATAGGTAATTCAGATATTATAGTTGCAAGGGGGGTTGTTGATATGAGATTTGTTCCAACCCCGGAAGAATTCGCACTGCACCAGAATTTCCCCAATCCTTTTAACCCGGTGACAAGAATTAAATATGATTTAAAGGAAAAAAGTGAAGTAAGTATAATAATATATGATGTTACCGGTAGGGAAGTGAAGCAATTAATCAATGCCAGACAGGAAGCAGGTTATCATTCGATGCTCTGGAATGGCCGGAATAGTCAGGGGCAAAACGCAGGGGCAGGGGTGTATTTTTATATGATCCAGGCCAATGATTTTCGCCAGGTGCGGAAGATGCTGCTGCTGAAATAATTATTTTAAAATATTTCATTTATAGGGTTTTATTGGGATAATTATCCTTGATAGATTGAGACGCCGGATTGCTTAATATGGCAGCACAACTATAAACTAAACTTTGTCTACTTGTCGCATCTAATCTTTGATGAATTGAACTCCGATGTTAATATGGGCGGAATCCAATTCATTCCAAATAAATCAAGTGGGTCAGGAATTAAATTATATTCAAACAATCATATTGTAGAATTAGGCGATTTACAAAAAGGAGTATTTAGATGAAGTTTGATTTTTCCTCATATATAGTATCTGTTATTATGTTATTATTTAATACAGTCTATTCCCAAGACTCCTTTGAAGAATTCCAAAACCAGCAGCAGCAGGCCCAAGAGCAGTTCTTTGAGGATGAAATAAGTGGGTTCCAGAACTACGTAGCCTCCGTCACTGCTCAGTACGCTGCCTACGAACAGCAGCAAGACAGGGAATTTGAACAATTCAAGGAAGCGGTGGAAGAAAAATGGCAGGATTTCAAGGCGCCATCCAAGAAAGAATATGTGGAATATGATGATGACCTGGATTCCAGGGCCACCGTTGATTTTGAAAAAGGTGAGATCACGGTGGAAGTGATCGTTGAAGAGGAGGTCACAGAGCCTAGTCTCGAACCGACAGAAAAAGTTGAACAAACAGCTCCAAAAAAGAAACTAATACAGCAGGAGATAAAAAAGAAAAAAATGGATAAGGAACCAGAGCCCATTAAGTCCATTTTTAAAAAAAGCAAGAAATCGGATCCTAAAAAAACAAAGTCGCAACAGCAGCCACTGGAAGTGAAAAAGAAAATCCCGGACC
>DKQR01000112.1:4707-19279 GCA_002471805.1 Fidelibacterota bacterium UBA7303 | reverse complement strand
GTGAAAATGATATTGTCTTCTTCTCCCGGAAAATCGATACGCACTGTTGAATTTGCGGAAACTACCAGGGGTCTGGATGTCAGGGAGTGGGGTGAAATGGGTGTCACCACGAAGCTGTCCACATCCGGAGTAATGATGGGTCCGCCGGAAGATAGTGAATAAGCCGTGGAACCCGTGGGCGTAGCCACGATCAGACCGTCCGCCTTGTAGATGGACACCAGGTGATCATCTATATGCACCCGGCCGGTCAGCATACGGTGTGATTCACCATTTTTTACCACAAAATCATTCAGCCCGGTATGAGTTTTTTCATTTCCATTTTTATGGATTATGGCCTGGGCCATAGCTCGCTTCTCTACAGTAAAATCTCCCGAAGCCACCCGATCAAGGCGTTGGAAAATATCTTCCAGGGTCACTTTTGCCAGAAAGCCCAGATCACCCAGGTGAATACCCAGGATCGGTGTACTTCGGTGTTCCACAGCCCGTGCACAGGATAGAAAGGTGCCGTCACCTCCCAGCACCAGCATAAAATCCATTTTAGCTATATCTTCCTTGGAATGAATTACGGGCTGGTTGTAGTCCACACCAGTATCCGATGACAAGATCCGTTCTGTCAGGTGAGCTGTGATTCCATTTTCCCTGGACCAGTTTAAAATCTTTGGTAACGTTTCCCAGAAGATATTCTTTTCGGTATTACCCCAGATACCGAATGTTTTTGGCTGGATCATTCTTTCTCCCGCAGGTCAAATTCACCGCCGCTTTTCTCGACCAATTCCTGCACTTTTTGCTCTGCCTGCTCCAGTTCATCCCGACAGGATTTGATCAACTCCATGCCCTCTTCAAACCAGTCCAGGCTCTTTTCCAGCGTAGCCTCTCCGGATTCCATTTTCTCCACGATTGTTTCCAGCCGCTGAAGTGTTTCTTCAAAGGACGGTTTTTTTACTTTTTTGGGCATAAGGGAAATTAGCCTTTTTCATTGTTTTGCAAATCAGATATTTTTTCAGCCTCAAAGGAACCTTCACCGGTTCGAAGCTCAAAATGATCGCCCAAAGCGATGTCGCTGGCAGATCGAATAGCCTGACCCTGATCTGTTAGGGCAATTGCATAGCCGCGATCCAGTACCTGTTTCGGCCCCAGGTTAATAAGCTGCTTATGCATGCCGCTGTTTTTCTCTTTTAATTGAGACAGGTAAATGGTTGTACCATGGGTCAAGCGCTGGGAAAGCAGTGCCAGTTTTTCCACTTGTCTTTGAATACGTTTCCGGGGCTGCTGCAAAATGGCCCTGTTTTCCAGATGGTCCATACTCTGACAGAATTGCTCAATTTTGGCAAGGATGGATCGTTCTATGCTGACAAGATGGATCAATAGCTGCGACAATATTTCATCCCGGGCTGGGCTAACCAGTTCCGCCGCTGCGGAGGGCGTTGGCGCCCGCAGATCAGCCGTCAGGTCCGAGATTGTAAAATCTGTTTCATGCCCCACTGCAGAGATAACGGGGATGGCACAATTATAAATAGCTCGGGCAACCACCTCTTCGTTAAAAGCCCACAGATCCTCCAACGATCCGCCTCCCCGGCCAACAATAACAACATCAACACTGCCGCATCGTTCCAGATTTTGAATTCCCTCGGCGATTTCCCTTGCTGCACCATCCCCCTGGACTCTCGTGGGTCGTAACAAAATGCGGACATGGGGTGCCCTTCTTTTCAATACATTGAGAATATCCCTGATCGCTGCACCGGTGCCGGAGGTTACCACACCGACAGACCGGGGAAAGTTCGGAAGTGTAAGTTTATGTTCCGGACTGAATAACCCTTCTTCAGCCAGTTTTTTCTTCAGCGCTTCGAAAGCCTGGAAAAGGTCCCCAAGGCCTGCCGGTTCCATCAAGGTAGCAATAAGCTGTACCTGGCCTCGCTGCTCAAAAACGGAAACGGAACCATATACCCGTACATTCAGGCCGTTTTCTGGGATAAAACGGAGAAACCGGTTTGCACCGCGAAACATGACACACCTTAATTCCGCCCGGCCATCTTTCAATGTAAAATACATGTGTCCTGAAGAAGAATGATTATGAAAATTAGAAATTTCACCTGTGACCCAGATATCGGAAAAAGACCCCTCCAAAATTGAACGAATTTCGGCATTCAGTTCGGTTACAGTGAACCTGCGAATGGATTCAGGCATGGTTCAAAATTACAGCCCTGCTCGACAGGGATAAAATGAACAGTATTCCTGCCGCAGTTGGAAAAAACTATAAGTTATCTGTTTTTCTTTTTATGTCTATTGGCACGCAGGCGTTTCTTGCGCTTATGCGTATTCATTTTTCGTTTTTTTCGTTTACTGCCGCAGGGCATTCGGTCCTCGTTTATTTATTGATCAGTTCATTAACGCGCGAGCGCATCAATTTACTAGGTTTAAAAGTAGGTACATACCGTTCAGGAAGATAGATCGGATCACCCGTACCAGGATTACGGGCTTTTTTCGGCATACGGTGTTTGATGCCAAATGTACCAAATCCCCGCAACTCAACCCGCTTATTATTAGCCAGCGAATCGATGATGGTAGACATAATTCCATTCATTATAGCCTCTGTTTCCACCTTGGTAAGCCCGGTGGCATTTGATACAACATCAACTATTTCCTGTTTTGTCATGGTCATTTCCTGGCAGTCTTTAGCCGGCTGAATTTACTAACCTTCTTTGACCCAAAGGGTGAGTTTTTGCCCTGGATAAATAATATGTGAACTGCGATTCATGTTATTCCATCGTCTGATCCTTCTGGTAAGAATACCGTAATCATCTGCAATTTGACCTATGGTATCGCCCTTTTTCACCCTATAAGTAATTTTGTAATGACCTGGAGGACCCCAATCATTATTTTTCTGGTTGGATTTTCTAACCTGATGTCCATCTTTAACCCATATGGTAAGCTTCTGTCCTGCATGGATCAGATGGGTACCATATTTCATATTATTCCAACGCCGGATTTTACTGGCAGTAGTACCGTAATCTTCAGCGATCCGTCCTAGTGTATTGCCTCGCTTTACTTTATGAACAAGTTTGTAGTGACCAGTGGGTCCACCATTAGAACCTGTGCCCCAAGTTCTACCACCCTTTACAGGGATTTTCATTTTTTGCCCAATTGCAATTTTATGTCGGTTACGAATCTTATTTACACCCGCAATATCATGAATGGATACACCATATTTCTTTGAAATTGTCCAGAGACTTTCTCCATATTTCACACGATGAACAACAAATTGCGGTGCAAAGCGTTCTTCTTTTGGTATTGAGTTCCATGTAGTTAAAAAATTTTGTTTAGTTCCCTTTGGTAATTTTATTGTATAGGGAGAATTTGCGGGTGTGGCTGATTGCCGCAATTCAGGGTTATAGTCGCGCAATACTTTTGCTTTAATACCTGCAACTCTAGCCAGTACAGCCAGGTCCGCACTATTTTCCAATTTCACTTCGTCATAGACTAAAGGATTAGGTTTAGGTTTTACAAACCCGTAAGCCTTTGGATTTTGAGTCATAATCGCAGCTGCCAAATAATATGGAATGTAGTTTCGAGTTTCACGTGGTAATGAATGTAGTTGCCAAAAATCATAGGTCTGATGCAGGCGCGAAGCTCTTAGAACCCGCCCCTCACCGCTATTGTAGGCAGCAAGTGAAAGGTACCAGTTATCAAACATTTCATTAAGGTCTTTTAAATAAGCACAGGCTGCGTGAGTAGCCTTGATAGGATCTCTACGTTCATCTACATACCAGTCGCGCTTCAAACCATATTTTTTCCCAGTTGAATATATGAATTGCCACATCCCCGAAGCATTGGCTCTGCTGTAAGCTTTCGGATTCAAACCAGATTCAATCATGGCCAAGACCATCAATTCTTCCGGTAATTCATGCTCCGCAAGGATCGGCAGGATTATATCTTGGTATTTTCCATAACGTTCCAGCCAAATCTCAAACTGTTTACGCCCTTTATTCTGAAAATAATTGATAAATTGATCTACCTTTTTATTACGAACCAATGGAATATGGCCATCACGGTCATCCACTACTATGAATTTGGTATCTCCCATTTCAATTTCAATTGGATCCAGGGTTTCAGTCACATCTATCCTGATCCGTTCTGCTGTGATAGGGGCATCACTGGTTCGAACAGTAGAAAGTTTTTGATTATAAATATCCATGAAGGACCTTTCAAAACGTGCAAATTCTTCCTGGTCCTCAAGGTTTTTCTCTCCGATCTGATCCGCTTCCATAAGCAGATCATATATACGGCTTAGGGTGTAAATAACTTCCAGCGTATCACGGTGAAAATCAGCAATAATTACATCGGACAATAATAATTTTACATCACGCAATATTTCGGGGAAGCGATTCCTTGTTTCATCAAGGTCTTCCTTTGCATCAGAGTCAGAAACAACTACAAAGGGTTTTGCTGTTTCCGCATTGGAGGAAGCATGCAAAATTTGCACAGAAAACCCACCCAGCAACAGCAGGACGAAAAATAATTTATAACACTTAACCAAAAAAGTATGTGGAATTGATTGCGTAAAATTAGATGAATTACCCTTGTTCAATCAAGACCTTCTATTTTATTTGAAAAATATTGTTTTTGTTTAAGAAACCAGAGTAATTGCTGTATTCTTCATTTGATTATAATGGATGACAAACTCAAGCCAATGTCAAACATTTTTCTCTTTAATCATCCCACACGATTTCCTGGTACAGGACTCTCATGGAGTCTTACAACCGCATCTCTTACGTTATTTGCAAAGTCTCTACGAGTTTCTTTGGTGTAGTTATCAACTGGTATCGGTTTGCCAATTCGAATTTCAACGGCTATTTTATTCACCCTCCAACTGCCTTTTTTATGTAGTTTGTATGAATTTACAAAAGCAACAGGTACCACGGGCATACCTGTTTCAATACTGATTAACAATCCGCCCCTTTTGAATGGAGCGATCGTGCCATCCTTTGTACGGCTGCCTTCCGGCCATAGCATAACCGACCTTGGTGTTTTTATCAGTGAATCTCTTGCTTTCATCATGGAAGATATTGCTTTTTCGTGACTGCTGCGATCTACAAAGATATGTCCACCGGCATTCATGACCCAGCCCAACACGGGAACTTTTCTTAATTCTATTTTCGCCACAGGGACCAGCCAATAGGGCAATGCTGCAAATGCCAAAGGAATATCAAATCCAGAACCATGGTTGCCCGCAAAAATATATTGGTTAGCAGGGTCTAAGTGTTTCAGCCCATATATTTTGTATGGGATTCCAGAAGTAACTAAAATAACATTTGCCCAGATGCGTGCACAATGCCCCATGGTTCTGCCCCTTTTCGCTTCAAACAGGGAGGCCAATGCTCCAACCGTTCCCAGTATTGTTGTCCAAATACTTACATTAATTAAGACCCAAAAACCGCGGAGCAATTATTTTATCTCCTCGATCCCTAGAAAATCAGCAACAGATGTTGGAAATTGGATTGTACCGGAACTTGTTTGATATGTTTCTATTAATGCCACCACCAGTCTGGGCGTAGCTAGACCCGATCCATTCAACGTATGGACAAAGTCGATCTTTTTATCAGAATCTTTTCTATAGCGGATATTGCCGCGGCGGGCCTGAAAGGTTTCAAAGTTGCTGCAGGAGGATACCTCTAGCCACTTTTCTTCTCCAGGCGCCCAGATCTCCAGGTCATAACACTTTGCTGCCGCGAAACTCAGATCTCCTGTACACAATGCCACCACACGGTAATGCAATCCTAAAATCTGCAGGATAGATTCAGCCTGATTTGTAAGGGATTCCAATTCGTCATAAGAAGATTCTGGTGTTGTGAATTTTACCAGTTCAACTTTATTGAATTGATGGACTCTCAATAATCCACGGGTCTCTCTCCCGTAGGAACCTGCTTCCCTGCGAAAACAAGGTGTATAAGCTACATATTTTATTGGCAGATCACTTTCTTTCAGTATTTCATCCCGATGAATATTGGTCACTGGAACTTCGGCCGTGGGCGCTAAATAAAGGTTGTCCACCTCTGTATGATACATATCTTCTTCAAATTTCGGCAACTGTCCAGTGGTGATCATGGATTCTTTTTTCATCAGCACAGGAGGAAAAATTTCCATGAAATCAAATTTACTTACATGATGCATTATCATTGCATTGATCAGTTGTCTTTCCAATTGAGCGCCTTTGTTTGTATAAAGGGGAAATCCGCTGCCGGACAGTTTGGCGCCTCTTTGAAAATCAAATAGATGTAATGTTTCTCCCAATTGCGTATGGTTTTTTACAGAAAAGGGAAATTCAGGTTTTTCGCCCCATTCCCGGATTACTGCATTGGATGCCTCATTTTGCCCCTTTGGAACAGAATCATGGGGCGGATTAGGAATTGTATACAAAATCTCATTTAACTGCAATTCAACATCATCCAGATCAAACTCAATGCTTTTTAATGTATGGCCTAATTCCCTTGTTTTCTCAATCGCTTCGCTGGCATCTTCATTGTTTTGTTTTGCCAGTCCGATAGCTTCCGAAGCACGATTGCGCTCAGACCGGATTTCATTGATCTGATGTTTTAGAGATCTTACTTTTTCATCCAGGGTAAGCACAAAAGAAATATTGACATCATTTCCCTTTAAACTAATCCTGTCTCCATATTCTTCTGGATTATGCCTTAATTGTTTTAATGAAATCATATAATACTTTCTTTTCGTTAAAAAATATTAAAACTAGATTGCCTTTGTAATGAAAAACATGAACTATAATTTAATAAGATAATAATAACGGGCGCATGCCCGGGCGTAATATTTATTGTATTTATATACAGAATAAAATAAACTTAACCATATTCTCAAGGAAATCTATCGAATAATACCGCGCCCAGTTTAAAAAAAACGGCAACATGAACAATCGGATCTCTCGACGTATCGATAGGATTTCCATCTCAAACGTCGGCTCCACGACAGATTAAAGTATAAAATATGAAAAACACTATCAGATTGTGGGCACTCTGTACCCTGATCTCCGCCCAGACAATCGACGTTAATGCGTTGCGCACCTTAGGTCAGTCCAGCGCAACAAAGCTGGGGCTGGATCGTACAAAACTGACCCAGGAAAAACAGGCCCAATCACTTGTGATTCTGGACCGACCTGTGGATCCCAGTCTATATTTTGTTGGCCCGGGCGATCAGTTTCGCGTCAATATTATTTCAAGCAATGAGGCATTCAATTATTCATTGACGGTTTCTCCAACCGGTGAAATACTTATCCCGGCAGTAGCCATTGTACCTGTATATGGTTTAACACTCCATCAGGCCATAAAAGCCATGGAAAAGACTGTTAAAGAATGGAACCAGAATGTAAAAATTTATATTACCCTGGAGCAAATACGTGAATTCAAGGTCAAAGTAATTGGTCAGTTAGAGCAGCCCGGTCTTTACACGGCTACACCCATGACACGAGTATCGGACCTGTACCAGGTGATCATTGAACAATACTCCACGAAAATAGAAGAGGATGAAGAATCAATGATGGAGAGGAGCGTAAGCGAAACGGATCGGTCTATGATGTACGATCAAAAATCTCAAATAGCGGATCTTTATGAAAGGAAAATGCGTGTCCCGGAAGAAGAAAAAGAATATCAGGAGCTTTCCAATCGCAACTTGGTGTTAATTCGAAAGCAGGATTCAATAAAGATTGACCTGGCCCGCTTTGGGATTTCTGGGAAAAACGACCATAACCCCTACCTCCAGCAGGAAGATATACTGGTCATTCCATTGCGGAGGCATTTAATAGGAATTTATGGCGGTGTGAAAATACCTGGAAAATATGAGTATGTTTTTGGTGAATTTTTATCTGACTTAATTCAAATTGCCGGCGGGCTGAGGCCCGATGCCGATCCGGAAAAAATAGAAATCACCAGGTATAATGGTCCCACTGAGAAATTTTCCTTTACTGTGGAATTCCAGGAATCAAAAGATGTCAAGCTCAACCCGGAAGATCATGTTATGGTGCAATATGCTAAACAATACAAACGGCAGGAAATTGTTTACATTACGGGCGAGGTGGTTCACCCCGGAGTATATTCAATCCTTCCCGGACAAACCACCATTGGAAATATACTCGCCAAGGCCAGTGGTTACACCGACAGGTCCGATTCATCTAAAATTACAATTAATAACCGCGATATATATGAAATCCCGGATCGTGAATTGGAACGAATTCTGCTCATCCCGGAAGAAAATCGATCCACCTCAGAACGGGCTTATATTAAGGCCAGGATGATGACCCAGAAGGGTGCATTAGAAACAAATTCTATCATCCAGGCCCAATATATCAAAGATTTTCTTGTTGCGAAAAATGATATTATTCATGTGCCGGAAAATTTTGATTATGTGGAAATTTTGGGTGCAGTTAAAAGACCTGGTCGGTATCCTTTTATCCAATCTTATCTATACGATAATTATATCGAAATAGCTGGCGGAATAACATCCAATGCTACTAGAAATAAATTTGTAATTAAAGCTGGGACAGGCCAAAGACTGCCAGCCAAAAACAAAACAAAGATTGATACTGGCGATATAATCTTCATAGCCGAAAGAATGGAATATAACAAATGGATTGTCTTGAAAGATGTGCTTGCAACTGCCAGCCAGATTGCGGTCCTGCTGTTTTATATTGACCGGGTTACAAATTCTGGTTAGTGATATGCAGTTAACAGCCCACGAAAAAAAGATTTTAGATATTGTAAAAGCTCATCCAGAAATTGTGGATAACCCGGAGAAACGCGAATCTGTGGCAAAAACGTACGGTTTGTCTGAAAAAACCCTGCGCAACCGCATCGCGGAATTAAAAAAGCGCGGATTGATAAACTTAGATACAGGTCGACCCCAGGAAGAAAAAAAACCACTGGTCACCACTCATGATGAGATTAATCTGGTCGCAGTCTGGGATACTATAAAATTAAAACGCAGACTGATAACCATGATATCAGCAGTTTCTACTCTAACAGGGTTGATTTATGCTCTAGTGGCAACCATTTACTTCGAATCAACCATTTCCATGTACCCTGCGGGAGAACTGGGACAAAACGGGGGAGTACTGGGAGAATTTCAGGGTTTGGCTAAAACCTTTGGTGTCGGTGGTCTAGGCCCGGCACCAACCTACAACATTCCAGATATCATTGACAGCAGGCGGTTAAAAAAGGACATTGTTTTAAAAGACTGGAAAACAACAAAATTTCCCCAGGGATCTAACCTGATAAAGTACTGGGAACTGGATAAAGAAAAACTGTTTTCGCCCCGAAAATGGATAACTAGGTTTCTACCAAAAGGGAATATTTCATCAAACCCTCAGGCTAAATTGGCCTATGAGGCCATTTTAGCACTGGATGAATTAATTTCTGTAAAGGAAGAAATTTCTGGATTGATTACCGTTTCCGTACTGATGCAGGATCCCAGTCTTGCAGCAAACATAGCTAACTACATTGCGGAATTTGTTAAGGACTTCATTTCCCTTGAGCAGCAGAGAGAGGCCAGTCGGAATAGGGAATTTGTTGAAAACCAAAAAACCGAAGCGAAGTATCAATTAGAGAAATCAGAAGAGTTGCTCACAGATTTCCGGAAAAAACATCCCATTCAACTGGATACTCCGGAATACCAGATGATTCGCAGTCGTCTAGAATATAGTGTGCAGGAAAACCGCGCCGTATACATCACATTGCGGCAACAATATGAAATAGCCAAGATTGAAGAAGCAAAAGAAAATTTACTTGTAAATATGCTAGATAATGCAGAGCCGGCAGTAAAAAAAGCAAAACCACAGCGCACGCTCATTGTGATCCTGTCCTTTCTGGGCGGTTTCATGATTGCAGTTCCTGTTTCTTTATTATTAGATAGAAAAGAACAATAATTATATCTTGAAAGCACCGTGCTGAATAAGCATCTATTTAAAAATTCCTTATACACGGGTGCCGCACTCTGCTTTGTTGGTTTTGTACCCTTCATTTTCAATATTCTAGTAGCCCGGATATTTGGGAAAGAGACTCTGGGTACTATAAACGTTGCCTTGAGTTTTTGTCTTGTGCTTACAGTATTTGTAACAAACTTTTTTGGCACATCAGGCAACAAGTTCCTGGCAGAGTACCGGGGCAGACAAAGCTTAGAGCCTTTTAAACTTGTATTTTTTACCATACTTATTGGCCCAGTTATTGTATTAACATTCCTGAATGCTGCCATGGTCTGGCACTGGGATTATATTGTGTTGAGGTTTTCAGTACAACCCAATTTTCTGGTTCCAATGGTGAGTTACATTTACTTCCGGTCATTTTACATTATTTTCAGAAGAATGTTTTATGGCATTGATCTGGTACCTTTCTATGCAATCAATGAAATTGTATCAGATATAATACTCATTGCAGCAATAGGTGCTGTATGCTGGTTGCGGCTCCCGCACTTACTTATTCAGAGTTATGTACTTGGATATTCAATCTTTACTGTAATCAGCATATTAGCATTATATAAGAATTATGCAGCAATTGTTGGGCCATTACACCCCCAGGAAAACTATCAAACCAAATCTGTTTTAATTGATTATTTTAAATATGGATTCATTACCATGGCTGGCACCGCTTCCAGTACGGGTACGGGGTATTTATCCATGTTGTTTACCGGTTACTTCTTAACCAGTACAGATGCAGGTTTATACTCATCTGTATTGGCTATTGTGAGCATAGTAATGTTTTTACCCAGGCTGGTGACTCAAGTCCTTCTCCCGGAGTTTTCAAAACTTTTTGGTGCTGGAGAAGAAAATTCAATAATCCACACCCTGAAATATTCTTTCTGGTTTCTGTTTATCATTGCGATGATCATTAATGGTTTTTTATTCGTTTTTGCAGAGGATATACTATCTATATTCGGGAATTCATTTTCCAGCGGAAGTCTGATCCTTAGAATTATAATACCAGGCGTTTTTATCCGCATGATATCCGTCCCTCTAGTAACTTTTTTATCGGCTACTGAATATGTGGTCTATCCTAATATCGGTGGAATTATCATTCTTATTGTCTCTGTTGTTACCTGGTCCATTGCTGTTCCCGCCTATGATTTAACCGGAATAGCTGCAGGGTATGTAGCCGGTATTAGTATCGGCATTGGTTATCAGATAGTAATGGCAGTCATCAAACTCAGATCATTCAGTTCTAAGCATTAGTTTCACTGTATTGTGTTAAGATTATCGGTAATTATTAAATATTATTTACTTACCTTTCTGCTGATTGACGCTTTCAGCGGTTTTATCAGGATATATTTAGGTATTTCAAATCCGCTGTTCAATATCGGCTATTGGATCCGGGGGCCTATTTTGGCACTATTTTTTTTCTTTTATATCTATCAGATAAAAAAACAGACAATGTTCATGGATGAGCTATTGGTGATCATTCTCTTTTTTTACTTTTGTTTTAATACCTTATTTAATTATTTGATTTACCCATCACCAAGAATATTGATTGAGAATCTGCCCTATTTGCTTCGTCAGCAATTTTTACTTTTTTTGTTTGTCTTTATTAAAAATAGAATGGTTATTGATAAATCTTTTACCAGTAAAGTGATTCACTACAACTTTATAGTATTTGTCCTAAGCCTCTTTATTGGTTATGTGTTCGGTTTTGGTCTTGAATCGTACAGGTTCAGTGGGACATCGAAAGGTATGTTTCAAGGTGGAAATCCAGTCTCTATTCTAAACTTGATATTTTTTACCTATTTCATTCTGGATGGAGCCTTAAGAAAAAAAATTGTCCCTGTGGCACTTACAATTTTCAACGGGTTTGTGATTGCATCAAAAAGTGTGTTTGGATTTATCATCCCTATATTTTTTGCCCTGAGGCGCAGAGCGTTCAGTGTGAACAAATTGATTTTCTATAATGCATTCATTCTAATAATGATTTTTTCATTTTCTTACCTTACAGATAAAGCTGTAGAGGCTTATGAAGCCAGGTTTGGATTGAATATTAACAAATCCATCGCCGCGGCAGAGAAAGTTGGCGGTCTCTATAATAATTCGATGATGAATAAAATTGCTTCCTTAAACTTCAGGAGGTATGCATCTCTGAACGAACAAATGGAAGAATCATTTTCCCATTTCAATACGTTTTTGCTGGGTAAAGGCCTTGCAGGTCAGAATGTATTTTGGGAAAAGCGGGGTGAATTCTGGTTTAAAAATTCATCCATGGATTTCTTCGATTTTTTTTTCAAATATGGTCTCATTGGAATAATATTATTCATTATCCTTTTACTAAGAGATATTCAACCAGCGATAAAAAAATCTATCACAAGAGATAAAGTTGTAATATTCTTGTTCTTCGTTTACAGTTTTTTTGGAGGGCATGTGATCGATTCTGTTACCTCGGGTTCACTATTTTATTATTATTTGGCAATAATAAAATCTTGATATGAAAGTATTAATCTGCGCCAGTGGCAATACGGGCCGGCTAAGCCCCTTTGTTCAGGAACAGGCCGAAAGTTTAATAATACTGGGCATCCAGGTCGATTATTTTTTGATTTCAGGAAAAGGAATTCTTGGGTACTTAAAAAATTATTCATCTTTTATGAAAATGATTAAAGACAAAAAATACGATTTGGTCCACGCACATTACGGATTATCAGGCCTGCTGGCAACCTTACAAAAAAAAACACCGGTGATTGTTACCTTTCACGGCAGCGACGTAAATATAAAAAAAAATCTGCCATTCTCGCTGCTCGCATCCAGATTATCCCGCAATAACATCTTTGTACATTCCAGTCTAGCCCGTAGACTGAAGGTATCTGGAAAAAATATTCATATCATACCTTGCGGTGTCGATCTTGATACTTTTTCCCCGATCGATAAATGTGATGCACGCGAAAAACTTGGTTGGCAGAAAAACAAAAACTATATATTATTCTCATCCGGGTTTCATAATCCTGTAAAAAATGCCGCTTTGGCAAAATCAGCCCTGAAAAGTATTGATCTTGAGGTTAAACTGATTGAATTGGAGGGTTATACAAAACAGCAGGTCTGCCAGTTGATGAACGCAGCTGATTTACTCCTGATCACATCATTTTCTGAAACGGGACCAATCGTTGCAAAAGAGGCACTGGCTTGCAATTGCCCCATAATATCCACAAATGTGGGTGATGTCAAATCCATAACCAAAAAAATTGATAATTGTTTTGTTACATCCTACAATCCGAACGAGATCGGTGAAAAAATAAGAATAATGTTGGCCTCGGGCCTGCGATCCAATGGCAGAATATTCATGAAGTCTTATGGATTGGATAAAGTTGCCCAAAAAATAAAGATGGTGTATGTCAATATTTGAATTAAAGAATCTCACAAAATTTCTTATTAGCTATAATCGGTAAATAATGAAAAAATTTCTTTTCTATCTGGGGCACCCTGCTCATGCTCATAACTTCGTTTATATTAATAAAATATTAAAGAAGCATGGACATTCTATCCTTTTTGCAGTGCGTCAGAGAGAGATCTTGGTTGATTTAGTTCAAGATTTTGGATTTGACCATGTAATTATAAAAGATAATAGAGAAAAATATTCTTCCTTTTCATTCGTGAAATCTATTTTAAATAGAGAATATGAAATGTTTAAAATAGTAAAATGGTTTAAACCAAATCTTATGGCAGGTACCGATATTGTAATTACACATTTAGGAAAGTTTTTCAACATACCATCGATAATACTATGCGACGATGACAGCTCTGTTGTACCCCTGATGGCAAACCTGGGCTTTCGTTTTGCATCCTCGGTTATATCTCCAGAAATTTGTGATATTAAACCCTTTAATTTCAAAAAGATTGGATATAGAGGACTGCAAAAATTATCCTATCTACATCCAAATTATTTTTCTCCAAATAAATCATTAATTAATAATAGTATTGATTTCAATGAGCGATATTTTATAATTCGATCTGTTGAACTTTCGGCACATCACGATAAAAACGTCAGGGGAATCAATGATAAATTACTAGACTCTATTGTTCAATTATTAATTCCTTATGGCAAAGTTTATATCTCATCTGAGAGAGTTCTCCCTGAAAAATACCATAAATTTATTCTTTCTATTGATACAAAATTGGTACATCATGCAATGTATTATTCCGATTTGTTTATTAGCGATAGCCAAAGTATGACTGTAGAAAGTTGTATACTGGGAACGCCGTCAATTCGGTATAATGATTTTGTTGGGCGTATAAGTGTACTGGAAGAGCTTGAGCATAAATACAAATTAACATTTGGTATATCCCCGGATAAACCCGAAGAACTATTGAATAAAATCGAAGAGTTAGTAAGAATGTCAAACATTAAGGATGAATGGAAAGAACGAAAAGAAAAAATGCTGAAAAATATGATTGATGTTGCATCTTTCGTGACCACTGTTTTGGAAGACTTCCCATCTCGTAAATTGAGATCAGCAGAAAATAATAAAATATTTGAATGAAGATTATATCAGTAGTAGGAGCGCGGCCACAGTTTATTAAGCTGGCCATATTGTCTAAAGAATTAAG
>DKQR01000112.1:0-4308 GCA_002471805.1 Fidelibacterota bacterium UBA7303 | reverse complement strand
AAACCAGATTATAACTTAAACATAGGATCAGGTTCGCACGGAAAACAGACGGCTGAAATGCTTATTGGATTAGAGGATATTTTCTTGCATCAGAAACCAGATGTTGTAATCACATTTGGTGATACAAATACTACTCTGGCTACAGGTCTTGCTGCTACGAAATTAAACATTCCAGTTGCACACGTCGAAGCGGGGTTGCGCAGTCACAACCGTGAGATGCCCGAAGAAATAAATAGAATATTAACAGATCATATTTCTGATTACCTATTTGCACCAACTTTAAATGCGATGGAAAACATAAAATCAGAGAATTTGTATGGAAAACCATTCCTGGTAGGTGATGTAATGTATGATTCATTATTGTATTATGGCAAAATAGCTGAACAAAAATCAAGAATTCTTAAAAATCTGAAATTAAAGCAAAAAGAATATATACTATTGACACTTCACCGGCCTTATAACGTAGATAATATACAAAAACTCCAAAATATTTTTTCCGCATTAAAACAAACAAAAAGATTTATTGTTTTACCTGTGCATCCACGGACTTGTAAAATGATCGAAAGTACAAATACTATAATTCCAGAAAACATTTCAATTATAGAACCATTAGGTTACTTAGATTTTATTTTCCTACAAAAACATTCGGAAAAAATAATCACAGATTCTGGCGGTATACAAAAAGAAGCTTACTTGAACGGAATTCCATGCATTACAATTCGACCGGAAACAGAGTGGATAGAAACAGTTAAAGCAGGTTGGAATGTGTTGGTCGGAGATAAAAAGGACCAATTGATTGAAAACTGTTTACACTTTAAACCATCACATAATAGGCCCCGATATTTTGGAGATGGAGATAGTTCAAAAAAAATTATTTCCATACTGGAATCTCATTTATAAATGCAATTTTTGGTTTATACTTTAATATTCTTAAGATAATAAATTTTTGCATCTTCTAATGTGTAATAGTAATTTAGTCTAACGACCGGATTATTTATATTGAAGTAAAACGCTATCTTATTGCTTAATAAACAATGGATTTAATCGAATCCGTTCAAGAATGAAAGCGTTTTACATCTATGCCCTTATTTGCCCAGTCTTTTCGACCTGAAATACAAGCGTTAATAACTGCCATTAATTGTAACCAGGGGTAGGCCCGTTTTGGTATTCTCATGTTAATTCCCCAATCAGCCTGCTAACCACTGATGCATAACATCAAATCCAAATTGAGGTATCTTTTTATTGGTGATATACTGCTACTTACACTGGTTTTCGGTACACTGAACTATAACAAATTCACTAAAGTCATACCCGAAGGCGAATATTTAATTTTATTTTTCACAATTGTCTTTTTTTGGATATCATTTTCAATTTACTATGACAAATATCGCATTGTGGTTACAAGACCTTATTGGTTTGTATTAAGAATTATTTTATGGGCTACATTGATGCCCCTTTTGTCAATAACCATAACCGTTTCATTCACGAATCTCTGGAGCACATCCAGGATTTTTATCCTCCTGGTCACGCTAATCGTATTTCTTGCGGAGATCGGTCTAGCTGCTGTTATTGCCATATTTCAACCTTCTTTTGATCCCGGAATAATTAAAAGTACAGGTGATAAAACCGAGGATCTGAAAAACAAATATTTCTTTAAATGGCTGATCCCGGGAGCCATATTTCTTATAGCTATTTATGTAGTTACAGTAGGGCTGATTGAAGGGAAATTTGTTTATAATCCTTTTAATGAACAAAGTCTGCTGGTGCTCATTTGTGTCTGGGGAATTTCCACCCTGGTCACCAACCGCTACAAAGCGCCAAATACGTTAAACCATTACTACGAGATAGCCCCATACATAAAAGCGGCTATATTAATGTTCCTGTTTTTGGCCTTTTTTAACTTTTTCCTTCGTCTAGAACCATATGCTGGAAACCTGATGTTCAAAACTAGCGTGGCCTTTTCCGGACTGGAGGTGTTTGGTTTTTATTTATATTTTTTTGGCCGTTCGAAAAAAAATGGCAATGGCAAAATAATAGCCTCTCTGTCAACCAATGGCGGTAACGGGCAAGAAAATTTAAAAACAGTTACACCCAATTATGATACTGGCGAATATTTCTCTTTTCATGATCTGGTAAAAAGTCTAAAAGCTATCCATCTCGAGCATCGTGCCAAAATCCTGCACCTGCTTTCTGAACCCCTGGAAGATGAAAAAATTGACAAAGACAAGGTCTCTATACTTAGTACATCATCCACAATCAATATTCAGGTTCTGCCTAACCGCAGTCAGGATTTATTAATTAATTTTCATGATTTAAATGATTTTCGTCGTTTGAATTACTATTTGTTGAGCAGTTATAAAAAATTAAAAAATGGCGGTCTATTCATAGGAAGTTTTATCCCTTTGGAGAAATTCAGGGAACACCTGAGAGCCCAGATGCCCCATTTTCTCTTTGCAATCATTTTTCCGATTCATTTTATTTTCCACCGTATTTTCCCTAAACTTCCTGTCACAAAACAAATCTATTTTATTATTACTAAAGGAAATAATAGAATTTTTTCAAAGGCAGAAATCTTTGGCCGGCTTTCCTTTTGCGGATTTGAGATGATCCAGGATAAAATGATCGGTGATCGTATTTATTTTATTTGTAAAAAATTAAAAACCATTTCATTGGAAGAATCTCCGTCTTACGGTCCTGTTGTAAAATTGAAACGTATCGGCTATCAAGGGGAAATAATTCCTATTTATAAATTCAGAACCATGCATCCCTATAGTGAATTTATTCAAGGAGATATTTATGAAAAATACCACTTGGACAAATCAGGGAAATTGCGCAATGACTTTCGTATTACATCCTGGGGGAAAATACTGAGAAAATACTTTATTGATGAATTGCCCCAACTCTACAACTGGCTGCGCGGAGATCTGAAACTGATCGGTGTTAGAGCTCTCAGTGAACATTATTATAGTTTATATCCTGAAGACCTGCAGAAATTAAGGACCAGTTTTAAGCCAGGTTTGATCCCCCCCTATTATGCCGATCTGCCACAATCATTTAACGAAATAATTGCTAGCGAAAGAAAATACTTAATGCTCAAGAGCAATAAATCATTTTTGACGGACTTAACTTACTTGACAAAAGCTATGGTAAATATTGTCTTTTCAGGAGCACGTAGCAATTAGCATCAATGCATTCCTTCAAATGTAATTATACATTCTATCCTCTTCTTCTCATGGGAATTTTATATTCAAGTGAAAATTTTCATGTATATCCAATATTATTTTCCACCTATAAATCCGCCGGCGGGGACTGGCATTATGAAGATAAATATATTTCCATCAGCGGGACTGGGGTCGGTGCACGATCTGTATTCAATCACTGGTCCATCGACGCTAACTATATTCAGCTGGGATTGATGGGAAATATCACCGATGAATTGATGAATTTTTCACCGACCCAGTCATTTCCCTACATGGACGGTTCTAAAGATGCCTCCGGTTATTGGACCGAGATCGCTACAATGAAAGTTTCATATCACCGGAATCCAATAAAATTTGAATTCGGAAAATTTGATCGTCACTGGGGTCCCGGCAGCAGAGCTGTCCACATTTCAAATAAACCGCCATCTTATCCGCAATTCGGGTTTGAGTGGCAAATCAGTGAAAATATAAAACTGATCTATTTTCATGGTCTGTTAAAAAGCAACATACCAGATACAAGCCGTGGCGTCTATTATAATAACCAGGTCAGCAACAGGTCACTAAATCTCAGCCGCTCTATCGCTACTCACAGGATCGAATGGCAGCCTCTTAAAAAACTAATACTCAGTGCAAATGAATCTGTGATTTATGGTACCCGGGGTCTTGATTTGCATTATTTGCTGGCTGTGATACCACTTTATCAAATTGAGAATTATCTAGGCGATACCGATAATGTGCAGATGGGCTGTGATATTACCTACCAGCAGAATCCTGATGTACAATTATATCTGGGGTTTTACATGGATGAACTGACACCGGAGTGGCTGTTTCGTAATAATAATCATAACTGGTTTGCCTGGCAGTTTGGGCTGAACTGGCAGAAACTACTTTCTGAATCTGATGAGATCGTTTGTGAATACAACTGGACCGACCACCGCATCTATAAGCACAAATTTCCTATCAACGATTACTACAGCCACGACCAGCCCCTTGGATATTGGGCTGGCCCCCACGCCGAAGAATTACTGGTGCAATACCAGTATGGGTTACACTCTTATCAAATACACCTAACCTTTTCCAATGCAAAACGCGGCGCATTGACAGAGGA
>DKQR01000102.1 GCA_002471805.1 Fidelibacterota bacterium UBA7303 | reverse complement strand
GCCATGGAGAAAGAGTTTAAACTCCAGTCTATCATGGGTGTTTCCCTGTTTGGGGTATTGCTAATCTTACTTTTTATTATCACTTGATTTCCTTTATTCATCCCCAGTATATAAGTGATAAATTCGATCCATGAATTCTCATCATACATTTGAAAATGGGTTGAAATACAAGCCTGATTACGCTTGGCCGAAAGAAGGGACAAAAAGAAAATGCCCCGTATGCAATGACTCCCTGGAACTGGTAGATAACGCCGAGAATTACTATGGCAAACCCTGGTGGTGTGCCCCGTGCCAATGGCAGTACTCAGAAGAAGATTTCCGAGCCAGATCTAAAAAACCCGCAAAATAATATTAAGCTCAGGCGCGGGTGATATCGGGTAACTCTCCCTTTACTTGATCAAAAACCCAGTGTACCACCGCTGCATCATCCAGGTATCCATAATTTGGAATGATGTCCGGAATTTCATCATCCGCATCGCAAAAATAAGAAATTGCGAATAAGATTCGTTTAACCGTAATCGGTCTCAGATCAGGGTACAGTTCCAAAATTCCCAGTAAATCAGAAACATCATTTATTAAATTAACCTCAATCACATTTAAGTCCCCATCATCCATCATAGAGTCAATTTTTGGACCAATAATCTGTACTATTTCATTTCTACTGGTTAAATCTATTTTATTTATTAATTCGTTATAATGGGCTTTATCTTCCTCAGTCAATTGAAATAAGTTTGGATCTGTCATACACTAAAATTCAAATAAAACAGGTAAAAATACAATGTCTATTGAAAAAGAAATAAAGCAGCGACTGGAACAGAATCTTGATGTACATCATTTTGAAATCAAGGATTTTACCGGTCGGCATTTGGCGCATGAATTGCATGAAGGCGGGTTTCACCTGGAAGCAGTGATCGTCTCTGACAGTTTTGATGGATTGAGTTTAATTGACCGGCATAAAAAAGTTTATGAAGCCATGGGTGAACTTATGAAGCATGAAATTCATGCCTTGAGTATGAAAACACATACAAAATCAGAATGGGATAATCCATAGTTTGGCCTGGTTTGGCAAAAAGAAAAAAAAAGATATAACCTCTCCTGAGAAAATGTCACCCTTAGAGGCTGTCACGCATTTATTTGCGGCGGTGCAATTATCAGATCAACAGACGGGCTACGAAGAGCGAGAATCCTGGCTCAAAGCTATTTCTGAGTTATTTCCTGATTATTCTGACGAACGGGCAGATAATTATATCAATGATGCCTATAAAGTGTTAAACCGGAAACACGGGCCAGACCGGAAACATTATATTATTGCGGTGCTAAGCAGAATTAAAGAACTCCTGGATGAGGGTCAAATAGCAGAACTTGGTCCAAAAATAATTCACCTTATTGAGGCCGACGGCATCGTCATGTCTGCCGAGATGGAAATCGCCCAATTGATTGCAGCCCATCTAGGAATTACAATCAATATTGAAGACGAAGATTAAGTTTTATTTTATAAAAATCATTTTCTTCGTCTGGGTGAAATCATTCGTAGTAATTGTATAAAAATAAACTCCATTTGGTACCTTTCTTCCCTGCCTATCCCGTGAATTCCATTGTACATTATGTGTTCCAGCAACTTCTTTATTATCGATTAAACTCCTTATATATTTACCTTTAACATCAAATATATCAAGTTTAACATGAGATTCACGCGGTAATTCATACTGGATTATTGTGGAAGGATTGAATGGATTTGGAAAATTTTGTGCCAATTTATACTTACCAGGTGCTGATTCATTCAGTATCGAAGTTTGCGGTGCTGATAATGTTGTAGTAAATAACCCTCTCCCGTAGGTGGCGGCAGCAATCAGTTTATCAGATTCCCTCACCCGAAGCATATCCACCCTGACATTGGCTAAACTCCCATTATTTGGGTACCATTGGATAGAATTCGCATTAACATCGTCGCATATCCAAATCCCAATCTCCGTGGCAGCAATTATAGAGTTTTGATCCTCAGGATGATATATAGCCCAGCGGATCGGCATATCGGGCAGGTCTCCGTCCAAATTAACCCAGGATTGAGTGCCATCATTACTATTCCATATAGATGGAATTCCATAATTGGAAAATGTTAATAATATTTGATCTTCAGATTGACCAAATTCTATTGACGAAAGATACCCTTGAGGAAAACTGGCCGATGTAATTTCATTGACAACTGGGCTGTTTGAATTGGCATTACTAATCTCAAACAACCGGCCTGCATCTGTGCCTACAAGCAGATAGCCGGCATCATAAGGCGAAATTTTGAGACAGGATGCCAATGAGCCTAAGGAAAGACCATTTATATCATTTCTTTCTGGTGTAGATGTCACGTTAAATACCCTTGTAAGGGAAGTACGACTTTTGGATGAGTAAAGAATATCATTATCTGAATCAAAATCTGTGGGGTTAATGAAATGTCCGGTTTCACTATCACTAAGAATTTTGTATTGATAGTTTAAATTATGGAAGAGATAATAATTGTTGTACACATAAGAAGTGATTCGGTATGCCGGATCAGTTTCGTTGAAGAAGCACCAGGCTCCATCTCCTCCTGATATTTCATACGTATTTTCCAGGCCGGGCTCATCAAAATATTGGGTTCCATTATCTTGCGATCCAGCAAGAAACTGATTTGAATTTTCATCAGGATGTATTGCAAGAGCATAGAATTGGGTTACATTATAGCCATTATTCTTCAATGAGTAATTATTATTGAAATTTTCAAAGGTAGACCCCCCATCTGTTGAATAATGAATGCCACCATCGTTTCCTACAGCAAATTCTTGTGGATAATTTGGACGAAAAGATATACTATGCTGGTCAGCGTGAACATAACTGTATGGGTAACCATACCATTGAGATATTTGGGTCCAACTGTTCCCAGAATCCGTACTTTTATGCAAATCTATACCACCCACATACAAAGTAGATGATGTAACAGGATCCACCGCGAGAATGAGATCATACCAAGCTTGCCCTCTGGTAAAATGTACATTATTCTCATTTAACGGTATTGAAATATTTGCCCAGGATATACCGCTATTATTTGTTTTAATAAAAAAGCCAATATCGTTGTCAGAATATTCAACTGAGTTCCCAACAGCAAATACTGCACCTGGATCTGATGGCGCAACTGCGAGTTCTACTCTTTTTGCATTAATATTCTCGTATACTACATTCCAGTTTAACCCATCAGTAGACTTTAAAATAGTGCCGGCACCATCCCACCACGCATTTCTTCTCGTTCCAACCCACAATGTATTATCACTTCCAATTTCCAAATCTGACGGCTGGTAAGGTTGGTTGTTGGGCGCAACTTCTGGAAGAACTTGCGTAAAGGAGGCACCTTGATTAACAGAACGGTAAAGACCATGAGCACCTGAGTGCCATTCCCCTTCATAATAATTCATACCAGTGCCTGCATAAAGGACACCCTGGTTATTTTCATCACGAACCACCATATCATTTACATAATAGAAATTCTCAGTACTGCTCAGATGGTACCAACTATCCCCCCCATCTTCGGATTTCCATATACCAAATCCGCGACTCGCATTCGCATATATTTCCCCTGTCCCTGCATAAAATATATTGGTATTCGTTGGATCATACACTATCGAAGAAATTGCCAGATTGGCCCATAAATCATCAATTTTATACCAGACAGGTGCTGATGCTGTAATATCATTGGTAAACCAAAGACCGCCAGTAATACCACCTGCCCAAAATCGTTTCTGATCAGGGTCGTTAGGGTCAAACATTATAGCCCTGGTACGGCCAGCCACATTCGAAGGGCCTTGTTCTTCCCATACCAATGAATCTCTGTAAGAAGATCCTTGATTATTGCCTAATCTTCGTTCTGTTTCCTTTAAGGCATTAAATAGCCTTTCCTGGGGTACTCTGCCAAGTGCAGGGTCCATTGTTTTGATTTTTTCAAATTCAGCATTTGGTTTTGGGCGAATATGCTTTGGTATATTTTTGCGCTCTTTTTTTGTTAAACGTTCCTGGGTATAATAGGGTTGATTATGAAGCAAATTTTCGTAGACTATTTGACCATGTTTATGCAAATACCCCTCGCGGTTACCAATCCCTGTGGAAACAAAAATAATTAATGTTAAAATACTAATTATTGTATGAATGTTAATGGTCATGGTTAACCTCCTCCCTCATAGAATAAAATCATTTATCGAGTAAAGACTGGTGTGTTTGGTGTAGACAGGCTTGGGTTGTGGCAATATCCATCATGATCGAAGTTGTGAATATTCGCGGGATTATGTAATCGGTTTTGGACTATATAACGTGCCATAGCCCCCCGTGCCTTTTTAGCAAAGAACGAAACAATTTTCGGCTTGCCCTTTTTGATCTCCTTGAAGACAGGGGTGACCACCTCAGCTTCCAATTTACTCATGTCTATGACTTTGAAGTATTCCAACGATGCGCAATTGATTATAACTCTCTGCTTATGGGAATTTAGCTCCCTGTTCAATGCTTTGGTGATAATATCGCCCCAGAATGAATACAGATCATTTCCATTTCCATGATCCAAGCGTGTGCCCATTTCCAGCCGGTAGGGCATAATCAGGTCCATGGGCCTCAACAAACCATATAACCCGGATAATATGCGGGTATGTTGCTGGCAGAATTTGATATCTGCTTTAGATAATGTAGCTATGTCGAATCCGGTATAAGTATCTCCAGTAAAGGTATACATAGCCTGCCGTGCACTGTCAGAATGAAAGGGTATACTCCAGTTCTGGTAACGTTCCCAGTTTAATATTGATAGATTTTCACTAATATTCATTATATCACTTAACATATCCGGCTGATATTTCTTCAGGAGCTTTACCAGAGTGCTGGCCGGGTCCAGGAATTCGCAGGTGCTCTGCAATCCATCCGCGGCGCTGCAGTCTGATGAGAGCTTTTTTGCCGGAGAGATGACTGTAATCATAATATATCCCAAATCCTCATATTCTAATGTTAATCACTCTGTTGATAATATTCATAAAAAATAGCATTTGCAGTCCCATATTTTTTCCTGCCTGGCACTATTTACTTTAATTCGTCCTTTCACAAAGCGGCTGGAGATCAACCCCTGTCCTGGTGCGGTGCCGATTGGCCCCTGGTGTATTTTTTCTGGCACCTACTGCAGACATAGGTACCCCGTCCTGCTACCTTGATTTTTTCAATATCCCGGCCGCAGGTGATGCAGGGCTGACCCTTCCTGCCAAAGATACGGAGTTGACTGGTATAGCGGCCGTTTTGGCCATTCAAATAAGAAAAATCAATAATGGTTGTTCCCTTGGCTGTAATCGCAGCTTTTAATATTGCCTGTACAGCTTCATGTAGCCTACTGATCCTTGCTGCCGGAAGAGCGTTCGAAATGGAACCAGGATGGATTCCCGCCGCCCACAGGCTTTCATCTACATAGATATTTCCTAATCCTGCCAGGAAGGATTGGTCAAGGAGGAGTGCTTTTATATTTCTTTTCCTTTGCTGTAATGCCCGGTGCAGCCAACCCACGGAAAAGTTTTTTCCCAGCGGTTCCGGCCCATGTCTTTCATTGATTGGCGTCAAATCATTGTATAAGTATATTCTGCCAAATTTCCGTGTATCGTGGAAAATGAGCTTTTTCCTGCTGTCTAACTTGATCACCGCAGTGGTGTGCTTTGGGATATGATTTGCAACAGGAAAGAACAATTTACCGGTCATGCGGAGATGAATGGCTAAAATGGATGAGGGAAAATGAATAATGATGAATTTTGCCCGCCGGGTCACATCCTGAATCAAGGTCGTTCTACCCTTGATGAACAGGTCACTGGGAATAAAATTGGATAGCACTTTTTCCCAGATGGGTGTGATACAGGTTATCCGGTCGCCGACCAGGTCTTCTTTAAGCCCGTTTACAACCGTTTGGACTTCAGGCAGTTCGGGCATTATTATGTCGCCTCGGCAAGTATGTTTTTTGATGATCTGCCCAGGTATACCACCAGGATAGTACCGATGAATGCGAAGGCGTAATGAATGGTGGTGAATGTCATCCCAGCCACGACATTGTGATACTCAACAATCCACCCCGCAGCCAATGCGCTGGACACCACCATCACCCGGGTATATACGCCGAATATGGTCTGCACTCTGCCCATGATATTGTTGGGAATGTTTTCCATAAATACGGTCCGGATAATGATACGGGCGGAGTTATTGTGCAGACCCATGAAAAAATAGGCTGTTGCCGCCAGATAAATGGACGCCAGAAGCGGCGTGATGAAACACATGATGCCTGCAATCGCATAACAGACCAGAAGTGATTTACTCCGGCCTAGGTTCTTCGTCAGCGAGACAACAGCAACAGTAGAAATCAAAGCACCGATACCATAAAAGCCATCCATGAGTCCGTACCCCCAGCTGCCTGCTAAAAACACTTCCCTTGATAGAGTAATGGTTAGTACTGATAAGGCACCCCAGATTGCCACATCGGATAAAATGGTCATTAATCCAAGGATCAGAATAGTACCCTTCTCCCGTAAATAAACAAAGCCGCGGGTAAGCGCAACAATCAGTTTTTCCGGTTCATGCTTCATATTCACCCGTTGGAATGGTGCCAGCGAGATCAAGATGCCTGAGATAAAATAGGTAACAGCATTGATGCAGAGAGCGGCGAAAGGACTGTAAATGTGAACAATAATGCCCCCCAAACCGGCGCCTAAAAGGGAACCAACCTGGTAGCTGGCTGACAACACGGCGTTAGCCGGGAAATAATCACGCTCTGATACAAGCTCCTGCACGAATGCCTGTGCGGTGGGCCAGAATATTGAATTCCCCAGACCCATGAGAATCGTCACCGGGTAAAGGTAGGATATTTTGAATCCTGATTTTGCCAGGACCAGCAAGAATACACAGATTACAATTAAACGAAAACCATCCAGAAATACCATGAGCCATTTTCGATTTACCTTATCAATGATAATCCCGGAAAAAAGAGCAAGTAGAACTCCTGGTGCAGTGGCAAGGGCCATAATCTTGCCCAGTGCAAACTCTGAACCTGTTTCTTGAAGGACCAGCCAGCTCACTGCCACCAGGTTGAATCCGAATCCGATCAGGGAAATGATATTCCCAAAGAAGAATAGAAGAAATGTTGAGTTCCTTAGCAAATGAATCATCGGTTGTTTGAATATTCCCCTAGACGACTTGTATTTATAACAATAATCAATAGTGAATATGAAGAAAATATTGATTTATATAAAAGAATATCTATACAGCGCGGGTGCCCCGTTGCGGAGCACCCGGCTGTTTAATGCAGCTGATCTCCTATGGATCTCAACAATTGAGTGCGCTAATAAGCCGCTCCATTGGAGGTCAGCATACTACTTGAATTAGACAACTGATCACCTCCTTTCATAATTATTGAAAAAAACTGCTAAAGGAAATTAGGCATATTCCAAATAAATATTCAAAATTCATAAGGCCATGCTAGTGTTCAGATCATTTCATTCTAAAACGATTATACAATATGCCTTTGTGTTTCCACTTTATACAGACCCCCTGCTGTCCTGTAATGGCGGTATTTATAGACGGTGCTCAATCATCTCCGGGTATTCGCTCAGCATTTTTTTCCACTTGCGCTGTAATTCTGCTATTCCCTGGTCATATTCCTTGTACCTGATATTACCATTGATGCGTACGCCAATCAGTTTTTCCTGTAGTACTTTTTCTATCATAAGTCCTGTCCACGGCACCTGACCCCATTCTTCAATAATATCAGGCGGATCGCCCTCAATAACATTGGTATGTATTTCCCCTGAGGGCGATAAACTGACAATATACCCATCATCAAAAAGAAACATGAAAGATTCCTGCTGTTCTATGAAGAGCCAATCCTGGTCGTGATAATGGAATTTCAAGCCCAGTTCCCGGGTGTTTTTATCATAGAACAGGTTTAAATCCACCGTCCCGTTCGGCCCGTATATATTATTATCTACTTCAGAAATCAGATGGTTTTGTGTGTCGGGATCTACGGTAAGGATCACCTTGTGTTGAGTCGCTTTACACCCTGTTTTCAATAT